>NZ_LNTD01000067.1 GCF_001462455.1 Cellulomonas sp. B6
TGCGGCAGGGGTCTCCGGTGCGGCGGGCGGCTCCGGCTGGCCGAGCATCGGCACGTCGGCGGCGATGTTCGCCCAGATCGCGTCGGCCTCCGACGTCCACTCGACGCGGTTCTTGTCGCTGCGCGCAGGAGCCCACGGCACGGTCATGAGCGTGATGTTGTCACGGTCCACGCCGCGCAGGCTGAAGGCCAGGCCGGTGAGGTCCGTGACCGAGAGGTTCGTCGTGACGGACTGGGTCGCCGCCGACAGGAACTGCATGAGCTGGGCGCCGTCGGTGAGGAGGTTCTTGGAGAGGACCTCGTCGGCGACCCGGGCGATGAGGACCTGCTGGCGTCCCGCCCGCATCGTGTCCGACCCGTCGAAGCCCGTGCCGTGCCGGGCGCGCGCGTACTGCAGCGCCGTCGTCCCATCGAGCATCTGCTCACCGGCCTTGAGGTCGAGCCCCGTGTACCGGTCGGACACGTCGTGCGGGATGCACATCGACACCCCGCCGATGGCGTTGATCATGTTCTGGAACCCGGCGAAGTCGACGACCACCACGTTGTCGATCGGGATGCCCGTGTTCGCCTGCACGGTGTTGACCGTGCACGCCGCGGCCGACTCCAGGTCGCCGCCGTTGTCCCAGCCGATCGCGAACGCGGCGTTGAACATCGCCTTGGCCTGGGCGCGTGTGGTCTTGCCGTTCGTGAGGGTGCACGACGGGATCTCGACGAGCGAGTCACGCGGGATCGACACCATCTCGATGCGGGTCCGGTCGGCGGAGACGTGCGCGACGATCGTCGTGTCGGAGCGCATCCCCTCCTCCTGGCCGCCGATCTCGGCGTTCTCGCCGTCGCGCTGGTCGGAGCCCAGGATGAGGATGTTGACGGGCGAGCCCGCGTGCAGGTCGTCGGGGTCGGGAGCGGTCGTCGGCGTCGGGGCCGCTGCGACGAGGTCGCCGAGGTCGAGCCCTCCGACGTTGGTGGTCAGACGTGCCGCGAACGCCGCTCCGCCCGCGACGCCGAACACCACGACGCCGGTCACGGTGAGCGCGACGCCGCGCAGCACCGAGTGGCTGCGCAGGGTCCGCGCGTGTCGGGGCGCTCGGAGGCGCCGTCCAGCGGCGTGGCGGATGGTCACGGACCGATCGTAGGAGAGGAGGTCGGACGAGGCGGGGGACTGCCGCGACCGCGCCGTGGAGGATTCGTGGAGATGGCGCCGACGGACGGCGCCATCTCCACGAATGCGACGGTCAGCGGCCCAGGACGGCGTACTTCGCCTCCGTGGCGTCCTTCTGGGGACGCCACCACGACTCGTGCGACCGGTACCAGTCGATCGTCGCCGCGAGGCCGTCCTCGAACGTCGTGTAGCGCGGCTCCCAGCCGAGCTCGGTGCGCAGCTTGGTGGCGTCGATCGCGTAGCGCAGGTCGTGGCCGGGGCGGTCGTTGACGTGGTCGTACGCGTCGGGTGCCTGGCCCATGAGGCTCAGGATCATCTCGATGACGGTCTTGTTGTCCTTCTCGCCGTCCGCGCCGATGAGGTACGTCTCGCCCAGCCGGCCGTCCTCGATGATGCGCCACACCGCCGAGTTGTGGTCCTCGACGTGGATCCAGTCGCGCACGTTCTCGCCGGTGCCGTAGAGCTTGGGCCGCACGCCGTCGATCACGTTCGTGATCTGGCGCGGGATGAACTTCTCCACGTGCTGGAACGGCCCGTAGTTGTTCGAGCAGTTCGAGATCGTCGCGCGCACGCCGAAGCTGCGGGCCCAGGCCCGGACCAGCAGGTCCGAGGACGCCTTGGTCGACGAGTACGGGCTCGAGGGGTTGTACGGCGTGTCGGGCGTGAACTTGGCCGGGTCGTCGAGCTCGAGGTCGCCGTAGACCTCGTCGGTCGACACGTGGTGGTAGCGCACGTCGTGCCGGCGCACGGCCTCGAGGAGCTGGTAGGTGCCGATGACGTTCGTGCGGACGAAGGGCCACGGGTCGTGCAGCGAGTTGTCGTTGTGCGACTCGGCGGCGAAGTGCACGACCAGGTCGACGTCCTTGACCAGCTGGTCGACGATGTCCGGGTCGGCGATGTCGCCCTTGGCGAAGACGACCTTGCCGTCGACCGGCTCGAGGCTGCGCTCGTCCCCGGCGTACGTGAGGGCGTCGAGCACCGTGACGTGCACGTCAGGACGCTCCCGCACCGTCTGGTGCACGAAGTTGGAGCCGATGAAGCCGGCTCCGCCGGTCACGAGCATGCGCATGGCGATTTCCTTCTCGAGGTGTCAGGGGCGGCCCCCGATGCTAGCGCGCGCCCTTCTTCGCGGTCGGTGCGTCGGCGGGGCGGTAGCCCCCGGTGGGACGCGGCGGCACGAGGAGCGACTCCACGACGCGGCGCGCGACCCGCGCGTCGCGTCGCAACCGGCACCGGGACACGACGAGCCCCGGTGCCATCCGCGCGTACGACACGAGCACCCGCAGACGCACGCGGGTCTCGCGCCACGGACGTCGCCGGCGCAGCGCGAGCGAGGCCGACGTGAGCACGAAACGGACCAACGAGCGCACGACCAGCCCGGTCGTGGCGTCCTTGGTCAGCATGGCGAGCCGGTTGCGCGCGTCGTGGAAAACGAAGAAGTCGCTGCCCTCCCGCGACGAGGCCGCGTGCGCGTGCGACACCACGGCCCCGGGGCAGTGCAGCACCCGCCAGCCCGCGAGGCGCAGCCGCCACGACAGGTCGGAGTCCTCGTAGTACATGAAGAAGCGTTCGTCGAAGAGTCCCACGTCGCGCAGCGCCGCGGTCCTCAGGAGAGCCGCCGCACCGCTGAACCCGAAGACCTCGGACGGCGGGTCGTGCCGGGTGGCGTCCGCCAGCCAGCCCCTGTCCACCCCGAAGCCGTCGGTGCGGATCTCGTTCCCCGTGGAGTTCACGAGCCGCACGTCGCCGTCGGGGTCGGAGACCCAGCGCCCGTCCGGCCCCACGACGTCCGGGGCCTCGCCGGCGGCGGCGGCCCGGAACCGCTCGGCCAGCAGCACGGTGGGTGCGAGCGCGGCGACGTCCGCCGGTGCCCGGCGGGCGGCGTGCACCAGCGTGCGGATCGCGTCCGGGTCGGGCACCGCGTCGTTGTTCAGCAGGAGCACCCAGGGCGTGCGCACGTCGCGCAGCGCCAGGTTGTTGCCGCCCGCGAACCCGCGGTTGGTCGACGAGCGCACGACGTGCACCCCCGGGTGCGCCGCGGCCACGCGTGCCGCCGTCCCGTCGGTGGAGCCGTTGTCGACGACGACGACGTCGACGCGCACGTCGTCGAGCTGCTGCGCGGCGAGTCCGGCGAGGCACTCCAGCGTGAGGTCGGCGGCCTCCCAGGAGACGGTGACGACCGTGACCTCGGCGCTCACCGCAGCGCCGCCAGGTACGCGGCGACCGTCGCGTCAGCCGTCCGCGACCACGTGAACCGACCGGCGTGGGCCCGGCGGGCCGCCCGCTCCTCGGGGCCGTCGGGGGCCGCGAGCGCGTCGACCAGCGCGTGCGCGAGCGCCTCCTCGTCGCGGGGGTCCGCGAACGTCGTGCCCGCGGCCGCGACCTCGTGCATCACGGGCAGGTCGGACGCGACGACGGGGCGGCCGCAGGCGGCCGCCTCCAGCAGCGGCAGGCCGAACCCCTCGTCGAGCGACGGCATGGCGACGATCCGGGCGCCGGCCACCAGGCTGCGCAGCTCGTCGTCCGGGACGTAGCCGGCGCGGTGCACCCCGGGACCCGCCGGCCCCGGCTCGCGTCCGCCGGCACCGACGAGGACGAGGTCCGGCACCGCTGCCCGGGTGCGGGCCAGCGCGTGCGCCGCGACCAGGCGCCGCAGGTTCTTGCGCGGCTCGAGGGAGCCGACGAACACGACGTAGTCCGACGGCAGGCCGCGCGCGGCGAGGGCGGCCGGGGGGAGGGGCAGCGCGGCCGACCACCGCGGCGCGACGCCGAGGGGCGTGACCCGCACCCGCTCGTCCGGCAGGCGGTACGCCTCGAGCAGCTGCCCTCGCACGGCGTCGCTCGGGCACAGCACCAGCGCCCCGCGGGACAGCGCGCGCGGCACCAGCTCCGCCAGCACCTGCTCGGCGGGGGCGACGGTGCCTCGGTGGTGCAGGAACGCCAGGTCGTGGACCGTGACGACCTCACGCGCCCCGCGGGTCGGCGGGGAGACGAAGTTCGTCCCGTGGAAGACGTCGGTCCGGCCGCTCAGGAGCTCGACGGGCGGCACGTCCAGACGTCGCCACACCGCGCGCAGCAGCCGGGCCGGGACGCGCCTGCCGCGCTGGCTCACGCCGGGCGGCAGGTCGCGCAGGGCGCCGCCCCGCGCGGTCCACGTCGTCACGGTCACCTCGGCCTGCACGCCGGCCCGCTCCAGGGCCGCGGGCAGCTCTGCCAGCAGGTGCTCGGCGTAGCGGCCGATCCCGGTCCGGCGGCCCAGCAGCGGGGTCGCGTCCAGCGTGATGCGCACCGCCGGATCCTCTCACGGCGCACCCCCGGCGAGGTCGGGTAGATTTCGACGCTGCCACAGATCGGGCACCTCGGCCGCGGAAGGCTGCCGGCCCCGCAGCAGCTCACGCAGGAAGCAGGCGAACGTGTCGCAGTACGAGATCGCAGACGTCGATCGCAGCGCCGTCAACTCGAGCCAGGTGATCGAGCTCGAGCTCGTCGGGGCCGACCGCGAGGTCCTGGACATCGGGTGCGCGACCGGTTACCTCGGCAGCGCCCTCGCCGAGCAGGGGTGCACCGTGACCGGCGTCGAGTACGACGCCGAGGCGGCCGAACGGGCCCGCGAGGTCATGAGCGAGGTCGTCGTCGCCGACCTCGAGCGCTCCGACCTGACCGAGCTCTTCCCCGGGCGCACGTTCGACGTCGTCGTGCTCGGCGACGTGCTCGAGCACCTCATGCACCCGGAGCAGGTGCTCGCCTCGGCCGTGCGACTCCTCGCGCCCGGCGGCTCCGTCGTGGTGTCCGTGCCCAACGTCGCGCACGGCTCGCTGCGGCTGGCGCTGCTCCAGGGACGGTGGGACTACCGCGAGACGGGCCTGCTGGACCGCACCCACGTCCGGTTCTTCACGCGCCAGGGCGTCGCGGACCTGCTGCGCGCCGCCGGGCTGCGTCCCGTCGACGTGCGGGCCGTCGTGCTCGACCCCCTCGAGGTGGAGGTCGACGTCGACGCCGACGCGCTGCCCTGGGCGGTCGTCGACTGGGTCCGGAAGCAGCCCGACGCCTACACGTACCAGTTCGTGCTCCGCGCGGTGCCCGGCGAGGACGACGGCACGCCGTTCCCGGAGCCCGTGCCGGCGGTCCCGCTCCCGGAGCGGGACGACGCGCACACCGAGCGTGGGCGGATCGAGGCCGCGCTGCACGCGCCGACCGTGGGTCGCGGCGACATCGTGGACGAGGTCATCGAGCTGCGGCACCGCGTGCTCACGCTGCGCGACCACGCGGTGGGCGCCGAGGCGTCGGTGGGGGCGGCGCGCAACTCGGTCGCACGCGCCCAGGCGGCGGAGCGGCACGCGCGCGCCGAGCTCGAGCGGCAGCTGGCCGAGATCAAGAGCACCGCGTCGTGGCGGGTGGGCACGAAGATCGTCTCGCCGCTGGCCCGCGTCAAGCGCGTCGTCCGGGGGAGCTGAGCCGGTGGCACCGACCTTCTCCGTCCTGACGCCGGTCTACGAGCCGCCGCTGGACGCCCTGCGCGAGGCGATCGCCTCGGTCCGCGAGCAGACGTTCTCCGACTGGGAGCTCGTCCTGGTCGACGACCTCTCCCCGTCCGACGAGGTGCGGGACGTGCTGCGTGCGGCCGCCGCCGCGGACCCGCGCGTCCGGGTCGTCGAGCGCGAGCGCAACGGCGGCATCGTCGCCGCCTCGAACGACGCGATCGCGGCCGCGACCGGCGAGTTCCTGGTCCTGCTCGACAACGACGACCTCCTGGTGCCGACGGCGCTCGAGCGCGTCCACGACGTCCTCGTCCTCGACCCCGAGGTGGACTACGTCTACTCCGACGAGGACAAGATCGGCGCCGACGGCGTCCTCTACGACGAGTTCCGCAAGCCGGCGTGGTCGCCCCAGCGGCTGCGCAGCCAGATGTACACCTCGCACCTGTCCGTGCTGCGCGCGTCGCTCGTGCGCGAGGTCGGCGGGTTCCGTGACGGGTACGACGGCTCCCAGGACCACGACCTGGTCCTGCGCGTGACCGAGCGCGCGCGCACGGTGGCGCACGTGCCGGAGGTCCTCTACCACTGGCGCGTCGTGCCGGGCTCGACCGCCGGCGACCACGGGGCCAAGCCCTACGCGTGGGACGCGGGCCGCCGTGCCGTGCAGGACCACATGGACAGGCTCGGGCTCCCGGCGACGGTCGGCCTGGGCTCGGTGCCCGGGACCTACGTCGTCGAGCGGCGGCTCCGCGAGCCCTGCACGGTGTCGGTCGTGATCCCGACCCGCGGGGGTCGGGGCTTCGTGTGGGGCGAGGAGCGCACCTTCGTGGTCGAGGCCGCCCGGAGCGTCCTGGAGCGTGGGGGGCACGACGACGTCGAGATCGTCGTCGTCTACGACACCGCCACGCCGCCCGACGTCCTGGACGACCTGCGCTCGGTCGTGGGCGAGGACCGGCTCACGCTCGTCCGGTACGACGAGCCGTTCAACTTCAGCGCCAAGTGCAACCTGGGGTTCCTGGCCGCACGCGGCGACGTCGTCGTGCTGCTGAACGACGACGTCGAGGCGGAGTCGGACGACTTCATCACACAGCTCGTCGCGCCCCTCGAGGAGCCCGACGTCGGCATGACGGGAGCGTTGCTGCGGTTCGCGGACGGCCGGTTCCAGCACGCGGGCCACAGCTACGCCGACGGCGAGCTGCAGCACGCGTTCCTCCGGGCCGACTCCGACGATCCCGGTCCGTTCGGCGCGCTGCGCGTCAGCCGGGAGGCCTCCGGCCTGACCGCCGCCTGCGTCGCGATGCGGCGCGAGACGTTCGAGCAGGTGGGCGGGCTCTGCGAGGTGCTGGTCGCGAACTTCAACGACGTCGACCTGTCGTTCAAGGTGCGCGCCGCGGGCCTGCGCCTGGTGTGGCTCGCGAACGTCCGCCTCTTCCACTTCGAGTCCCAGACGCGCGTGCCCGTCGTCCACCAGTGGGAGTACGACTTCGTCGTCGAGCGCTGGACGATCCCGTCGGAGGACGTCTACCTGCGCTGATCCCCGGGCGCACGGCTCAGGTGGTGCCCGTCCCGCGGGACGGGGCACCGCCGGAGCCGTGCGGCGCCGGAGCCTGCCCGCGCGCGGGTCAGCCGACCGGCGCGAACCGGGCCGACGTGCGCAGCGGCCCGAGCGACGACCCGTCGGCCTCGACCGCGAAGTGCGCCGCCTCGGGCACGTGGTGCACCTCGGAGCCGTCCACCCCCGTGATCCCGGCGACGACCGTGTAGTCGCCCGAGCCGAGCCGCAGGTCCGGAAGCGTGAACTCGAAGCGACCCGTGCCGTCCAGCGGGCCCATCGGCGTGCCGAGCAGCTCGGTGTTCGTCTGGTAGAGCACGGTGCCCATCGGCGTCGCGATGCCGATGCCGAGGCTCCAGTCGCGCAGGGTCGTCGGCGACTCGATCTCGACCGCGACGGTCAGGTCCTCCTCGGCGCGCAGCACCGGGCGCCCGACGGCACCTCCGCTCGTGCGGAGCGCGACCCCGACGATCTGCGCGCGAGGACGCGACTCGTCGGCCTGCATCTGCCGCTCCCGCTCCTCGCGCCGCGTGGCCTCGAAGTCGGCGCGCAGCACGCGCAGCGACTCCAGCGGCGGCCCGTCGGCCGCGACGGTCCCGGCCTCGAGGACGACGGCGCGGTCGCAGAACTCCGCGACCTGGTCGAGCCCGTGGGTGACCAGGACGATCGTGCGTCCCTCGTGCTGGAACGTGCGGATCCGCTCGAGGCACTTGCGCTGGAACGGCTCGTCACCGACCGCGAGCACCTCGTCGACGAGGAGCACGTCGGGGTCGACGTGGATCGCGACGGCGAACGCGAGACGCACGTACATGCCGGAGGAGTAGAACTTCACCTGGGTGTCGATGAAGCGCTCGATGCCGGAGAAGTCGACGATCGCGTCGAAGTGGCGGTCCGTCTGCTCCTTGCTCAGGCCGAGGATCGCCGCGTTGAGGTAGACGTTCTCGCGCCCGGTGAGGTCGGGGTGGAAGCCCGCGCCGAGCTCGAGGAGCGCGGCGAGACGGCCCCGCAGGCGCACCTCGCCGGACGTGGGCTGGACGATCCCGCCGATGGTCTTGAGCAGCGTGCTCTTGCCCGAGCCGTTCGGTCCGACCAGGCCGACGGTCGTGCCCGACTCGATCTCGAGGTCCACGTTGCGCAGCGCCCAGAAGTCCTCCTTGTGGAGGTTCGAGCGGCCGAAGTTGACGAGCCTCTCCTTGAGCGACTTCTCCTTGCGGATGACGAACCGCTTCGAGACGTCGTCGACCTGCACGACGGGGATGCGCGCCATCACAGCTCCTGAGCGAAGTTGGCCTGCAGTCGGGCGAAGACGCGCTGGCAGAGCCACAGCGCGAGCACGCCGACCCCCAGGGCGAGCCACAGGTTCGACTCGAGGTCGGGCGGGTAGGCCGTGCCGTCGCCGGCGACCCAGAAGGCGCGCTGGAAGCCCAGCGTGACCAGGGTCATCGGGTTCAGCAGGTAGATCGTCTCCCAGACGGTGCCCTGGATGACGCCGTGGACGAGCTTCCAGGAGTAGACGATCGGGGACAGCCAGAAGAACACCTGCATGCACACCTCGACGAGGTACTGGATGTCGCGCAGGTACACGTTGGTCGCCGACAGCACGAGCGCGAGGGCCAGGCCCCACACCAGCAGCACGGCCAGCGAGAGGAAGAACCATCCCCATCGGGTCCCGACGGGGAACTGCCGCGCCACGAGCGTGGCGCCCACCAGGATGATGAGCTGCATGCAGAACCCGAAGAGCGCCGAGCCGACGACGCTGAGCGGGAAGACCTCGCGCGGCAGGTAGACCTTCTTGATCAGGCCGGCGTTGGCCACGATCGAGGACGTGCCCACGGAGACGATCTCGCTCCACAGCGTCCACGCGGTCAGCCCGGAGTAGATGAAGATCGCGAAGGAGTCGATCTGGCGTGCGGCGCCCAGGAACTGGCCGAGCGCGACGTAGTAGATCAGCAGCAGGACGAGCGGCCGCACGAGGCTCCACACGAACCCGAGCGCGCTGTCCTTGTAGCGGGCCTTGAGCTCGCGCCGCACGAGCAGCCCGAGCAGCTCGCGGTGGGCCAGCACGTCGCGGAGGGAGGTGGCCGTGCCGCGGGCGAATCCGGGGCGCGGACTTGCCGGCCGCATCGGTTGCTGGGCCAGCACCGCCGCCCGCTCCTCGACGATGTCTGTCATGTGCTTCCTCGTCGTCGTGGCCGGGGCGCTGATCGTCTCGGCCAGGAGCACGGTACACAGTACGACGCCCGGTGCGGTCATCCGTGCGACCCACGGGGCCGTGCCGCGTCCGGGTACCATCGAGGGCCGTCGCGCGGCGTCCCACCGGGCCGCCGCGGCGCACGGCAACGGCCACGGGAGAGGTGCAGGGACGCGTGAGCACGGCGACGAACCAGCCGACGAGGACCGGGGTCGTCTCCGTGGTCCTCGTGAACTACAAGGGGGCCGACGACACCATCACGTGCCTGCGCGCCTTCGACGACGTCGCGTGGGACCGTGACCGGCTCGAGCTCGTGGTGGTCGACAACGCGTCGGGCGACGGGTCGGCCGAGAGGATCCGCGCGGCGGTGCCTCACGCGGTCGTGGTCGAGTCGCCGACGAACTCGGGTTTCGCGGGCGGCTGCAACCTCGGCGTGGCGCACGCGACCGGTGAGTTCGTCGCCTTCCTGAACAACGACGCCCGTCCCGGCGACGACTGGGTCGCGGCCGCCGTGCAGACGCTGGAGTCGGACCCGGGCATCGGCGCCGTCGCGTGCAAGGTGCTCGACTGGGACGGGACGCTCGTCGACTACGTCGACGGCTCGCTCACGTGGTTCGGCATGGGCTACAAGCGCGAGGCCGAGCGCCCCGACGACGGTTCGTACGACGAGCCCAAGGACGTGCTGTTCGGGACCGGCGCGGCGATGTTCATGCGGACCGACCTGTACCGGGAGGTCGGCGGGTTCGACGAGCGGTTCTTCATGTTCTACGAGGACGTGGACCTCGGCTGGCGCCTGAACCTGCTCGGCTACCGCGTGAGGTACGAGCCGAGGTCGGTGGCGTACCACCGCCACCACGCGACCATGAACAAGTTCGGCAGCTACCGCGAGAGCTACCTCCTCGAGCGCAACGCGCTGATGTCGATGTACAAGAACCTCGACGACGAGTCGCTCGCGCGTGCGCTGCCCGCGGCGATGGCGCTCGCCGTGCGTCGCTCGGTGGCGCGCACGGAGACCGACGTGACGGTGCTCGACCTGCAGCGCTCGCCGGGGGGCGACGGCGACCTCGACGTCACCGTGCCGAAGATGGCGCTCACCGGTCCGTGGGCCATCGACTACCTCGTCGAGCACATCGACTCGCTCGCGCGCGACCGCGCGGACCTGCAGGCACGCCGCCGCCGTACCGACCGGGAGCTGTTCCCGCTGTTCCGTCACGCGATCGAGCCCGCGTACCCCCACGAGACGTACGTGAAGGGCCACGACGACCTCGTGCGCGCCTTCGGCATCGACACCCACTTCGTGTCCCGGGTGCGCGTCCTGGTCGTCACGGGCGAGCCGATCGCCGCGCGGCTCGCCGGGCCTGCCATCCGCGCGTGGGAGATCGCCAACGCCCTGCACGGGGAGCACGACGTGCGCCTGATGTCCCTGCACGGCGTCGACGGCGTGCAGGGGGACTTCCCCGTGGTGTCGGGCCGCGGCCGCGCGCTGCGCGAGCACACCGACTGGGCCGACGTCATCGTGTTCCAGGGCTTCCTGCTCGACGCGGCGCCCTGGCTCGCCGAGAGCGGCAAGATCCTCGTCGCCGACGTCTACGACCCGATGCACCTCGAGCAGCTGGAGCAGGCGAAGGACCTGGGACCGGCCGGGCGGGAGCTCGCCGTCCGCGAGACGACGCGCGTGCTGAACGAGCAGCTGGCCCGCGCGGACTACCTGCTGTGCGCGTCCGACAAGCAGCGCGACTTCTGGCTCGGCCAGCTGGCCGGCCAGGGGCGGGTCAACCCTCTGGTCTACGACGAGGACCAGAGCCTGGGGTCCCTCATCGGCGTCGTGCCGTTCGGCATCCCGGACGAGGCGCCCGTCCAGCGGCGTCACGCCATCAAGGGGACGGTGCCGGGCATCGGGCCCGACGACAAGGTCGTGCTGTGGGGCGGCGGCGTCTACAACTGGTTCGACCCGCTCACGCTCATCCGCGCGATCGACGGCCTGCGTCGACGGCGCCCGGAGGTCCGGCTCTTCTTCATGGGCCTGCGCCACCCCAACCCCGACGTGCCGCAGATGCGGGTCGCGGTCGAGACCCGACGGCTCGCCGACGAGCTGGGCCTGACGGGCGTCCACGTGTTCTTCAACGAGGGCTGGGTGCCGTACGCCGAGCGGGCCGACTACCTCCTCGACGCCGACGTGGGCGTCTCCACGCACTTCACCCACGTCGAGACGGCGTTCTCGTTCCGCACCCGCATCCTCGACTACCTCTGGGCGGGCCTGCCCGTGGTGTCGACCGAGGGCGACACGTTCGGCGAGATCGTCGCCCGCCGCGGGCTGGGGAGCGCCGTCCCCGCCGAGGACGTCGCCGCCCTCGAGGAGGCGCTGGAGATCCTGCTGTTCGACGACGCGGCGCGCGACGCCGCGCGGGTGCAGGTGGCGACGGTGGCCGAGGAGTTCCGGTGGTCGCGCACGCTGGCGCCGCTCGTGGAGTTCTGCCGCTCACCCCGACGCGCCGCCGACCTGCAGTACCGCCTGGGCGACGACACCGCCGTCGCCCGGCGCTACGAGCAGCCGCACGGCGGGCTGCGTTCCGACATCGCGCTCGTCGGCAAGTACCTGTCCGAGGGGGGACCCGTCGAGCTGGCCCGTCGCGTGCGGGGGCGCCTGCGGCGCACGCTCGTGGGAGGGCCGTGACCGCGGGCCCGGAGGACGTCGCGGCGCGGCCGGAGCGCCGCGCGCGGCGGCACGTCCTGACCGGTCTCGTCGTCGCGGGTCTGCTGCTGCTGCTCGGGGCGTGGGCGGCCTCCGGGCCCGTGGGCTCCGCCCCCGACGAGGAGGCCCACATCATCTACGCCTACGGCGTGGCGACCGGGCAGACGCTGCCGGGCGCCGAGCGGTCCGAGGTGGTGGACCGCGTGCCGTACACGACGGTCCAGATCCCCACGGCGCTGCTCGACTACCCGGACTTCCACTGCTACGCGTTCAGCCCGGGCCAGCCCGTGTCGTGCGACCCGGTGCCGCGCACCAGCACCGGCATCGAGGCCGAGACCTACATGACCCGGTACCCGCCGCTCTACTACGCCGTGGTGGGCACGGCTCTGCGGGCCGGCATGTGGCTCGGCCTGCCCGGGTCGCTCACGCTGCTGGGCGTACGCATCCTGTCGGGGCTGATGTGCGCCGCGCTGGTCGCGGTCGCCGCGCGCGTGCTGAGCCGTCGGTTCCCCGCGCTCGCGGTCGTGACGGCCGTCGTGGTGGTCGCGACCCCGGTGACCATGTCCCTGGCCACGGCGATCAACCCGAACGGCTGGGAGATCGCGGCGAGCGTGCTCATGGCCGCGGCGGTCGTCGCGGTCCGGCACGACGCGACGACGCCGGCGGGCGTCGCGCGCGCCACGCAGTGGCTCCTGGTCGTGGCCGCGGTGCTGCTGGTGACGGCCCGCCCGCTCGGCGTCGCCTGGGCGGGCACGCTGGCCCTGCTGCTCCTCGTGCCGTCGCGCGTCGAGGGCCGGCGCGTGCTGCCCCTTCGGAGCCTCTCGTGGTGGACCGTCGGGGCGGGTGTCGCGGCGTTCGCGGCGGCGGTCGCCTGGGTCCTGTACGCGGCCCGGTTCCGTGGCGACGCCAACGGGGTGGGCGACGCGTGGCAGAGCTCGGGACCGCTGGGTCGTGTCGTGCTCATCGTGCTCCAGCTCGGCGACATGCTGCGCACGGGCGCGAGCTCGTTCGACTGGGGCGAGGTGGTCCTGCCCGAGCTGGCGATCTTCGCGCTGGTGGTCACGACGGCCGTCGTGCTGACCGCGCAGCTCGTCGGTGCGCGCCCGGGAGAGCCCCGCGCGGGCCTCGCCGCGGGGTTCACCGCCACGGCGGCGCTCGTCGTGGCCGTGCAGTCGTACGCCGACGCGTTCGGGTGGCAGGGGCGCTACTGGCTGCCGGTGCTCGCCGCCGCCGCCGTGCTGCTCGTCCCCGCGATGCACGGCCGCGCGCTGCCGCCCGCGCGGATGCGGCGCACCGTCGTCACCGCGAGCGCCGTGCTGCTGACGGTGGGTCTGGGCGCTCTGACGTGGAGCGCGCTGCGCTACGCCTACGGCATCGGGTACGTGGAAGGCAGGTTCCCGCCCGTCCCGCTCGTCACGCAGGAGCAGGCGTGGGCGCCGACCGGGGGGCTGGGGGTGGTGCTCACGGCCGCGGCTGCGGGCACGGTGCTCCTGGCGCTGGCCGTGGGGCTCGTGCCCCCGCAGGGTGCACGGAGCGCCCCGGAGGTCGAGCGTCCCGCGCCGGCGGAGGACGTGGGAACCGTCGCCGGCTGACGGGCAGTCAGCCGGGGACGCGCGCCCAGCCGACGAGGCCCGGCCCGCGTCCCGGGACCGCGCGCTGCCAGGCGCGGAACGGCGCCGTGGCGCACCAGCGCGGGTCGACGCCGAACGTGGCGCGCGGCTGGCGCAGCGCGCCCGAGCCCTCGGTCCGTGACGACATGTCGACGCCGTCGTCCACCGGGCGTCGCCGCGCGATCGCGTTCCGCGCGCCCTCGAGCGCGTAGCCGAACGGGTAGCCGTAGTGTGCGGCGCGCGCACCCACGAGGCCGGCGCTCGCGAGCAGGTCGGTCAGCCCGTCGCTCGAGTAGCGGCGGAAGTGGCCCACGTTCTCGTCCCACGGGCCGAAGCGCTCCGGCTCGGCGGGCACCGAGACGATCACCCGGGTGCCGGGTGCCAGCGGCGCGACCCACCCCTGCAGCGCGCGCTCGTCGTCCTCGATGTGCTCGAGGACCTCGAAGGCGCACAGCAGCTCGACGTCCGCGGGGGTCACGGGGTTGGCGGGGTCCTCCCACCGTGGCACGACGGTGCCCCCGAACGGGGTGACCCGCGAGCGCGCGACGTCCGCCGAGGCCGCCGCCGGCTCGATGCCGACGTAGGCCGCGGAGCGCGCCGCGAGCCGGGCGCCGAACGAGCCCTGGCCGCACCCGTACTCCACGACGCCACCGAGCCGGCTCGGCAGCAGGGTGCGGACCAGGTCCCAACGCATCGCGCCCCAGAACGTCAGGGGAGGCAGGGGGGTGCTGCGGGTGGTCATCGACTCGTCCTCCGGTCGCTCGCGGCGGTCACGTAGAGCTCGTGCGTGCGCCGGGCGGCCTCCGCCCAGGAGTAGCCGGCGGCGCGCTCCCGCGCCAGCCGCGAGAGGTCGGCCCGGCTCCGGTGCGCCTCGACGAGCCCGGCCGCGAACTGCGCCACGTCGCCCGCGTCGGCGAGCAGGCCCGCGTCGCCCGCGACCTCGGCGCAGGCCGTGCCGCGCGTGGTCACGACGGGGACGCCGGCGGCCATGGCCTCGAGGACGGGCAGCCCGAAGCCCTCGCGGACCGACGGGAAGCAGAAGACGCTCGCCCCCGCGTAGGCGACCTCGAGGTCGGTGCGCGGGAGGTGGCCCAGCACGTGGAGGCGGTCCTCGGGAAGGCCTGCCGGCACGCGTGGCAGGCTCCCCCAGCCCTGCGGCCCCACGAGGACGAGATCGACGTCCGGGAGCTCGCGTGCCGCTCGAGCGAACGCGGCGAGCAGCGTGGGGAGGTCCTTGCGGGGCTCGACCGTGCCGCACCACAGGACGTAGTCGCGGTCGACCCCGTACCGGGCGCGCCAGTCGGCCACCTGCGCGTTCGTCACGTCGCTGCGGTGCACGCCGTGGGGGACGACGTGCACGGAGCGGCCCGGCAGGCCCGCCGCGACGCAGTCCGCCGCGGTGGACTCGGACGGCACCACGACGACGTCCGCCGCACGCCGCGTCTGCTCGAGCGCGCGGCGGAACCAGGCGTTGCCGCGGCCCGTGAAGTGCGTCGGGTCGTGCAGGAAGGCCAGGTCGTGGACCGTGACCACGAGCGGGCGCCTGGTCGCGGGCACCGCCCAGGTCGTGGCGTGGACCACGTCCGCGCCTCCGACGAGGCGCTCGGCGCGTGGCGCAGGCAGGTGCTGCCAGGCGTCGTACAGCACGCGGCGGGGGAGTCGCGAGTGGCGGACCGGGACCCCCGGGCGCCAGTCCAGCGGGGCGGGCCCTCCGTGCCGAGCCGCGACACCCACGACGCGTCCCGGGGCGAGCGACGCCAGCGCGTGCGTGAGCTCGACGACGTACGTGCCCGAGCCTCCCGGCACAGGCTGCCAGCACTGCTCGACCGTGACGGCCACGCGTGGCGTGGCGGGCGGTGCGGGGGGCACGGCCCTCAGTCGGACAGCGAGGCGAGGTACCGGAGCACGTCGTCGTACGACGGCAGCAGGCCCTGCGCGCGAGCCTCCTCGAGGGTCGGCGCCTCCGCGTCCTTGGTCGACAGCAGAGGCGTCACGGGGCGGCCGGCGCGGTCGGTCGTGGGCCAGGTGATCCCGAGCGCCGGATCGAGCGGGTTGATCCCGTGCTCGCGCCCGGGTGCGTAGCCCGCGGAGCACAGGTACGCGACGGTCGAGCCGTCCTCCAGCGACATGAAGGCGTGCCCGAGACCCTCCGGCAGGTAGATCGCACGACGGTCCGTGTCATCGAGGAGGACGCTGTCCCACGCGCCGAACGTCGGGGAACCGACGCGGATGTCCACCACCACGTCCAGCACGGCGCCCTGCGGGCACGTCACGTACTTGGCCTGGCCGGGGGGGACGTCGGCGAAGTGCACGCCGCGCAGGACGCCCGCGGCCGAGACCGAGATGTTCGCCTGCTGCAGGTCGAGCGGGTGACCCACGTGCTCCTCGAACAGGCCCGAGCGGAACCACTCGAGGAACACCCCGCGATCGTCGGGGAACTGCCTCGGGGTGATCTCCAGCGCTCCGGCGACTGAGAGCTCGCGGACCTGCACGTGGTGCTCCTCGGGGGATCGGGGGTGATACCGCCACATGCTAGTCGCGCCGGTACGCTGGGGCGTCCTCGTGCCACGACAAGAAGGAGCATCACGTGCGCTGGTTGGTCGCAGGAGCGTCCGGGATGCTCGGGACGGATCTCCTCGAGGTGCTGCGACAGCGTGGCGACGAGGTCGTCGCCACCGACCGGGACACGCTCGACATCACCGACGTCGCCGCAGCGCGGGAGGCCGTCGCGGGGGTGGACGTCGTGGTGAACTGCGCCGCGTGGACGGCGGTCGACCCCGCGGAGGACCACGAGCCGGAGGCGTTCACGGTGAACGCGGTCGGGCCGCACGTCCTGGCCACCGCGTGCACGGGGGCGGGTGCCCGGCTCGTGCAGATCTCGACGGACTACGTCTTCGAGGGGGGCGCGAGCACGCCCTACGCCGAGGACGCGCCGATGGCGCCCCGGTCGGCCTACGGTCGGACCAAGGCGGCCGGCGAGTGGGCCGTGCGCGCGGCGGGTCCCGACCACCTGGTGGTCCGGACCGCGTGGCTGTACGGCGCCGCGGGGCGCTGCTTCCCGCGCACCATCGCACGGGCCGGTGCCGAGCGGGGGGCGCTCCAGGTCGTGGACGACCAGGTCGGGCAGCCGACGTGGACGCGCGACCTCGCCACGCTCGTCGTCCGGCTCGTCGACGCGGACGCGCCCGGCGGCACCTACCACGGGACCTCGGGCGGGAGCACGTCCTGGTACGGGTTCGCGCGTGAGGTCGTGGCGGCGGCGGGTCTCGACCCCGAGATCGTCAGCCCGAGCCGGAGCGTCGCGCTGGACCGTGCCGCGCCTCGTCCCGCGTACTCGGTGCTGGGCCACGACGCGCTCCGCGCGGTCGGCGTCGAGCCGATCGGCGACTGGGCCGAGCGGTGGCGCGTCGCCGCGAGCGACGTCCTGGCCTGACCCGGCTCAGGTCCGCCGCCCGGACGTCGCGCCCGCGCGGCGTCCGGGCGCGACGTCCGGCTCAGCGGGTCGTCACGACCCGGCAGCCGAGCAGGGGGTTGGTCCCCGCCGGCGTGTTGATCATGTAGGCGCACACCGAACGGCTGCCGGCGGACGCCGGGACCACGGCGTCGAAGCCGTGCGAGGGCCCCAGGCCGAAGACGGCCGCGACGTCGGGACGCGACCGGTCGGCCCGCACGACGCTCACCCGGCCGTCCACGTAGACGTGGAGGTCGATCGGACGCGTGGTGTCCGGGTCGAGGGCCCACCCCGCGAGCCGGACTCCACCCGCCGTGCCGACGGTGACGTCCCAGGAGCCGATCGGCGTCGCGTTGACGACCTCCACCGTCCGGCAGCCGAGCAGCGGGTTGACCCCGCTGGGTGCGTTGATCATGTACACGCACACGTCGTGCCGGCCGGCGTCCGCCGTGATGCGCGCATCGAAACCGGCCCGGTCGCCCCGGCGGTAGACGGCCGCCACGTCGGGTCGCGAGCCGGCCGCCCGGACGACGGTCGGTCGACCGTCGACGTACACGTGGACGTCGATCGGGTCGCTCGTGTCGGGGTCGAACGCCCAGCCGCCCACGACGACCCCGTCGGGCGTCGCGCGGACGAGGTCGAGGGACCCCACGGGTGTGCTGCCCACCGACACGGTGCGGCACCCCAGCAAGGGGTTCACGCCGGTGGGTGAGTTGATCATGTAGACGCAGACCTGGTGGTCGCCCTGGCTCGTCGGCAGCACGGTCGAGAACCCGTGGTGGTCGTCACGGCCGTACGCGGCGGCCACGTCGGGCCGGCTGCCGCTCGCCCGGAGCACCGAGCCGACGCCGTCGACGTACACGTGGACGTCGATCGGGTCGAGCGTGTCGGGATCGAGCGCCCACCCCGCGACGAGCACCCCGGTGCCCGTCGAGCGCACGACGTCGAGCGAGCCGAACGGTGTCGCGTTGTCGACACGGACCGTGTCGCAGCCGAGCACCACGTCCGCACCGCTGCCGACGTTGACGGCGGTCACGCAGACCACGTGCCGGCCGGCACCGGCGGGCACCGTGCCGGAGAAGCCGTGATCGGGACCGACGCCGAACGCCGCGGCGACGTCGGGGCGCGGCCGGTCGGCGGTCAGCGAGGTCACGGCCCCGTCGACCGAGACGTCGATGCGCAGGGCGGCCGCCGAGTCCGGGTCGAACGCCCACCCGCTGACCACGACGCCGGTCGAGGTGCCGCGCAGCACGTCGAGCGACGCCTGGGGGGAGCGCGCGACCGAGGCGTTCGCGAGTGCCGCGACCCGGTCGCGGATCGCCGGCAGCAGGTCGTAGAGCCGTTGGCCCGGGCAGGACGTCAAGGCCGCATCACGGTGCCCGTACACGGTGGGGAAGGTGACGCGTGTCCCCGCGGGGTACCGCGAGGCGCCCCCGCCCGAGACCATCGACACGCTCGTGTTGGCGAGGATCCCGTGCACCGAGAACTTCCAGGCGATGAGGTCCGCGATGCCGACCACCATCTCGTTCGAGGGGGCGGCGGTGTCGAGGTTCCCGATGGCGGCCACCCCGATCGTCCGGCTGTTGAAGCCTCCGGTGTGGACGCCGACCACGGTGCTGGCGACGCCCCCGGCACGGCCCTCGAACACGCGGCCGAACCGGTCGACGAGGAAGTTGTAGCCGATGTCGCACCACCCGCGCCCACCCGCGGACTCCGGGCGGGTGTGGTACGCGTAGAACCCGCGCAGGAGGCCCGGGACGTCGGCGGCCGAGTAGCTGTTGGTCGAGGCGGTGTGGTGCACCGCGGCCGTGAGCATCTGCGGCGAGTAGTCGGGCTGGCACGTGCGCAGCGACTCGTCGGCGCCCCAGCCCGCGCGGCTGATGATCGCGGGCTGCCCGGGGGCCGCCGGTGCGGCGAGCAGCCGGGCGTCGGCTCCCGCGGCCGCGTCGGTGCCCGGGTCGACCAGCACGGCCTTGAGGCCGCGCACGTCACCCTTCGCGGCCTCGGCCCACACCTGCAGCCCGTCCGCCCCGACCGCGACCAGCGGGTCGGTGCCGTCGCGGCCGTCGACGTCGTCGCGGGTGCCGGCGTCCGGAGCCACGTCGGTGCCCTCGACCCCGGACCAGGTGCTCCACGTGCCGTCCACCCGCACGCGGTAGCGCACGACGACGTCCTCGAGCTCGGGGGTCGACTCCCACGTGATCCCGAGCACCGAGAACGGGGCCGTGTCGAGCTCGCGCGTCAGCACGTCGGGCCGGGCCTCGTCGTCGGTCGCCGCGGGCGCTGCGGCCGAGCGCATCGTCCGCGCGGCCGGAGCGCCGTCGGCCGGCGGCTCCGCGGCCGTGGCGTCGGTGTCCGTGGCCGCGTCGGGCGTGGTCTCGGCGGTCGGGCCGTCCGTGGCGTCCGTGGCGCTCGTGGTGCCCGGGAGGGCGTCGCCCGCTGCCTCCGGCGAGGCGGCGCCGGCCGGCTCGGGTGTCGGCACCGGTGCGTCGGGACCGGCCGCCGGGGCGGCCGCGGACGGCGCCGCCGGCTCGGCCTCGGCCAGCGGCACGGCCGCGGGGTCCGGCAGGGTCGGCAGCGTCGCCTCGTCGACGCCGGCGAGGTCGAGCTCGACGACCGACGGTCCCGCCGGGGCGGCGACGGCGCTCGTGGACGCCGCGGCCGGGGCCAGTGCGACGAGCAGGGCGGCGACGACGCCCCTCGAGACGGTCCGGGCGGTCGTGCCTCGCGTCATCGTGCATCCCCTTCGATGGTCGACGCGCCCTGCGCGGCCACGGAGACACGGTCCCACAGGCGGTGTCGCCCGTGAGGCAGGCACCGCGCGTGTCGGCGGTCAGCGCACGACGTCGTAGACCCGGTGCTCGGCGCCGCCCCACTGGAAGGTCTCGTCCTCGACGAGGCACGGGAGGTCGAGCCGCTCGCCGGAGACGACGGCCGTCAGCTCGGGCACCCGCTCGGCGACCGTGCAGGGCGAGCCGGTGACGCTGATGATGTCCGGGCTGGGGTTGCTGAAGCTCAGGTCCTCGTCGTCGGTCCAGTCGAACCAGATGAAGGAGCCGCCACGGTTCCAGACGACCTCGTCGCCGTCCGGGTCCAGGGTGCGCCAGGCGTCGACGTCGGGCCCCGAGAGCTGCCGGCCCGACAGCGACGGCACCCCGGTCGCCATGAAGAGGCTGTCGACGTACGGGCTGTCGGTCGCCCACACCTCGTCCTCGGCGCGCAGCTGCGCCCCGGTCGCGATCATCTCCTCGGCGACGGGCGTGCCCCGCAGGTCGCCCAGCCCCACGAGGATCGGGTTGACGCGCCACACGAGCAACGTCGTGAGCACCAGGGTGAGGGCGTACCCGCCCCACCACGCGCGCCGGAAGGTCACGAGGCCCACGCAGAGCGCCGTCGCGGCGCTCGTCAGCCAGATCGCCTTCGTCGAGAGCTCCGGGAGCGAGGAACCCGCCAGGATCGACGCGCCGTGCGCCGCGACCAGGCCCACCGTGCCGCCGCACAGCGCGGCGAACGTCCAGCGGGAACGGTCGGCCGCAGCCGGCAGGACCAGGCACAGCAGGACGATCGAGAGGAAGCCCAGGACGTCGGCCGAGCGCTGCGGCGGCACCATCGAGACGATCGGGATGCGCTCGCCGAGCCCACCGAAGTCCACGAGCGACCACGCGAACCAGAACGCCGACGCGGCGCCGGCCGCCCACACCGCCACGCGGTGGCCGACCGAGGCGGGGCGGATGCCCCGCGCCAGGAGCAGCACGACCCAGACGGCGGCCACGGCGAACGAGGAGGACACCTCGGAGTTGTTGGTCGCACCCGCGATCGGCATGTACTCGAGGCTGCCGAGCGAGGTCGCCCCGAAGATCTCCCCGAGCGAGACCGGTCCGCCCGTCGCGACGCGTGCACCCGGGTAGACGGTCGCCAGCGTCGCCTCGATCGACGCGCGGTTCTCGAGCACCACGCCGGCGAGGAGCGCCACCGCGGACGCGCCCGTGGCACCGACCACGGCCAGGTGGGTGCGCCGCGACCCGGCAGGCACGACGAGCGCGAGCACACCCACCAGCAGGATGGCGGTGGCCACGACGATGGCCCAGGGCTGGTAGTGCAGCGGCGTGCGCGCGAGCAGCACGGCGGAAGCCGCGGCCCACGCCACGGCGACGCCCTTGCGGCGCTCGTCCCAGCGTGCCGCGGCGTTCTGCAGCGCGGCCGTCCCGGCGAGCGTGAACCCGAGCATGTTGATGGGCCCGAACGACCACCACGCGGCGCCCGGTGAGGTCACCATCAGGGCAGCGGCGAACCAGCCGATGCGGGGGTCGCCCGTGACGGCACGGAAGAACGCCGGGGCGCCGAGCGCCAGCAGCAGGAACGGCAGCCACCACCGCGCCGCGAGCAGCATGGCGTCCGGCAGGAACGGGCCGAGCCGCAGCACCGTGCTGTCGAAGAAGACCACCGACGAGACGGCGCCCGAGGACAGCTGGGACGTGAACCCGTGCGGCGCGACGAGCGGGTTGAGCGAGTCCACCTCGCCCGTCGCCAGCACCCCGAGGTTCATCGGCGTCCCGGTGAGGAACTCGTCCGACCGGACGGACAGCGACTCGCCGAGCTGGATCCCGGTCGGGTGGGCCGGGTCCTGCCGCATCGGCCCGATGCCGATCGACGAGGTGCTCACCCCCAGCAGGACCAGGACGAGGTAGGCGAGCAGGGGGCCGACGATGCGCCACGGCAGGGACCGCAGGCGTACGGGCAGGTTCACACGGGCTCCAGACGACGGACGAGCGCGCACAGCCTAGTGCCTCACGGCGCGGCGACGTCCGCGACCTTGCAGCCCAGCAGCACGTTCATGCCGCCGTTGCCGTCGATGCCGTACGTGCACACCGAGTGGCGGCCGGGCGCGGCGGGGACGCGCAGGTCGTAGCCGCTCGTCGCGCCGTTGCCGTAGATGCCGAGGACGTCGGGGCGGGCGATGGCCGCCTGCGCCGCCATCGTCGCGACACCGTCGACGTACACGTGCACGCCGATCGGGGTCGTGAGGTCGGGGTCGAACGTCCAGCCGGCCACCTGCAGGTTGCCGCCGCCCGCGTCGCGCACGACGTCGAGCACGCCCAGCGGCGTGCGGTTGCCGGCGACGTCGAGCGTGCGGCAGCCGAGCAGCACGTTGATGCCGCCGTTGGCGTCGATGCCGTAGACGCAGACCTCGTGGCGCCCGGGGGCGGCCGTGAACCGCGCGTCGTACCCGCTGACGGCGCCGTGTCCGTAGATCGCCTGGACGTCGGGACGGGCGCCCGACGCGGCGACGCCGGTCGTGGCGACGCCGTCGACGTACACGTGCACGTCGATCGCGGTGGTCACGTCCTGGTCGAAGGCCCACCCGGCCACCTGGACCGTGCCGCTGCCGAGGTCGCGCACCACGTCGACCACGCCCAGCGGGGTGTGGTTCACGACGTCGACCGAGCGGCAGCCCAGCAGGACGTTCGTGCCCCCGTTCGCGTCGATGCCGTAGACGCAGACCTCGTGACGTCCGGGAGACACCGGGAACCGGGCGTCGTAGCCCGAGATCGCGCCCTTGCCGTAGATGCCCTTGACGTCGGGACGTGCGCCCGAGGCGGACGTGGCGGCGGTCGCGACGCCGTCGACGTAGACGTGCACGCCGATCGCGGTCTCGACGTCCGGGTCGAACGCCCAGCCGGCGACCTGCACGGCGCCCGCGCCGAACGGGCGCACGACGTCGATCACGCCGAGGGGGGTGCGCTGCTTGGGCGAGCCGAACCACGACGTGAAGAACAGGTGGAAGTTCCGGTTCCCGTAGGAGGAGCACGCGTCGCCCGAGCCGCTGCCCGCCGCCAGTGCGGCCGCGTTGGGCTGGTAGGGCGTGTAGTTGTACAGGCTCGCGGTCGCCTGGTTCTGGATCCGCACCACCGAGGACCCGCAGGCCCGGTCGGGGTGGAAGAGCACGGCGTTGTCCCGACCGGCCTTGTACGCGTAGTTCTGCGGGTTGGCGGCGTACCGGCGCAGCTGCTTGGCGGCCGAGTAGACCTGGTTCGCGAAGCCCGCGTACTCGGGGTTGCAGACTCCGCCGGAGTTGTCGGGGCAACCGAAGCCCAGCGCGCGCGAGTAGGTCGCCGCCGACTTGCCCGCCGTCGCCGTCACGAGGCCCTGCTCCTTCTGGAGCGTGACGAGCAGGACCTGCGGGTTGATCCCGCAGGCCACCGCCGACTTCCAGACGATCCACGCCGCGGACTCGTTGGGCGCGCCGTCGTACGCGCGTCCGCACAGGGCGTCCGCCGGGCGGCTCGGGGTGGTCTCGCGGTAGTCCTTGAGGCAGGTCCACCCGGACTGGGTCGCGCGGCAGCCCGAGCCCTTGTCGGCGACGAACGCCTGGATCGCCTCGGGCGTCATGGTCGCGGTGTCGTACATCACGCTGTCGCTGATGATGTGCCCCGGCTCGAAGTCGGTCACGGGGGCGGCCGTCGCGGACGTCGCCGTGAGCGCGGCGACGGTCAGCGTGGCGAGCATCGTGGTGAGCGCGGCCAGGAGGGCCGCCGTCCGCCTCATCGGACCGTGACCTGGACGGGCGCCGACGTGCCGCGCAGCGTCGCGGACTCGTAGGCCACCGCCAGGCGCCAGGTCCCGGGTGCGAGGTCCGCGGCCGCGAGCGACAGCGCACCGCAGCTCGTGGTCGTCGCGTCCGGCACGGCCGACGTCGTGGCCGACAGCGTGCGCGCCCCGGACGTGGCGGTCAGGGTGCAGGTGCCGCCGTCGTCGATCGCGGCGACGAACGCGCCGACCTCGAGGTCGCCGGACGGTGCGGTGTCGGCCGTCACGATCGTCACGGCGGTCTCCTGTCGCTGGTCGGGCGCGCCGGTGGGCGGCGCGGACGGCGCCGCCGTCGGGGTGGTCCCGTCGTCGGGGGCCGCCGGGTCCGTCGCGTCGGGCGACGGCGTGGCTGCCGAGGGCGTGGTGGTGGTGCGTGGGGTCGTGGTGGCGCCGGGGGCCCTCGTGGTCGCGGACGGCGTGGGTGACGCCGTGGCGCCACCGGGCTCGTTGCCGGGCTGCAGAGCGACCACGGCGGCCCACGCGCCGACACCGACCAGGGCGGCGACGCCGAGGACCACGAGCACGACCGACCTGGCACGCATGAGACAGCTCCGATGAAGGGACGAGGGGCGACCAGTGTCACCCGGGAGAGGTGGTCCGTCCGGGGCCCCGTGCGGCGTGTCCGCCGCGGCTCACCCGTCCGGCCGACGACGTATCAGGGCAATCCGGGACGGCGTCCGGTGACGCCGCGCACGCCGTCGCGCAGACCCGCGAGCGTCGCCCTCCACCGTGCCCCGCGCCCGGGGACCGCGAGCGTCGTGACCGCGAGGTGACGCAGGTCCTTCAGCACGGCACGCGTGCACCACGCCGGGGCCGTACGCGCGTACCGCCGCAGCAGCAGCACCCGGTTGCGGGCGATGTAGTAGTAGCGGAACGCGGCGGCGTGCGTGAGGTGCACGCCCCCGACCTCGTGGTCGGCCCCCAGGCGGTGGCCCAGGTGCGTGCCCGGCGCGACGACGGTCACCCAACCGCTCGCTCGCGCCCGCAGGTAGAAGTCCGAGTCGACCCCGTCGATGAACAGGCCCTCGTCGAAGCCGCCCAGCGCGTCGAGCGCCGCGAGGGGGACGAGGAGCCCGGACTGGATCGGCTCGTCGCCCACCACGTCGCCCGCAGGCGTCCGGCGGGCCGCCATCGACCCGATGCCCTCGACGGTCGCCGGGCCGACCAGGCCGACCCGCAACCCGTGCCGGCCCGCCGCCCGCCCGGCCTCGACCAGCGACGCGACGTACCCGGGCGGCACGGTCGAGTCCTGGTCGAGGGTGAGGAGGTACCCCTCGCCGTCGAGCAGCTCCGTCGCCCTGCGGGTCCCGGTGTTGAGCGCGGCACCGATGCCCTCGTTCGCGTCGTGCCGCACGACGTGCGCACCGAGCGCACGGCACGCGTCCAGCAGGCGCTGCGTCGAGCCGTCGTCCGCGGGTGAGCCGTCGTCCACGACCACCAGCACGTCCACCTGCTCGACGACGCTCTCGCACACGAGGGGCAGGGAGGAGCCCGGTCGGAAGGCGGTGACCACCGCGGCCACCCGAGGCACTCGGCCCGTCCCGTGGTCGACCCGGTCCGCTCCGTCGTCGGGCTGGCGGGTCACGGCGTCAACGTACACTACGTGCCGCCCGGGGCGACCACGCCCGGCCGACCGAGAGGACCACATGACCAGCCCGGACGTGGCACCCGAACCGGCGGGGGAGCGCACGACGATCGGGCGGCGCGACTCGGTGCGCGTGGCCGTCGCGGCGGCGCTCTCGGCCGGCACCGGCTATCTCGTGCTCCTGGTCGCCACCTGGCTGCTCCCGGTGGCCGAGAACACCGTCTTCGTCACGTTCTGGTCGACGGTCTTCGCGTGCTTCGGCGTGCTGAGCGGTCTGTCCGTCGAGATGACACGCACGACCGCGTCCGCCGCCGCGGGCGCGGCGCCGCGCGAAGGTGGCGGCGGGCCCCGGGTGCTGGCCGTGGGGGTGGTCGCGGGCGTGCTGCTCGGCGCGGTGGGCGCCGCCACGGCGACGTGGTGGGGCGCGGCCGTGTTCCCTCCGGGGCGTGGCCCCCGGCTCGCGCTGCTCGTGAGCCTGGCGGTGGCGTCGTACGCCTGCCACGCGGTCGTCGTCGGGGCGCTCGCAGGCCGCCGGGCCTGGGGGACCTACACGCGCCTGATCGGCGCCGACGCGCTGCTGCGTGCCGCCGTCGTGATCGCCGCAGCGCTGGCGGGCTCCGGCGTCGCGGGCCTGGCCGGTGGCGTCGTGGCCGGGTCCAGCGCGTGGCTCCTGGTCCTGCTGACCTCGCGCGTCGCACGGGACGCCGCGTTCGCGCGCACCGACGAGCCCGTGCCGGTGCTCGCCCGTCGCGTGCTCGCGACGTCGGTCGCGCAAGGGGCCAGCTCGCTGCTGGTGGTGGGCTTCCCCGTGCTGCTCTCGCTCACGACGCCCCCCGGCGCGTACGCCGAGGCCGCCCCGCTGCTCATGGCGGTCGCGCTGACCCGAGCGCCGCTGCTCGTGCCGCTGAACGCGTACCAGGGGGTCGCGGTCGCGCACTTCGTCGCGCACCGCGACGCGGGGCTGCGTGCGCTCGTCCCGATCGTCCGCGTCGTCGCGGCCGTCGGTGCGGTGGTGGCGGTGGGTGCCTACCTGCTGGGGCCGTTGCTGCTGCGCGTCGTGCTCGGCCCCGAGTACGAGGTCGGAGGCGCGGTGCTCGCCGGGCTCGCCGCGGCCGCCGTGCTCGTGGCGTCGCTGACCCTGACCGGTGCGCTGAGCCAGGCGCTGACGGAGCACGCGGCGTTCGTCGCGGGGTGGCTGGTCGCCGTCGCGGTGACGCTGCTGCTGCTCCTGCTGCCCGGCTCGCTCGAGTCCCGGTGCGTGGTCGCCCTCCTGGGCGGCCCCGCGGCCGGTCTGGTCGTCCATCTCGCCCGCCTCACCCGACCCCGGAGCGCCCGATGAGCCCCGCACCCCGCCCGGCCGTCCGCGTCAGCGTCTGCATGGCGACCTACCGCGGCGAGCGCTGGGTGGCCGAGCAGGTGACCTCGGTGCTCGCCGAGATCGGCCCCGACGACGAGCTGGTCGTGGTCGACGACGCGTCGCCCGACGGCACGACGGACGTCCTGCGGCAGATCGACGACCCTCGGCTGCGGATCGTCGAGCAGGCCGTCAACGGTGGTTACGTACGCGCGTTCGCGACCGCGCTCGAGCACGCGCGGGGCGCCTACCTGCTGCTCAGCGACCAGGACGACGTGTGGGTCCCGGGTCGCGTCGAGGTGATGCTGGCCGCGCTGCAGGACCACGACGTCGTCGCGGGCAACCTGGCGACGCTCGGCGGGCCCGACTCGATCCACTCCCCGCTCGGTCGTCCCGGGTGGCGGCTGCGCGCGTCCGACTCCGGGCACCACGTCCGCAACGTCCTGGGGGTCCTGGCCGGTGCCCGCCCGTACTTCGGATGCGCCATGGGCCTGCGCCGGGAGGCCCTGGAGGTCGCGACCCCGTTCCCGGCCGGCCTGCGCGAGTCGCACGACCTGTGGTTCGCGCTGTACGGGAACCTCGCCGGCAGCATCGCGCACGTCGACGACGTCGTCGTGCTCCGCCGCTACCACCGGGACAACGCCAGCCCCGACCGTCCCCGCGGCGTCGTGGCCGCGCTGCGGTCGCGGTTGCTGCTGGTGCGCTGCGTGGTCGAGCTGCGGCGCCGCCTGCGCCGCTCCGGCGCGCGACGGGGCCGGCCGGCGCGCTGACCGACGCCCGTCAGACGGGCGTCGGGCCGTCGTCCGTCGCCGTCGGGGCGGCCGCGGGGTCCGGACGCGACCCGGTGACGGCGCCATCGTGCCGTCCGAGGGCCGTCTCGACGTCCAGCCGCAGCAGGGCGATCTCCTCCGCGACCGTCCGGGTCTCCTCCTCGAGCGCCGTGATCTCCACGCTCAGCTGCACGCAGACGCACAGCAGGACGACCAGGGCCACCGCGAACAGCAGGTTGCTCGGCGTCTGCACCCCGACGAGCGACGACAGCCAGGCGACGGCCTGGGGGAAGGCGCCCAGGATGCAGACGCCCGCACCGAGGACGATCCAGGTGATCGCGTACTTCTCGCGCAGCCGCCGCGTCCGCAGCAGCACCACGAGGAGCACGACGAGCAGGAGGCACGCGCCGAGCGCGAAGGCGTATCCGGTCATCATCAGGGGGTCTCGCTCACGGGTCGGCCCATCGGGCGGGACAGGGCGATGACCAGCGCCACGAGCGCCCGCCCGAGGAACAGCGCGGCCTTGGCGGGGGAGTGCGAGGGGGTCCCGGCGGAGCGTGGCCGCATCTCGACGCCCACCTGGCGCACCCGCAGGCCGGCGCGGCACGCGATGACCAGGGACTCCACGGTGTCGCCGAGGTACTCCGCGGGGTACTCGCGGGCGAACAGCTCGACCGCGCGCCGGTTGGACGCCCGGAACCCTGACGTGGTGTCGGTCAGGCGTGTCCCTGCCACGCGCGACAGCGACCACGACAGCACCGTCATCGCCCACCGGCGGGGTCCACGCACCGCGTACGTCCCCAGCCCGGCGAACCGCGCGCCGATGACGACGTCGGCGCCCTCGGCGTCGAGCGCGTCGACGACGCGTCGCACGTCGGCCGGGTCGTGCTGGCCGTCGGCGTCGACCTGGACCGTCCGCGAGTACCCGCGTCGCAGCGCGAAGCGGTAGCCGGCGCGCATCGCCCCGCCCACCCCGAGGTTGAGGGGGAGGTCGAGCACCATCGTGCGACCGTCGGCGCGCGCCACCGCCGCGGTCCGGTCGGTGGAGCCGTCGTTGACGACGAGCACGTCCGCCTCGGGCAGCGAGCTCCTGAGCTCGGCGAGGACCGCGGGGAGGGACTCCTCCTCGTTCCACGCGGGAACGATCACGAGGAGCCTGGATTCATCTCGTCCGGCCACGAGCCAGTACCTTAGCCGTCCTGGGGCGCTCGCCGAGCGGCCCGTCGGGGCGCGCGGTCCCGACGCCGAGGACGAGGACGGGGTGAGACGGTGCGCGTCCTGCTCGACGCGACGGCCGTGCCGGCCGACCGCGGTGGTGTCGGTCGGTACACCGACGAGATCGTGCCCGCGCTGGTGCGCGAGGGCGTGGACCTCGAGGTCGTCGCACAGCCGCGGGACGTCGAGCTGCTCCGCTCGCTCGCCCCGGGAGCGCGCGTCCTGCCCGCACCGGCGGCGCTGGGCCGTCGCCCCGTGCGCCTCGCGTGGGAGCAGACGGGCCTGCCCCTGGTGATCGCGCGTCGCCGTCCCGACGTGGTGCACAGCCCGCACTACACCGTGCCGCTCGCGTCGCGGTCGCCGGTCGTGGTGACCCTGCACGACGCGACGTTCTTCTCCCACCCCGGGCTGCACGTGGCCACCAAGGCCCGGTTCTTCCGCGCGGCCACGCGCGTCGCCGTCCGGCGGGCCGCAGGCGTGGTGGTGCCGTCGCTGGCGACGCGTGACGAGGTCGTGCGGTGGACGGGGGCGCCGGCGGGCCGCTTCACGGTCGCGTACCACGGCGTGGACACCGAGCGCTTCCGACCGGTCGGGGACGCCGACCGCGCGCGGGTGCGCCGCACGCTGGACATCGGCGACCGGCCGTACGTCGCGTTCCTCGGGACGATCGAGCCGCGCAAGAACGTCCCGGCGCTCGTGCGCGGGTGGGTCGAGGCGTGCGGCGGGCGGTCCGACGCGCCCGCGCTCGTGCTCGCCGGGGGCGCCGGCTGGGACGACGGCGTCGACGCCGCGCTCGCGGAGGTCCCCGACGGACTGGTCGTCCGCCGGCCCGGGTACCTGCCGCTCGACGACCTGGCGGGCCTTCTCTCCGGTGCGCGGGTGGTGGCCTACCCGAGCCTCGGCGAGGGGTTCGGCCTGCCGGTGCTCGAGGCGATGGCGTGCGGCGCGACCGTGCTGACCACCCGGGAGCTGTCGCTGCCCGAGGTCGGCGGCGAGGCGGTCGCGTACTGCGGCACCGGCGCCCACGACATCGCGCTCGCGCTGGGGGCGCTGCTCGACGACCCCGAGCGCCGGTCCGCCCTGGCCGCCGCGGGGCTCGCCCGCGCCCGCACCTTCACGTGGCAGGCTGCGGCTCGTGCGCACGTGACGGCCTACGAGGCCGCCGCCCGCGCTCGCTGACCCGACCATCCCACCGCGTCCCACCGTGACCGGGGGACCGAGGAGGACAAGTGCCGCTCGACATCCTCGTCCCGTACTGGGGCGACCCCGCTCTCGCGCGCCAGACGGTGCAGAGCGTCCTCGACCAGCGTGACGGCGACTGGCTGCTGACCGTCGTCGACGACGCGTACCCCGACCGGGCCCTCGGCGAGTGGATGGCGACGATCGACGACCCGCGCGTGCGCTACGTCCGCAAGGACCGCAACGAGGGGATCACCGCCAACTACCGCACGTGCGTGTCGCTCGCGACGCAGGACCGCGTGGTGATCCTCGGCTCGGACGACGTCCTGCTGCCCGACTACGTGGGTGTCGTGCTGGCGGCGCACGCCGCGCACCCCGACGTGGAGATCATCCAGCCCGGTGTCCGGGTGATCGACGGGCGCGGCGAGGTCGTGCGGCCGCTGGGCGACCGCGTGAAGTCCTGGATCGCCCCGCACGTCCGACGTCCCACGGTGCTGCGCGGGGAGCCGTTGGCCGTCAGCCTGCTGCGCGGCGACTGGCTGTACTGGCCGTCGCTCGCGTTCCGGCGCGACGTGCTGGAGCGCACGGAGTTCCACGACGACCGGCCGCTCATCCAGGACCTCGCGCTGGTGATCGACGTCGTCGCCGCGGGCGGTGCGCTGCTCGTCGAGCCGACCGTCTGCTTCTCCTACCGTCGCCACGGCGCGAGCGCCTCGTCGACGGGCGGCGGCGACGGGGCACGCCTGCGCGGCGAGCGCGACTACTTCGCGGCGGCGGCCGATCAGATGGAGCGTCGGGGCTGGCGCCGCGCGCGCCGGGCCGCGGCGTGGCACTCCACCTCGCGGCTGCACGCCCTCTCGCTCGTCCCGCAGGCGATCGTGAGTCACCGCGGCCAGGTGCCCGCGCTGCTCGCGCACGCGTTCCGCCCCGCACCCGCGGTGCGCACCGGTGGTCGGCGATGAGCGCGTCGGGCGGCACCGTCCTGGTCACCGGGGGTGCCGGGTTCATCGGGTGCGCGATGTCCGCGGCGCTGGTCGCGCGCTACCAGCGCGTCGTCGCGCTCGACTCGCTGCACCCCCAGGTGCACCCGAGCCGGAGCCGTCCGGCCGCCCTGGCGTCCGGCGTGGAGCTGCGTCGCGGTGACGTCACCGAGGAGGCGGCGTGGGACGAGCTCCTGCGGGACGTGCGTCCCGACGTCGTCGTCCACCTCGCCGCGGAGACGGGCACGGGGCAGTCGCTGACCGAGGCCACGCGGCACGCGTCGGTCAACGTGGTCGGCACGACGCGCATGCTGGACGCCCTGGTCCGGCACGACGCGCTGCCACGCAGGGTCGTGCTGGCCAGCAGCCGCGCCGTGTACGGCGAGGGTGTGTGGCGACGCGCCGACGGGACCCTGTTCCACCCCGCGCAGCGCACGGCGGCGACGCTGGGGGAGGGCCGCTGGGACTTCCCGGACGCGGAGCCCACCGCCATGCGGGCCGACCGTGTGGCGCCCGCACCGGTGTCGGTCTACGGCGCCACCAAGCTCGCCCAGGAGCACGTGCTGCGGTCGTGGGCGCGCGCCGTCGGGGTGCTGCCCGTCGTGCTGCGGCTGCAGAACGTCTACGGGCCGGGCCAGTCGCTCGCCAACCCGTACACCGGCATCGTCTCGCTCTTCTGCCGGCTCGCGGACGCGGGGCGCTCGATCCCCCTGTACGAGGACGGGGAGGTGCGTCGGGACTTCGTCCTGGTGGACGACGTCGCCCGTGCGCTGGTCGCCGCGACGACCGCACCCGACCCGGGTGACGACGCCGTCGACATCGGCAGCGGGGAGCACCAGACGGTCGGGCGCGTCGCACGGCTGGTGGCGCAGCGGTACGGGGCTCCGGCGCCGCACGTCACGGGGCAGTTCCGCGAGGGCGACGTGCGCCACGCCTGGGCCGACGCCGAGGTGGCGTCGCGGGTGCTCGGCTGGCGCGCCGAGCACGACCTCGAGACGGGTGTCGGTCGGCTCGTCGACTGGATCGCGACGCAGGACCTGCCCCCGCTGTGACGTGCCGTGGCGTGCCGCGCCCGACGGCGGGGCGTGCCCGCCGTCAGCCGCCCGACGAGGCGGAGGGCGTCGCGACCGGCTCGTTCGCGGCCCGGGCCGGGACCTCGTCGGCGCCGCGCTCCGGGACGACCGGGGCCGCCGGCTCGGGACCGGGCCTTCGGGTGGCGCGCCGTGCGCGCCGCATGACCGGTCGTTCCACGAGCAGCCACGAGGCGATCGCGAAAGGCAGGGTCACCGCGACGGCGAGCAGGTTGTACAGCAGGAAGCCGTGGGTGTGCAGCCCGAGGATCACGAGCAGCTGCTGCACGGGGAAGGCGTAGATGTAGACGCCGTACGACACGTCGTGGCGCTGCATCAGCGACGGCGTGGGCACGACCGACGCGACCCAGAGGATGACGTACACCGCGAGCGGTGCGGCCGCCTGCATGCCCCAGCCCTGGACGTTGACGACCAGCAGCGTCGTGCCGACGGCCGCGACCGCGGCCCCGGCCCAGTGCAGCGGGACGCGGTCGCGCAGCATGTGGAGCAGGGCGCCGCCGAGGAAGAACGGCAGCAGCTTGATCTGGAAGAAGGCGTCGCCGTTCCCGCCGAAGTAGGCCAGGACGGTCGCCGAGTTGGCCTGCGCGAGCACCGACAGCGCGAACAGGGCGCCCATGACCGTCGCCGACCGTCGCACGATCCCGACGAAGCCGAGCGCCCCGATGACGAGGTAGCACACGAACTCGACGTACAGGCTCCACAGCGAGCCGTTCCACGCGCCGGGGTACGGCACGCCGGAAGGCGTGGCCGCCACGTCGAAGAACGACATGCGCAGGAACCAGTTCGAGACCAGGAAGTCCAACGGCGTGCGCGGCGTGGTCAGGTACCCGTCGAGCGTGCCGTGGGCGCGCCAGAACCCCAGCGGCGCGAAGACCGTGACGATCACGACGAGGCAGACCCAGAACGCCGGCATGAGGCGTGCGAGCCGGTGCAGCAGGTAGGTCCCGAAGGTGTTGCTGAACCGGCTGCCCGTGATCAGGTAGCCGCTGATCGTGAAGAACCCGAACACCGCGAACCCGCCGAGGTTCTCGCCGTGCAGCTCGGGGCCCTTGCCCACGCCCGCGATGTAGTACGAGTGGGCGACCAGCACGAGCAGCGCGAGGACCAGCCGGACCGCGTTGAGGGAGTTGTCGCGGGGGTCGAGCCGGTGGGGGCGCCAGGCGCGGGCGCGTCGGGGGACGTCGAGCGGGTGCTCGACGGGGCTGGCCGCGACCACCGGCGGTCAGCGTCCGTGCTCGAGCAGCCCGAGCAGGTAGCTGCCGTAGCCGGACTTGACGAGCTTGTGGGCGCGCTCGGCGAGCTCGTCGTCGGACAGGAACCCGCGGCGCCAGGCGACCTCCTCGGGGGAGCCCACCTTCAGGCCCTGCCGGTGCTCGATGGTGCGGACGTAGTCCGACGCCTCGACGAGCGAGTCGAAGGTGCCCGTGTCGAGCCACGCGGTGCCCCGGGGCAGGATCTCGACCTGCAGGCGCCCCTGCTCGAGGTAGGTGCGGTTCACGTCGGTGATCTCGTACTCGCCGCGCGCGGAGGGCTGCAGGTCCCGCGCGATGTCCAGCACCTGGTTGTCGTAGAAGTACAGGCCCGGCACGGCGTAGCTCGAGCGCGGCGCGGACGGCTTCTCCTCGAGCGACAGTGCACGCCCGGTGTCGTCGAACTCCACGACGCCGTAGCTCGTGGGGTCGGCCACGCGGTACGCGAAGACCGCCGCGCCGTCGATGTCGGAGAAGCGCTGGAGGCGCTCGCCGAGGCCGGGCCCGTAGAAGATGTTGTCGCCGAGCACGAGGGCGACCGACTCCTGGCCCACGAACTGCCGACCCAGCACGAAGGCCTGAGCGAGACCGTTGGGCTCCTCCTGGACCGTGTACTCGATCGACACGCCGAACTGGCTGCCGTCACCCAGCAGGCGCCGGAACTGGTCGGCGTCGTGCGGCGTCGTGATCACGAGGACGTCGCGGATGCCGGCCAGCAGCAGCGTCGACAGCGGGTAGTAGATCATCGGCTTGTCGTACACCGGCACCAGCTGCTTGCTGACGCCGAGCGTGATGGGGTGCAGACGCGTGCCGGACCCGCCGGCCAGGATGATTCCTCGCATGGGCAGACAGTGTGGCGCATCCGCGCCGATGTGCCGAACCCCGGCGCGTCAACCGCCGAGCGCCTCGCACGGCAGCCGGACGTACCACCGGGCGGGTGCCAGCGCGAGCACCGTCGATCCCTGTGCCGGGTCCGTGACGCACGCACGGTGCGCGTCCCGGGCCTGCGTCGACCACCGCGGCCCCTCGGGCGTGGTCCCGTCCGGCGGACGCCACACCAGGACCGCCACGACGAGCGCCGGTGCGACGACGAGCAGGGCGGGCACGCGCCACCGCGGGCGCGCCGGCACGAGCGCGACCCCCAGCACGACGACCGACGCGACGAGCATCGACGGGACGACGGCGTAGCGCAGCAGCACCCAGCCCTGCCCCGGGACGAACAGCGTCGGCGTGTTGAGGCGGACCGCGACCACCCAGAGCACCAGCGCCAGGACGGGTGCGCCGACGGCCCACGCGCGCTGCAGCGCGTCGCCGCGGACGAGGACGACGACGGCAGCGGCACCCACGACGAGCGCGACCGCCGCCGCCGGCAGCAGCCCCAGGCCCGCGTGCGCGTCGCGCAGGAGCGCGCCGGTGCCCAGCCACAGCGTCATCAGCACGTCGTGCCCGAACGCGCGCAGGGTCGCGTCCGCGCCCGGGGCGAGCCCCCCGTTGCCGGGGCGGTCGGCGGTGACGAGGGTGACCAGCTGGGCCGCGACCCCGAGGCAGTAGGCGATGCGGGTGGGGAGCCGGTGCGCGTCGCGCCACCGCCAGGCGAGCAGGGGTGCCAGCAGGACCGACTGCACCTCGGTGAGCGTCGCGACGAGGGTCGCGGCCGCGAGCACGCCCTGGTCCACGCGGCCCCGCGGGCGGGCCACCAGCAGCCAGGGGAGGGTCCACAGCGCCAGCCAGTGCAGGTTGGCGAGGTTGCCGAGGACCTCGAGCGGGAGCGTGGGCACCGCGACCGTCAGCGCCGCGAGGGCGACGCGCGCGACGCGCGACGCGACCAGGTCGTGGGCGCACCGGTGCACGAGCGCCGCCGCGGCGCCCACGGCGAGGCAGGAGGTGGCCGCCAGCGCGGTCGCCCACCAGGTCGCGGGAACGAGGTCGACCACCAGGCCCGCGACGACGCGGGGCACCAGGTGCAGGTAGCCCGCGTACGGTTCCAGCGCGCCGCCGATCGGGCCCCGGTCGACGCCGTCGCGCAGGAACACGGCGCCGTCCTCCGCCCACACCACGTCCCGCGTGACCGTCGTGAGCCGCAGCCAGGCGAGCACCGCCGCGAGGACGCCGACGAGCAGCGTGAGGGTGCCGTCGAGCCCGTCGCGTGCCGGCGCGCTCGCCGTGGGCTGCGTGCTCACCTGTCCTCCGGGTCCGCTCGTCCTCGGGTGGGGCCGCCCGCCGCACGGCGGTGCAGGGGCATCATGCACCCGACGACGGCCGTCGACCCGGGGACCGGTATCGTCGGGACCTCGCCTGATCAGCCGCGAGCCGAACCAGGAGCCATGAAGGTCTTCATCCAGATCCCGTGCCTCGACGAGGAGACCACGCTCCCCGCGGTGCTCTCGTCCATCCCGACGACGATCGAGGGTGTGGACGAGATCCACGTGCTCGTCGTCGACGACGGCTCGTCCGACCGCACGAGCGAGGTCGCGCGCGAGCACGGCGTCGGGCACGTGCTGCGGCACACCCGCACGCAGGGCCTGGCGCGCTCCTTCCGTGACGGCGTCGACTACGCGCTGCGCCACGGCGCGGACGTCGTCGTGAACACCGACGGTGACAACCAGTACCCGCAGGAGCGGATCCCCGACCTGGTCGGGCCCATCGTGGCGGGCCTCGCCGACATCGTCATCGCCGACCGCCAGACGGCCACGATCGCCCACTTCTCGCCGCTCAAGAAGGCCCTCCAGCGGCTCGGCAGCGCGGTGGTCAACGGCGCGGCGGACACCCGGCTGCCCGACGCCGCGTCGGGGTTCCGCGCGTACTCGCGCGCGTCGCTCCTGCGCCTCAACGTCGTCACCGAGTTCTCCTACTGCATGGAGACGATCATCCAGGCGGGCCACAAGCGGCTGCGGATCGTCAGCGTGCCGGTGACCACGAACCCGAAGACCCGGGAGTCGCGGCTGTTCCGGAGCATGTGGCACCACATCGCCCGCTCGGCCTCGGCGATCACGCGCAGCTACCTCATGTTCAAGCCTCAGGTCGTGTTCGCCGTCCTCACGGCGACGTTCGCGGTGCTCGCGCTGGTCCCGATGGTGCGGTTCCTGGTCCTGTGGATGGTCGAGGGCTCGGCCGCCGGTCACGTCCAGTCGCTCATCTTCGGGGCGATCATGGCGGTGGCGGCGTTGCTGGCCGCCGCGCTGGGCGTGATCTCCGAGCTCCAGCGCACGCAGCGCATCCTCATCGAGGACGCGCTGCAGCGCCTCAAGGAGATCCAGTACCCGCGGTGACGACGGGGGAGCGACGCACGGTCCTCGCCGCGGGCACGTTCGACGAGGACGTGCACCCGCGTGCCCGGGTCCTGCTCGAGGGGCTGGAGGCGCACGGCTGGCAGGTCGAGCGTGCTGTCGTGCCGCTCGGGCTCGACACGGCGGCGCGGGTCGAGATGCTGCAGCGACCGTCGCACGTCGGACGTCTCGTCGTCGCCCTGGTGCGGGCCCACGCACGCCTCGTGCCCCGGCTGCTGCGACGGCGGTCGCGTGCCGACGCGGTGCTCGTCGGCCACCTGGGGCACTTCGACGTGGCGCTGGTCCGGCTCCTCGCCCGGGGGGCCCCGGTGGTGCTCGACTTCCTCGTGTCGGGCGCGGGCACGGCCCGCGACCGCGGTGAGCGGGGCCGGGTCAAGCAGCGGCTGCTGCGCGCGCTGGACGCGTTCGCCCTGTCCCGGGCCGACGTCGTCGTCGTGGACACCCCCGAGCACCTGGCCACGCTGCCGCCCCGACCCCGGGGCAGGGCCGTGGTCGCGCCGGTGGGCGCCGACCGCCGGTGGTTCGAGGCGGCCCGCGAGCAGGGGAGTGACGGCGGGCCGCTGTCCGTGGTGTTCTTCGGCTCGTTCACGCCCCTGCAGGGCGCGACGGTGGTCGGTGAGGCGCTGCGGTCGCTCGGCGGCGCGGTGCGCGCCACGGTCGTCGGGCAGGGGCAGCAGAGCGCCGAGGTGGACGCGCTCCTGGCGGGCGTGCCCGGCGTCGTGCGCCACACGTGGGTCGAGGCGGACGACCTGCCCGCCCTGGTCGCGTCGCACGACGTGTGCCTCGGGATCTTCGGCACCGGCGACAAGGCGCTGCGGGTGCTGCCCAACAAGGCGTTCCAGGGCGCTGCGGCCGGGTGCGTGGTGGTGACCGAGGACTCCGCCCCTGCGCGTCGTCTGCTCGGCCCCGCGGGCGTGCTGGTGCCCCCGGGGGACGCCGCGGCGCTGGCCGACGCCCTGCGCCGGCTCGACGCGGACCGTGACCTGCTGCGCGACCTGCGGCGAGCCTCGCTCGACCACGCGCGCGCGGCGTTCACCCCGGCAGGTGTCGTGCAGGACCTCGTCGCGCGGCTGGGCGCCGGCGCATGACGCGCGTGGTCGCGGTGCTGCGCTCGCGCGCGGTGCGCCACGGGCTCGTCGTCGCGGCGGTCGCGCTCGCGCTCGTCGCCGTGGTGCGCGAGCGCGACGCGGTGGGCGCGGCCCTCGGCCGCGCGGACGTGGGCCTCGTGGTCGCGTCCGCGGTCCCGGGCGCGGGTTTCCTCGTGCTCGGCATGCTGGGGTGGCGCGCCGTGCTCGCCGACCTCGGCTCGAACCTGCCGCTGTCCCGCGCGTTCGCCGCCTTCTTCGTGGGCCAGCTGGGCAAGTACCTGCCCGGCGGGGTCTGGAACGTCGTCGCGGTCGCCGAGCTGACCGCGGACCTGGCGGTCCCGCGGCGGCGGTCGCTCGCGGCGATGGCCGTCGCGACGCTGGTCTCGGTCGTGACAGGACTCGCGCTCGGCGCGCCCACGGTGCTCCTGGGCGCCGAGGGGGCCGTGACGCCGTGGGCGTGGGCGGCGATCCCCGTGCTGGCGGTCGGGCTCGCCCCACCGGTCCTCAACCGACTCCTCGCGGTGGCGCTGCGGTGGGCGCGCCGCCCCCCGCTCGAGCAGCCGCTGACCGCGGGAGGGGTGGCTCGCGCGGCCGTGTGGTCGTCGCTCGCCTGGGCGTCCGCGGGGGCCCAGACGTGGCTGCTCGCCGTGGCGCTGGGCACCACGCCGTCCTGGCGCGCGCTCGCGTCGTGCACGGGGGCGTACGCGATGGCGTGGATCGCGGGCTTCCTGGTCTTCGTCCTGCCCGCGGGCATCGGGGCGCGCGAGGCGGCCCTGGCTGCGCTCCTGCCCGCCGCCCTGGGCGCGGGCGGGGCGATCGCCGTGGCGCTCCTGGTCCGGGTCGCGCAGACGGTGGCCGACCTCGTGCTCGCGCTCGTCGGGTGGACGGTCGCGCGGCGGCTGCGACGTGACGCGACGCCGGGACCCGTCAGCGGTCCGTGAGGGCGTCCTCGTCGACCTTCTCGCCCGTCACGAGCCGCGTGCGACGCGTCGGGTCCGCCCGGAGCGTCGAGGCGGTGCCTGCGTCGACGACGACGACCGACCCGCCGACCGCCCACGACGCCAGCGCGAGCCGGGCCAGCGACACGGCGTCGTGGGCGCCGGCGTCCACGAGCCGACGCGTCGGAGCCGGGTGCGGCTCGATCAGGTCGGCGAAGGTCACCGCGGTGGCGCCGTCGACCGCCGGTGCGGTCGACGGGGTCGGCGGGACCGGGCCGAGCGCGTCGCCGTACGTCATGACGGCCGTCGCCGCGTCGACCGCGCCGGCGGGGAGGTCTCCGGGGAACCCGCGTGCCAGCGCGGGGAGCGCCACGGCGACGAGGTCGGGTGCGCCGGGGTGCTCCTGCGGCCGGTCGGTGACGACGACGTCGGCGTCGCCCGCTCGCGTCGCGCACGCGCCGGCCCGCCACGTCGCGAGCGTCCACAGCACGGCGCGCCAGTGCGGCGGGAGGTCCAGCAGGACCCGCGCCCCCGGGGCCGCGTCGAACTCCTCGACGAGCAGGTTCGTCGTCTTGCTCACCCAGTTGTCGACGACCGCGCCCGAGAGCTCGACGCGTTCACCGTCGACGCCGTACCAGGTCAGGCGCGGGCGTCCGGGGTCGCGCGTGACGATCGCGAGGACCGTGGCGACGTCGAGCGGTCGGCCTGCAGCGGGTGTGCCCATGGACCCACAATCTAGACACGCGTGGACGCCACGCCGTGCAGGCCGCACTTTCACCCGGACAACTCGGGCATCTAGCACGCCTCCGGTTGACGATCGCGAACGACACGCGTGTAATTCCCTGAGAACTGACTCATGGAGCACGTCGCACGCGGCTGCCGGGGGACCGGGTCGCACCGGCCGGCTCGTCGGGATCAGGGACGACGACCGAGGCCGCCGGCCAGCACGAGCAGCACCGAGCACGACATCCGCGGAGGCACGTATGTGGCACCTGCTCGACGACGAGAGCTTCCCGACCGACGCCACGACCCCCGCCCCCGCCCCGGCGACCAGCAACGTGCTGTCGCTCTTCGGGACGCCCGAGGACGACGGGCCCATGGGCTGGCAGGAGCGCGCGCTGTGCGCGCAGACCGACCCCGAGGCGTTCTTCCCCGAGAAGGGCGGCTCGACCCGCGAGGCCAAGAAGGTCTGCACGCAGTGCGACGTGCGCTCCGAGTGCCTCGAGTACGCGCTCGCGAACGACGAGCGGTTCGGCATCTGGGGCGGGCTGTCCGAGCGTGAGCGGCGCAAGCTGAAGCGGCGCGTCGTCTGACGCGTGCGCGCCGCGGCACGTCCCGCCACGCCGGGGTCGCCTGCCGTGCCACGCACGTGCGGTCACGCATCATGGCGCGAGCATGACTGACACGCTGTCCCCCGTGGACCCCCTCCTGACGACGGCCGCGGTGCCGGTGACGACCCCGGTGACCGCCGTGGTCGTCACGCGCGGACGCACGGGGTACCTCGCCACCACGCTCCGAGCCGTCGCCTCGCAGGCACGGCGACCCCTGCGCGTGCTCGTGGTCGACGTGGCCCCGGGGGAGGACCAGCACGTCGGGCTGCTGCTCGACCAGGTGTTCGCGTCGGCGCCGCAGCCCGTGCCGCGGCTCGCGACCGTCCGTGCGCCCCACGCCCGCACGTTCGGCGAGGCGGTCTCGGCCGGGCTGGCCACGCTGGCCGAGGCGTTCGACGAGCGTCCCACGCCGTGGCTGTGGCTCCTGCACGACGACAGCGCCCCCGCGCCCGAGGCGCTCGCCCGGCTCGTGCGCACCGTGTCCAACGCACCGTCCGTCGCGGTGGCCGGCTGCAAGCAGCGCACCTGGACCGACCCCGAGCGGCTCCTCGAGGTGGGGGTCCGCACGACCCGCTCGGGCCGGCGCCACGCCGACGTGGAGCCCGGCGAGCTCGACCAGGGTCAGCACGACGGCCGCACCGACGTGCTCGGGGTGGGAGTCGCCGGTGCGCTGGTGCGACGCGACGTGTGGGACGCGCTCGGCGGCACCGACCCGGCGCTCGGGCCGTTCGGCGACGGGCTCGACCTGTCGCGTCGCGCACGCCTCGCGGGGCACCGCGTCGTCGTCGTGCCCACCGCCGTCGTCCGGCACGCGCAGGCGGCCTACCACGGGCTGCGACCGGCCCGTGGCGGGGCGCCGCAGGCCGCGGACGCGGCCGCGCACGAGGTGGACCTCGACGGGGACGGCGAACCCGACTCGGCCGACCCCACCCGCTCGTTCGCGGCCCGGCGGTCCGCGCTGCTGCACGCGCGGCTCGCCGGCGCGCCGCTCGCCCTCGTGCCGGCCGTCGCGGTCATGGTGGTGGCGGCCGCGCTGCTGCGCTGCCTCGGCCAGATCGCCGTGAAGCGTCCCCGGCTCGCGCTCGCGGAGCTCCGCGTGGCGCTGCTCGTGCTGCTGCGTCCCGTCCCCGTGGTGCGTGCGCGCCGCCGCGCGCGTGCGACCCGCGCGGTCGCCCGCCGCACGCTGCGCCCCCTGCAGGCGGGGTGGCGCGACGTGTGGCGCCAGGCGCGCGACCGCCGGCTCGCGCGCCGCGAGGCCCGGCGCGTCACGTCGGCCCCCAGCGAGCTCGAGCTGCGGGAGCTCGCGGCGCTCGCCTCACGGCGCCGCACGACCGCCGCCCTGGTCACCGCCGGCCTGGTGGTCCTGTCGGCCGTCGCCCTCGGCCGCCTGGTGGGCCCGGTGGTGGGGGGTGCGCCGCTCGTGGGCGCCGCGCTCGCCCGGGCGACGACCGACCTGCACGACGTGTGGACCGCGGCGACCTCCGGCTGGGTGACGACCGGTCTCGGGGCCCCCGGGCCCGCCGATCCGCTCGTCGTGGTGCTCACACCGCTGGCGGCCCTGCTCGGGGGCGACCTCGGCGCCGCGCTCGCGGTGGTCGTGCTCGGCGGCCCGGTCCTCGCCGGGCTCGGTGCGTGGGCCGCGGCGGGCGCGGCGACGCGCTCGGTCGGGGTGCGCGCGTGGGCGGCCCTGGTGTGGGCGTCGGCGCCGACCCTCCTGCTGGCCCTCGGCGACGGTCGCGTCGGTGCGGTGCTCGCGCACGCCGCGCTGCCCTGGGTCGCGCTCGGTCTGGTCCGCGCGGTCGGGGTGCAGCGCGTCGACCAGGTGCTCTCCGGCCTGTCGACCGCGCGGCGCGAGGTGCGCGTCGACGCCGACGCCGAGGCGGAGGCACGGGCGGTGGCCGCCGCGGCCCGGTGGGACGAGGCCACGCACGTCCTCGGGGCCGACGCCCCCAGGACCCGGCAGGACGTGCGCGTCGAGGTCGCGGCCGACACCCCCGCGTCCGACGACCCTGCGTCCCACGACCCCGCGTCCCACGACCTCGCGCCCCACGAGGCGACCCCCGACGAGGCGCACGTGCGGACACCGGTGCGCGGCGTGGCCGCGGTGCCCTCTCCGCGCGGCCCGACGTCGGGCGCCCTGCCGGTCACCGCGTCGGTCTCCGCGGCCCCCGCCCGTGGGGCCACGGGGGCGACGGCGCAGGTCGCGGAGCCGTCGGTCGCAGCGCCGTCGGCCACCGTGGCCCTCGTCGGTGCCCCCGACCCCACGGGGTCTGTGGCCGCCGCGGCCGGTGCGGCGCTGGCGCTCGCGGTGGTCACGGCCTCCGCCCCCGTGCTGCTGGTACCCGCACTCGTGCTGCTCGTGCTCGTGGCCGTCGTCGTGCCGCGTGCGCGCCTGCGGGTGCTCGCCCTCGCGGTCCCGTCGCTCGTGCTGCTCGCGCCGCTGCTGGTCGAGGCCGGTTCGCGCGGGTCCGCGGGGATCCGGCTCCTGCTCGCCGCCCCCGGGCCGGCGGCGACGGTCGAGCCGGCTCCGGCGCTGGACCGGCTGCTGGGCGTCCCGGCCGACGCCGCGACGCTCGTCCCCGCGGGCCTTCCGGCCGTGCTCGCCCAGGTGTGGCCGTACCTCACCGGCGGTGCGGTGCTCGCGCTCGCCGCGCTCGCGCTGCTGCGTGGTCGCGCCGTCGCGCGCGGCGTGCGCACGTGCTGGGTCGTCGCTGCCGCGGGGGTGGCCACGGGCGCGGCGGTCGCAGCAGTGCCCGCGTCCGCCGCGCCCGACGTCGTGGGGCCCGCGTGGACGGGCGCGGCGGTCTCGCTCACGTTCCTGGGGCTGCTCGGGGCGGCCGTGCTCGGTGCGGACGGGATGACCGACCGGCTCGCGCGGCAGACGTTCGGGTGGCGGCAGCCGGTCGTGGCGCTCGGCACCGCGGTCGGCGTCGTCGCGGTCGCCACCGCGCTCGTCGGGTGGGGCTGGACCGCGCGGGCCGGGGACGCGGTCGCCCTGCGCGCCCCGACCACGCCCGTGGTCCCCGTGGTGGGACAGCAGGGTGCGCTGTCCGACGCCGGCTCGCGCGTGCTGTCCCTCGAGGCGCGCGCCGACGGAACCGTGGGATGGGCGCTGCTGCGGGCCGACGGCGACCAGCAGGTCGACCACGCGGCGGCGGTCTCGACGCGCGCCCTCACGGGGCCGCTCGACGCCCCGACGACGTCCGGCCCCGACGACGCCACGGCCGTCGTCGACGCGCTCGCCGCGCGGCTCGCGCAGGGCGCGGCGGGTGACGTCGCCCCGGACGTGGCGGCGCTGGGCGTCGGGGACGTGCTCGTGCCCGGCGCGCGCGACGACTCGCCCGCCTCGCGTGCGGCCCGGTCGTCGCTCGTGGGGGTCCTCGACGCGACCGCCGGGCTCGAGCGCGTCACGCACGACGGGTCCGGCACGCTGTGGCGCGTGAGCGCGACGCAGGGCACCGCCGTCACCTCGTGGGCGCGGCTCCTTCCCGTCGACGCCGAGGTCGCCGACGTGACGACCCCGGCCGAGCCGGTCGCCGCCGAGGTCCGGGACGGCGGCGCGCGCGTGGACCCCGGCGCGGGCGCCCGTCTGCTCGTGCTCGCGGAGCGGGCCGACCCGGGGTGGCGGGCCTGGCTCGACGGGCGCCCCCTGCCGGCCGCCGAGGACGGCTGGCGACAGGCGTTCGAGATCGGGGCGGACGGCGGGTGGCTCGAGGTGCGTCACGTCCAGCCGATCCGCACGCCGTGGGTCGTCGCGCTCGGCCTCACGACGCTCGTGACGGTGCTGCTCGCCCTCCCGCTGCGGCGACGACGGGGGGTGCGCACGTGACCACGGACGAGCCGACCCCGACCGTCGACGAGCCGACCGCGGGCGCCGCGACCGCGCCGGAGACCGCCGCGCCGCGACCGGACCGGCGTGCGCGCCGTCTGGGCCGGTCGCTGCGCATCGCCTCCGGCGTCCTCGTGCTGGGCCTGACGGCCGGTGCGGTCGCGGGCGCGTCGCAGGTGGGCACCGCCCCGCCCCGCCCGCTGCCGGCCGCCGACGTCGAGGTCGCACCGACACCGGTGACGCTGGAGTGCCCGGGTCCCGTGCAGCTGCCGCAGCGCTCGGTGCGAGGTGACGCGGCGTTCGACCCCGCACCGGTCGCGCCCGTCGTCACCGTGGACGCCGTGACGGCCGCGGGTCCGGGCGCCGGCGCGCTCGAGGTGCACGCGCTGGGCGGCGGGTCGGTCGCCGAGGTCGCGGCGGGTGGTCGTGCCGTCCACCTCGCGGACGTCGCGGCGCCGTTCGTGGTGCGCGCGCAGCCCGGTGACGAGGCGCCCGTCGCCGCCGCCACCGGTGCGTCCGTCGTCACGGACGGCGACGCGCGCGGGCTCGCCGCCGCGTCGTGCCGGGCGCCGTCGAGCGACGACTGGCTCGTCGGCGGTGCCACCGGCGTCGGCTCGACCGCGACGCTCGTGCTCAGCAACCCGGGGCTGACGGCGGCCCAGGTGACGCTCGAGGTGTTCGGCCCCAACGGGCCCGTCGAGCAGACCACCGCGCAGCACGTCGTCGGCCCCGGCGCGACCCGCCTGGTCGACCTCGGCGGCGCCGCGGCCGACCAGGCCGCGCTCGTGGTGCACGTCGGCGTCACCGGGGGCCAGGTCTCCGCACGTGTCCAGGACACCGCGGTGCTCGGGTTCACCCCCGCCGGGACCGACCTCGTCGTCCCGGGGGCCGCGCCGGCCACGCGGCAGGTCGTGACGGGCGTCGAGACGCGTGCGTCGGCGGTCGGCGCCCCCGACGCGCCCGTGCTGCGGCTCCTGGCGCCGGGCGACGGCGACACGACCGCCCGGGTGACGCTGCTCGGTTCCGACGGGCCCGTCGCGCTGCCGGGTGCCGACGAGGTGCCGCTGACCGCCGGGGAGGTCGTGGACGTGCCCCTCGGTGGTCTGCCGGCCGGCTCGTGGACGGCCGTGGTCGACGCCGACGTCCCCGTGGTGGCCGCCGCGGTGGCGTCCCGCACGGGCACGCCCGGCGACCTCGACGACCAGCCCCGGGTGGATCGGGCGTGGTCGGCCTCGACGCCGACGGACGTGCACGGCGTCGTCGCCCTCCCGCGGGGGATCGCGGCCCGGCTCGTGGTCGCCGCGGTCGGCCGCGACGGCGACGACCGCGGCGAGGCCCGCGCGACGTTGCGTGCGTTCGACGAGGGCGGCCGGGTGCTGACCGAGGTGCCCGTGAGCGTGGACGCGGGCACGACGGGGTCCTGGGACGTCGCGGACGTCGCCGCGACCGCGGTCGCGCTCGAGCTCGAGCCGCGGGAGGGGTCGCCGCTCGCGTGGGGGGTGACGCTCACGGACGTCCAGCAGGACGGTGAGCTCGCGGCCGTGCTCGCGCCCGTGCCGCTCAGCGGCCAGGCCGGTGCCCGCGACGTCCGGGAGGACCCGTCGGCCGCTCGTGGCTGACGCCCGCCGCCGACCGCTCCACGGCGTGGACGGTCAGCGCGAGGGTGTGCGCAGCTGCACGCGCTCGCGCGTGGCGAGGCCGATGCGCAGCGCGAGCCGCACCGGGGCCTGGTACCAGCGCGAGTACCGCCGTTCGAGGTAGGTGCGCGCGCTCGCGTGGTGGGCCCGGATCATCGGGGCCGGACGCTCGCGCCACGACGTGCCGCCGACGTGCGTCACCTGCACGTCCGGGACGTAGAGGTTCTCCCAGCCCGCCCGGCCGAGGCGCTCGCCCAGGTCGACGTCCTCGAAGAACATGAAGTACGACTCGTCGAACCCGCCGACCTGCTCGAACGCGGTGCGTCGCAGCAGCAGGCACGCACCCGAGAGCCAGCCCGCCTCGCGCAGGTAGCCGCCCGTGGACTCCTGCCGCGCGTGGTACGCGCGGGTCCACGGGTTGCCGGGCCAGACGTGCCCGAACAGCGCGTGCCCCGCGCCCTGGCGCAGCGACGGCAGCGCGCGCGCCGAGGGGTACGTCGTGCCGTCCGTGTTGAGGAGCATGGGCCCGAGCGAGCCGGCGCTCGGCTGCTCGTCGCCGGCGGCGACCAGCCGGTCGAGCGAGCCCGGGGTCCACTCGAGGTCCGAGTTGGCGATCACGAGCCATGGGGTGCGCGCCCCCTGCGCGCCGCGGTTGGCGGCGGCGCCGTACCCCAGGTTGCTGCCCGCCACGACGAGCCGGCCACCGGCCTCGGCCGTCGCCGCGCGGGCCACGTCGTGCTCGGTGCCGTTGTCGACGACGACCAGCTCGACGGGGTGCGCGGACGCGGCCGCGAGCGTCCGGACGAACCGCAGCAGCTCGTCGCCGGGGTGGTAGACGACGCAGACCACGCGGACGCGCGGGGCGTCGGTGCCGTCGGCGCGCTGCGCTGCGGGCGACGCGGCGTGCGACGCTGCGGACGACGCTGCGGACGGACCGGGGGAGGGGGGCGTGCTCATCGTCCGCCCACCCTAGTCGCGCCGGTCAGTGCCCGTCGTCGTAGCCCGGGTCCACGTCCTGCGGGCTGCGGCCCAGCAGCTGCGCGACCTGCTCGACGACGACGTCGTGCACGAGGTCGGCGAGGTCGGCGGGGTCGTCGGCGCGCGACTCGACCGGACGGCGGTAGACCACGACGCGGTGCGGCAGCCCGGCGTCGGCGGGGAAGTACCGACCGAGCGGGACGCCGCCGTGCTCCCACGGTGCCGGGTTCGACGGTGGGACGTCCTCGACCGCGAACTCCGCGCCCTCGAGCTCGCGCGCCCACCGCCGCTCGAGGTCCTCGACCGTGTCCAGCACCAGGTCGTCGAAGCGCTCGGCGCGCGTCCGGTACGCGGGTGCGCCGAGGGGCAGCAGAGGTCCGCGCGGACCGCGTCCGCGGCGGTCGCGGCGGCGCACCCCGGCTGCTGCGGCGGCCGGCGACGCCGGTGCGGCCCCGCGGCGGCGGCCGGAGGGCAGCCTTGCGCCGTCGGGCGTGGAGGGGCGGTGCGGGCCGAACGGTCTCACCCCGCCACTGTAGCCAGCGCGGTCGCGGGTGCCGGGGGGCGCGCGGCGGGCGCGGGCGTGGCGCGCGGTGCGGCCCGCCCGACACGCGGCGTCGGCGGGTGCCTCCGTGCGCGCGACGGAGGGTACGGTCAGCACGTGAGATCCGTCCGGCAGTGCTCGCGCACGGCGTGCACCCACGCTGCGGTCGCGACGCTGACCTACGTCTACGCCGACTCGACGGCGGTCCTCGGTCCGCTCGCGCAGAACGCCGAGCCGCACTCGTACGACCTGTGCGTCGAGCACGCGGAGCGTCTGACCGCTCCGCGCGGCTGGGAGGTCGTGCGCCTGCTGCCCGACCTGCAGGCGGCCGCACCGAGCCACGACGACCTCGTGGCGCTCGCGGAGGCCGTGCGCGAGGCGGGTCGGCGTCGGCCCGCCGAGCCCGCACCCGACCTGGCGCCCGTCGCGCCCGCCGCGGGTGCCGCTCCCGCCCCCGAGGCGACGCGTCGCCGCGGCCACCTGCGCGTGGTCCCCGGCGCCGCACCGGGTGACGGTCGTTGAGCGCGGCACGCAGCCGGCGTCCGCCCGCGGACGAGCCGCTCGGGTCGGTGACGCGGCCCGTCGTCGACGACCGTGCGACCGCCCCGGCGTGCCACGCCTGCGCGGGTACCGACCTCACGCGCGTGCGCCTCGCGCTGCCCGACGGGCGCCCCGCGGTCTTCGCGTCGTGCGCCGGCTGCGAGACCACCGCGTGGTACGTCCTGGGTGGTGACGGGACGCCGCTCGGCCCGGACGGCTCCCCGCGTACCCTCGACTGACCCCGGTGCGCCGCGCGAGGGGCACCGGGCCCTGCGGGTCCGTGCACCGCGCGGACGCCCGGTCCCGCTCGCACCCGCCCGTCCCCCTGGAGGCGCCATGACCACCGCAGACCGCCCCGCGACCGACCTCGAGCCCTGGGCCCGCGCGCTGCTGCGCTGCCCCGTGACGGGTGCCGAGCTAGTGGACGCCGTCGCGGACGACGGCTCCCCGGTCCTCGTGTCGACCGACCCGCAGCGCCCGCTGGCGTACCCCGTGGTCGACGGCATCCCGGTGCTGCTCGTCGACGAGGCCCGCCCCGTCTGACGTCGTGGCCCCGCACGCGACCGAGGCCGGCACCCCGTGGGGGTGCCGGCCTCGCGCCGTGCTGCAGGGTGCGGGTGGGCTCAGACGCCCGCCTTCTCCTTGAGGTCGTCGACGAACGTCGGGTTCTCCTCGAGCCACGCGGCGACCGCGGACTGCTCGTCGGCGTGCTCGTCCGAGTTGAACATCAGGTTCTCGAGCGAGAACAGCTGCTCGTCCGTCAGCTCGAACGCGCCCACGAGCTTGGTGAGCGTCGGGTAGCGCTCCTCGAAGTCGCCGGTGCCGAACGTGTGGATCTGCTCGGCCTCGCCGAGCGCGCCCTTCGGGTCCTCGAGGTCCCGGATCGGGTACGCGTCGTACGCCCAGTGCGGGCGCCACAGCGTCACCGCGATGTCGCGGCCCGCGTCCGTCGCGCTCTTGAGCTCGGCGAGCATGGCCGGCGTCGACGACGTCACGTAGTCGAGCCCCTCGAGGCCGTAGTCGGGGATCACGGCGTCCTGCGTGACCTCGGTGAGGCCGGCGCCCGCCTCGATGCCCACGAGCCGGTTGCCGTACGCGTCGCCCATGGTCACGAGGTCGTCGAGCGTCTTCGCGGGGGAGTCCTCGTTGACGGCGATCGTCAGCTTGGCGTCGTCGTACCAGACGCCGAGGTCGGTGACGTCGTCGCCGTACTTGTCGAGGTACGACTTGTGCGTCAGCGGCAGCCAGGCGTCGAACAGCAGGTCGAAGTCGCCGCCGGCCAGGCCGGTGAACACGACGCCGATGTCAGCGGTCTGCGTCGACACGTCGTAGCCCTCGTCCTCGAGGATCGCCTGCCACAGGTGGGACACCGCGATGCCCTCGTCCCAGCCGGACGGGATGCCGATCGCGACCTTCGTCTCGTCGGAGCCGTCGCCCGAGGGCGCGGCGCCGGCGTCGGCGTCCGACGCGCAGGCGGCGAGCGTGAGGCCGAGGACCGCGGCGGCGGCAGCGGCGACGGTACGGCGGCGGGCGGTGGTGCGCGTGCGTGCGGGAGTCATGCTTCCTTTCGTGGCGACGGCACGGTGCCGGCGCCGGGGTGG
>NZ_LNTD01000068.1 GCF_001462455.1 Cellulomonas sp. B6
GTCGGTCGACGGGGGCGGGCGGGCCCCCGGTGGCGGGGTGGGCTCAGGGGGTGCGGCGGGTGCGCGTCAGGACGGCGCGACGGCGTCCCGGCGTCCGCGAGACGTGGGCGCAGCACGCGGGGCGGCGCGGGTGCGGGGTCTCTGTCGCCCCGGGTGCGGGCTGTCGCCACGGACGCGGGACGTCTCGCGGACGCCGCCGCCGGTGCGGGCGCCGGGCCGGGTCGCGTCAGGAGGGACGCTGGCGCCGGCGCGGCGGCGACGCGGGAGGTCGGGTCAGCGACAGCTGCGCAGGACCGGGCACGACGCCGGACAGGTCACGTGCACGCGCTGCGCGGCCGTCTGCCTGCTCACCTGTCGCTCCATGCCGGTCCGTCCCTCGCGGTCGTTGCGCGCGGCGTGCGCCGTGCGCCTGGTCCTCACCCGGGGCACCCCGCCGCGCGGGAGGGTTGCCGTCCGACCAGCCGGGGCTTCGCGTCGGAGCTCGTGACCTGTGCTCGTCGTCGACTTAAAGCCGACTTGATTGATCGGAAATTTATGCGCGAGCGCGGCGGGTGTCAACGCCCACGGACGGACCGTCCACGATCCGGACCGAGCGGGCCCTCGGCGCACCGTGCCACCGCCCCGGAGACGACGACGCCCGCCGCCGCACACGGGTGCGGGGCGGGCGTCGAGGATGAGCCGGCGCGCCGTCAGCCGAACAGGCGCGGCAGCGTCGCCTCCCACTCGGCACGGGCCTCGGCGAGCGGCAGCGTGAACAGCCCCCGCACCTCGACGGCGGCCGCGTGCGCGTGGTCCGCGTCGTCGACGGGCGTACCGGCCCCCGGCGAGCACGTCTCGGCCGTCTCGCCCAGCCGCAGCGCGGGCACGCCGCGCGCGGTGCACAGGTCCTGCAGGCGCACCTCCTCCGAGCGCGGCACGGCGACCAGCACGCGCGCCTGCGACTCGGAGAACAGCGCCTCGAACGGCGTCACGCCGTCGCGCGCGCACAGCGCGGCGAGGTCGACCTGCACGCCCACGCCGTAGCGCAGGCTCGACTCGACGAGCGCGAGCGCGAGCCCGCCCTCCGACAGGTCGTGCGCGGCGTCGACCAGGTCGTCGCGCGCCGCGGCGACGAGCACCTGCGCGAGGCGGCGCTCGGCGTCGAGGTCGACCCGCGGCGGCACGCCGCCCAGGTGCCCGTGCACGACGTCGGCCCACGCGGACCCGTCGAGCTCGGCGCGCGTCGTGCCCAGCAGGTAGACCGCCTGGCCCGGCTGCGTCCAGCCCGACGGCACGGCGTCCGCGACGTCGTCCAGGACGCCCAGCACGCCGACCACGGGCGTCGGGTGGATCGACGAGTCGATCTGCCCGGGCTCGCCCGTGCCGTTGTACAGCGACACGTTGCCGCCGGTCACGGGCACCTCGAGCGTCTGGCACGCGTCGGCCAGGCCGCGGATCGCCTCGACGAACTGCCACATCGAGTCGGGGTGCTCGGGGCTGCCGAAGTTGAGGCAGTCGGTGACGGCCATGGGCCGCGCGCCGACCGTCGCGACGTTGCGGTACGCCTCGGCGAGCGCGAGCTGCGCACCCGTGTACGGGTCGAGCTTGGCGTAGCGGCCGTTCGCGTCGGTCGCGAGCGCGACGCCCAGGCCCGTCGACTCGTCGACGCGCACGACGCCCGAGTCGTCGGGCTGCGCGAGCGCCGTGTTGCCCTGCACGTAGCGGTCGTACTGGTCGGTGACCCACGCGGGCGACGCGAGGTTCGGCGACGCGAGCAGCCGCAGCAGCGTCGCGCGCAGCTCGTCGGCGGACTCGGGGCGTGCGTAGCGCTGCGCACCCTCGGGCGTGCTCACCGAGTCGGCGACGAGGCCGTCCTGCCACGCCGGTCGCGCGTACGGGCGGTCGTAGACCGGCCCCTCGTGCGCGACCGTCTTCGGGTCGACGTCGACGATCCGGTCGCCGTGGTGGTCGATCGTCAGGCGGCCCGTGCCGGTGACCTCGCCGATCACGGCCGTCTCGACGTCCCAGCGCGCGGTGATCGCGAGGAACTCGTCGAGCTTCTCGGGGCTGACGACCGCCATCATGCGCTCCTGCGACTCCGACATGAGGATCTCGCCGGCCGTCAGGGTGGGGTCGCGCAGCAGCACGTTCTCGAGGTCGACGTGCATGCCGCCGTCACCGTTGGACGCGAGCTCGCTCGTCGCGCACGAGATGCCCGCGGCCCCCAGGTCCTGGATGCCCTCGACGACGCGCGCGGCGTACAGCTCGAGGCAGCACTCGATGAGCACCTTCTCCATGAACGGGTCGCCGACCTGCACCGACGGGCGCTTGGAGGGCTTCTCGTCGTCGAACGTCTCGGACGCGAGGATCGACGCGCCGCCGATGCCGTCGCCGCCCGTGCGCGCGCCGAACAGCACGACCTTGTTGCCGACGCCCGAGGCGTTGGCCAGGTGGATGTCCTCGTGCCGGAGCACGCCCAGGCACAGCGCGTTGACCAGCGGGTTGCCCTGGTAGCAGGCGTCGAACACGAGCTCGCCGCCGATGTTCGGCAGGCCCAGGCTGTTGCCGTACCCGCCGACGCCCGACACGACGCCGTGCACGACGCGCGCGGTGTCGGGGTGCTCGGGCGCGCCGAACCGCAGCTGGTCCATGACCGCCACGGGCCGCGCACCCATCGAGATGATGTCGCGCACGATCCCGCCGACGCCCGTCGCGGCACCCTGGTAGGGCTCGACGTACGACGGGTGGTTGTGCGACTCGACCTTGAACGTCACGGCCCAGCCGTCGCCGATGTCCACGACGCCGGCGTTCTCGCCGATGCCGACGAGCAGGTGCTCGCGCATCGCCGGGGTCGTCTTGTCGCCGAACTGCCGCAGGTGCGTCTTCGACGACTTGTAGGAGCAGTGCTCCGACCACATGACGGAGTACATCGCGAGCTCGGCCGCGGTGGGTCGCCGGCCCAGGATGTCGCGGATCCGCTGGTACTCGTCGGGCTTGAGGCCGAGCTCGGCGAACGGCTGCTCGAGGTCGGGCGTCGCGGCGGCGTGCTCGACCGTGTCGGACGTGTGCTGGGGGACGCCGGGGCGCGCAGGTGCGGTGGTCATCGATTCCCTCGGTGGGGGCCGGGTCCGTGGGGGGCGCTCGCCCGCGCAGGTACCCGCGCCGCAAGGTCGGCAGACGGCCCCAGGGTACCGGCGCGTCGGGCCGACGTGGGCCGCGCGACCACCCACCGGCACACGTCCCGACGGCGGCGGCGGCACGACGCTCCCTCGCGGCGACGACCGGCGCCCGCCGCCGCGGTGACGAGCGCACGCCACGACCCGGGGAGCACGTCGGGCGGGCACGACGCACCCGGTCCTGGACGCCCGTCCGCACGTCCGGTGCGTCCCGTTGCTCCACTCGTGTGACAAACGCCCAGCTCTCATGCCGTTCTCATCCTTTTCGTCCGATCTGCCCGATAGCCTGCGCGTGCCCGTCGCGCCGGAGCGTCACCCGAACGCCCCGCGCGGCACCTCCCCCGGACACGAGGACCCGATGTCGCGCCGTCGCACCGCCCTGCTCACCGTCACGACCGCCACCGCGGTCACCGCCCTCACGCTCGTCGCGGCCGCGACGCCGGCGAGCGCGGGCTCGGACTCCCCCACGCCGTACCGCGTCACGAGCACCGGCATCGAGCTGCCCGCCGGTGACGTGTTCGAGGTCCACGGGCACGTCAACGTCGCCTACACGTCGGCCACGGGTCGCGCGTCGCGCAACGTCCACATCGAGGGCCCGGGCACGCCGTACGCCGACCTCGCGGGCACGTCGACGCTCACGTGGGACCGTGCGGGCCTGCCCGCCGACGCGTGCGTCACGTGGGTGCAGGTCGCCGGGTACGACGAGCACCACGGCGAGGGCGGTCAGGGTGCCGTCTGCCGGACGACGGTCGCGCCGCCGCCGGTCGCACCGCCGGTGACGCCCCCGAGCACCCCGGAGCCGACCC
>NZ_LNTD01000069.1 GCF_001462455.1 Cellulomonas sp. B6
ACATGTCGACACTGTAACGACTCGGCATCACCGCACGACGCACGGCCGCGACGTGCGGTCACGTGGAGGTCATGTGCGGGTCGTCCGTGCGTCACGTGCCCGGTGCACCGGGGCACCCGGGGTGCGGAGGCCCGCGGACGTGCCGGGCGTGACCTCTGGCAGGCTTGTCCGGTGCCTGACGCCCCCGACCAGCCCGATGCCGCCGCGGTGCAGCAGCTGCGCCGCCGCGCCCTGGAGTCCCTCGCCGCGATGGCGCCCGACGCGCTCGACCTGGGGACGCGGTTCCGCGCGGCCGGGTACGAGCTCGCGCTGGTGGGCGGTCCGGTGCGCGACGCGTTCCTGGGCCGCCCCAGCCACGACCTCGACCTGACGACGTCGGCGACGCCCGACGAGGCCGAGCCGCTGCTCGTGGCGTGGGGCGACGCGCACTGGGACATCGGCCGGGCGTTCGGCACGCTCGGCGCCCGCCGGTTCGCGGGGCGGCACGGCGCCGGCTCGCAGGACGTGGTCGTCGAGGTCACGACCTACCGGGCGGACGCGTACGACCCCACGTCGCGCAAGCCGCTCGTCGAGTTCGGCGACACGCTCGAGGGCGACCTGTCGCGCCGCGACTTCACGGTCAACGCGATGGCGGTGCGCGTGCCGGACCTGCAGTTCGTCGACCCGTTCGACGGGCTGGCGGACCTGGCGCGCGGCGTGCTGCGCACGCCCATCGACCCGCGCCGGTCCTTCGACGACGACCCGTTGCGCATGATGCGCGCGGCCCGGTTCGTCGCGCAGCTCGGCTTCCGGCTCGACGACGACGCGCGCGCCGCGATCGTCGACATGGCGTCGCGCATCACGATCGTCTCGGCCGAGCGCGTGCGCGACGAGCTCACCAAGCTGCTGCTCGCACCGTTCCCGCGCGCCGGCCTCGAGGTGCTGGTCGACACGGGCCTCGCGGACCACGTGCTGCCCGAGCTGCCCGCGCTGCGCCTGGAGATCGACGAGCACCACCGGCACAAGGACGTCTACCAGCACTCGCTCATGGTGCTGGAGAAGGCGATCGCGCTCGAGACCGGCCCCGACGGCGCCGTGCCCGGTCCCGACCTGGTGCTGCGCCTGGCCGCGCTGCTGCACGACATCGGCAAGCCCCGCACGCGCCGGTTCGAGGACGGCGGCGGCGTGAGCTTCCACCACCACGAGGTCGTCGGCGCCAAGCTGGTCGCCAAGCGGCTCAAGGCGCTGCGGTTCGACAAGCAGACCGTGCAGGACGTCGCGCGCCTCACCGAGCTGCACCTGCGGTTCCACGGCTACGGCGACGGCGAGTGGACGGACTCGGCCGTGCGCCGCTACGTCACCGACGCCGGGCCCCTGCTGGAGCGCCTGCACCGGCTGACGCGCTCGGACTCCACGACGCGCAACCAGCGCAAGGCCGCGCGACTCAAGGCCGCGTACGACTCGCTCGAGGTCCGGATCGCGGCGCTGCGCGAGGCCGAGGAGCTGGCGTCGATCCGCCCCGACCTCGACGGCACGCAGATCATGCAGGTGCTCGGCATCCGCCCGGGCCGCGAGGTCGGCGAGGCGTACCGGTACCTGCTGGACCAGCGGATGGAGCACGGGCCGCTGGGGGAGGAGCGGGCGCGCGAGCTGCTGCTCGCGTGGTGGGCGCAGCGCTCGTCCTGAGCGGCGCCGCCGCGCCGGCGGGCGGGGCACCCGCGCGCGCGGGTCAGCCGACCCGCGCCACCAGCACGCAGACGTCGTCCTCCTGGCCGCCGTCGACGACGTCGGCGACCAGGGCGTCCCGCACGGCCGCGGCGTCGGCGTCGGCCGGCACGCCCGCGAGGTGGGCGGCGAGCGCCTCGATGCCCTCGCGCAGCCCCCGGTCCCGCCGCTCGACGAGCCCGTCGGAGTAGAGCACGACCAGCGACCCGTGCGGCAGCTCGCGCGACGCCTCGGGAGCCGAGGTGCCGTGGGGGGACGGCAGGCCGACGGGCGTGCGTCGCCCGCCCTCGAGCCGCTCGACACGGCCGTCGGGAAGTCGCACGAGCGCCGGCGGGTGCCCCGCCGACGACCACGTCACGTGCGCGCCCGCGGGTGTGCGCCGCCACCGCAGCAGCACGCACGTCGCGACGTCGGACAGGTCGAGCGCGTGCACCAGGCCGTCGAGCCGTCGCAGCGCCGCCCCGGGGCTGTCGCCACGCCACACCGCGGTGCGCAGCAGCGTGCGCAGCTGACCCATCGACGCGGCGGCGCGCAGGTCGTGGCCGACGACGTCGCCGACGGTCAGGCTCGTGGTCCCGTCGGGCAGCACGAACGCGTCGAACCAGTCGCCGCCGACCTCGGCGCGCCGCCCCGACGGCAGGTACGACGCCGCGACGTCGAGGCCACCGACGTCGCCGAGCACGGGCAGCAGGCTGTGCTGCAGCGTGAGGGCCGCGTCGCGCTCCGCGAGGTACAGCCGGACGTTCTCCAGCAGGACGCCCGCGCGGCGTCCCAGGTGGGCGGCCGTCACGACGGCCTCGCGGTCGAACCCGTCGGCGTCCTCGTGCACGAGGCACAGCACGCCCAGGACCCGCCCGCGCCCGGTGACGGGCACGAGCATCGCGCTGCCCAGGCCGAGCTCGTGCAGCAGGCGCAGCTCGTCGGGCGTCGTGCGTCCGGGCAGCGAGGCGATGTCGACGGGGAGGGTCACCGGCACGTGCGACGCGTCCGCCGCGAGCGTCTGCGCGACGCGCGGCGAGCGCAGCAGCCACGACGTCCCTTGCGTGCCCAGCGCGTGCGCGGCGGCCTGCCGCGCGGGGTCCGCCGCGACGACGTGCACACGCTCGAACCGCCCGCCCTCGGTGACCATCGCGACGAATCCCCACGTCGCCATGCGCGGCACCACGGTGTCGGCGAGCGCGGCCACCGCGTCGTCGTAGTCGAGGTGCCGTGACAGCTCGTCGCCGACGGTCGCCAGCAGCTCGAGCCGGTCCGCGGTGCGGTGCATCAGGGTCAGCTCGAGCGTGCGCGCGGCGTCGCCCACGGTCTCGGCGGTCACGTCCACCTGCACGCCGACGCGGTACATGACGCGCCCGTCGGCGTCCCGCACGTGCGCGACCGCGAGCTGGTTCCAGAACTGCGTCCCGTCCTTGCGCGCGTTCAGCAGGGTCTCGCGCAGGTCCTCGCCCGCGGCGAGCGCGGCGCGGACCCGGTCGACGGCGGCGGGGTCCGTGGTGTCGCACTGCAGGAACCGGCAGTTGCGACCCACGACCTCGTCCGCCGCGTAGCCCGTGAGGGCCGTGAACGCGCGGTTGCACCACACGACCGGGTCGTCGGGCAGGTTCGGGTCCGACACGGTCATGGCGTGCGGACCGGCCTCGAGGACGAGGCGTGCGAGCGCGCCGTCGAGCGGCCAGCTGCCGACCCGGGGCCGGGCGGCACCGTCGGTCGCGCGCCCGTCCGCCCGCTCGTCCGCACGATCGTCCGCCCGCTCGCCGGCGGGGTCCGCGCCGGGCGTACGCACGGTCATGCGCGTGCCGCCGTCCGCGGCGGTGCGACCTCGGCCGGTTCGCGCGGGCCCGCGGCGAACGCGAGCGCACCCCCCAGGTACACGGCGGCGACGAGCGCGAACACGCCACGCGACCAGCCGGTGTCCGGCAGGGCGACCGCCGCGAGCGCGGCCGCCCCCACGAACGCGGCGTTGTACAGCACGTCGTACAGCGAGAACGCCCGCCCGCGGTAGGCGTCGGCCGTGTCGCGCTGCACGATCGTGTCCACCGCGATCTTGGCGCCCTGCGCCGCCAGGCCCAGCGCCACCGCCGTGCCGAGCACCGCGGCCCGTGCGACCGTCGCGACGAGCACGAGCTGGCTGACCACGGCGAGCAGCATGCACGCGACGATCCACACGTGCGCGCCGACGCGCGGCACCAGCAGCGGCGTCAGCACCACCGCGAGGGCGAACCCGACCGCGCTCGCGGCCAGCACCGTGCCGAACGTGCGCAGGCCCGCGCCCGCGTCGGCCGGGTCGGAGAGCAGGTTGCGGGAGATGAGGATGCTCGCGATGAACACCGCGCCGTAGCAGAACCGGTGCAGCGCCATGACGCCGAGCGCGTAGCCGGGCGTCCGGCGGGCCACCAGGTACCGCGCGCCCGCCACCAGGCCGTGCGCGAGGCTCGCGAGGGCCGCCTTCATCTCGGAGGTGTCGGCGCGCTCGTCGGGCCCGAGCTGGTCGGGGCCCAGGCGCGTCGCGAGCGCCGACGCGCAGCCCATGACCGCTGCGGCGACCAGCAGCGAGATCGCGTCGCGCAGCCGGCCGTCGGGCAGCAGCAGCCCCAGCACGAAGCCCACCAGACCGCCGACGCCCGCCGCCGCCGCGCCAAGCGTCGGGGTCAGTGAGTTCGCGGTGAGCAGCAGCGGCCCCTCGACGACCTTCGGCAGCGACGCCGACAGCGCCGCGAGCAGGAACCGGTTCACCGACAACGTCGCGAGCGCCAGGACGTACACCAGCGGGCCGACGCCCTGCGTGAGCATGACCACCGCGATCGTCGCGGTCAGCGCCACCCGGACGAGGTTCCCGTACAGCAGCACCTGGCGGCGACGCCACCGGTCCAGCAGCACCCCGGCCCACGGCCCGACGATCGTGAACGGCAGCAGCAGCACCGCGAACGCGGCGGCGACACCCGTGGCGGTCGACGCGTTCTCGGGGGAGAAGAAGAACAGCGTCGCGAGCCCGACCTGGAACATGCCGTCGGCCGACTGGCTCACCAGCCGTACGGCGAACAGGCGCCGGAAGCCCGTCAGCGGCCACAGCGCCCGAAGGTCGGAGATCACCTGCACCGGCTCAGGCTACGTGCCGCCACCGACCTCGCCCGCCGGGCCGCCGCGTGCCGCCCCGACACGCGGCACAACCAGGCGCGCACCTGCGTCGTTGTGGTGGCGACAGGATGGTCCGGGACCGAATCAGGGGCGGCGACGATGGTGAGGACGACGTGAGCCGGGACGGGGCGGCGATGCTCGACCGGCTCGTGGCGGAGCGGTACGGGGGGCTCCTCGCGTACGCGACGGTGCTGACGGGTGACCGGCACGAGGCGCAGGACGTGCTGCACGACGCGCTGGTGTCGACGTTCTCGGCGCGAGCGTCGTTCGGGTCGGTTCCGCAGGCCGAGGCGTACGTGCGCCGCGCGGTCGCGTCACGCTTCGTGGACCGCGCGCGTCGGCGCACCCGGGAGCGGGCCGCCGTCGCGCGGCTGGCCGGGCGCGAGGCGGTCAGCACCGAGCTGCAGTCTGACCTCCTGGACGCCGACGTCGCTGCCGCGCTGGCCGCTCTGCCGCCGCAGCAGCGGGCGTGCGTGGTGCTGCGGCACCTCGACGACCTGTCCGTGCGGGACACCGCGCGTCTGCTCGGCATCGGCGAGGGCACGGTCAAGCGCTACGTGTCCGACGCCGTGGCGGCGCTCGACGCGGCGCTCGGCACCACCACCGCGGGCGGCGAACGGCTGCCCGTCACGCTCGTCGACTCGACCCGCGACACCCCGGAGGTGCGCCGTGAGCGGTGACCTGAGCGCGCGGCTGGACGCCGCGCTGCGTCGTCAGGAGCAGCACGAGGACGGCGTGCGCCCGGACCCGGCCGTGCTGGCCGAGCTGCACGCCCGTGTGGCGCGGGCACGCCGAGGCCGCACCGCGTCGTACGCCGCGGTCGCCGCCGCGGCCGTCGGCGTGCTGGGCGTCGCCGGCTGGTTCGGGCTGCGGCACGACACCACGCCGCTGCCCGCGCACACCCCGACGCCGGCACCGAGCGCCACGCCCACGCCGACCCCGGGTCCGACGACGACGGCACCCGCACCCGAGTCGACCCCCCCGAGCACACCGGTCTCGGTGGCCGGGATGCCGCCGCTGCTCGCGCTCCCGGACGGCGCGCTGGACGCCGCCGGCCCCGGGTGGACGCTCCTGGGGTACGGGCCGCTCGTGTACGACGGGCCGGCACGCCAGGTGCTCGCCCTGTCGGCGCCGACCGGCGAGCTCTACCTCGTCAGGGAGGACGAGCGACCGATCGACGTCGTGCGCTGGGACGGGGGCCGGGCGGTGCGCGCCACGAGCTGGCTCGACGACGGCGCCGGCACCCGGACACCGGTGGTCGGCGAGTACGACCTGGTCACGGGCGAGCTGGTGCCGGACGACCGGATCTCCGCCACGGACCGGTTCCTGAGCCTGCTGCCCTCGGGTGACGAGCTGTGGTTCCGCCCTGTCCCCGGCGGTGCCGCAGGGGCCGACGGGGTGCCCTCGGCCGAGGGGCGCCTGCGGCTGGTACCACGCGAGGGCGAGCCGCGCGTCGTCACGACGCTCGACCTCCCCGGCTCCGTCGTGGTGTCGCCCGACGGTGCCCGCGCGGTCGTCGAGGAGGCGCCCGGCACCGGCCGTGAGGTCGTGGACCTGGCCACGGGTGCCCGCACGCCCCTCGCGATCCCGCCCGGCAGGGGGTGCGACGTCGTCGCCTGGCTGGACGCGACGTCGATCCTCGCGACCTGCAGGGACGACGTCGCGCCGACGGGCGAGCGGCAGTACCTCGAGGACCTGAACGCGCGCGTCGTGCGCTTCGACGTGCGCACCGGTGGGTCGCAGAAGGTGCGGGACGTCGTCGCGGGCGACCTGGTGCCCGCTCGCGGCAGGTGGCTCCAGGACGGGAGCCTCGTGGTGGGTCGCGCCCCGCTGACCCGGGCGTTCGCCGACTGCTTCGACGTCTGCTGGGGCGGCGCGTACCTGTGGTCCGCGGGGTCCATGACCCCGGTGACCCCCGCCGAGCCGCTCCCGGACGACATCTGCTCGGCCCGGCCGGGGGGTGACGGGCTGCTCGTGCGGACCGGGTACCTCTCCTGCTACGAGGAGCCCGGGTCGAGCAGCCAGGTGTGGAGCGTCGACCTCGCGTCGGGCGCCGTGCGACCCGTCGGGCCGACGCTGGGGGAGGCGGGCGCGCTCGGTGTGGCGTGGGCGGCCGAACCCGGCGACAGCGGGTCGTGGTGAGCGGACGAGGTCTCGGGAGGTCGTGAAGGGTTGCTGCCGCCCACGGGCAGCAACCCTTCACGACCTCGGGGCGGCACCGGACGGGCGCGCGGGCCGCACCCCAACCGGGCTCGCGCCGCGTGCGTTCTCATGGCGACCCGTACCCGGAGGAGGCTGCACGTGACACGACCCTGGGAGGAGATGCTCGAGCGTCTCGTCCGTGAGCGGTACGGAACCCTCGTCGGCTGGACCACCCTCCTGTGCGGATCGTCCGAGGACGCGCAGGACCTGCTTCAGGAGGCGCTCGTCGCTGCCAGGGCCGAGACGTCCGGGATCGGGCGTGCGACGCGCGTCGGTGTCGGTCGGCGTCGTGAAGGGTTGTGGCCGTCCACCGCCCGCAACCCTTCACGACCCGCGGTCTCGCTCGAGGAGCGCGCAGGTCGGGCCGCAGCGCGACGGGCGACCCGGCCACCCCCGCGCGAGGAGTGCGGCGGCGATCTGACCCGCCGTCGTGCACGACGCCGCCACGACGTGCGACCAGCGGTAGCGCAGCGTGACGTCGCCCCGCTCGACGAGCACCGCGTTGTCCCGCCACACGTCGGCGTCCGTCCGACCGTGAGGGTGCGCGAGCGACCCGTCGAGCTCGACGCGGACCCCGAGGCCCGCGAACACGCGGTCGGCGCGGATCCGGCGACCGGCCACGTGCTGGCGCACCTGCGCGTGCGAGCGCGGCAGGCCGTGCGCGGCCTCGACGTCCCGGTCGTACCGGCGCTCGAGCGGTGACTCGACACGACCGACGGGGTCGTCGAGCACCGCGACCACGAGAGCGCGGTGACGCTGCACGGGACGCTGCCCGAGCTCGAGCAGCACGCGCCCCGCGAGCACGCCGGCGCGCACGGCGTCGCACAGCAGAGCGACGACCGCGTCGTCGTCCGCACACCCGGCCACGAGGTCGAGCACCGTCGCCTCGGGCGTCACCGCCCGCAGACCGTCGCCGGCCGGAGGCATCGTGCGACGGCGTCGCACCACGAGGCCCGGTCTTGCCGTCACCGCGCGCGCCGCCGGCACGCTCACCACGATGCCCGCTCCCGGCTCCCGCACGATCCCGTGGACGTACCCGGCCGACCGATGGGACAGCGCCGCGCCCGCCCCGGCAGCCAGCAGGGCCGCGCGGGCGTGCTGCCGCCAGGACGGCGGGCCGCTCTGCAGCAGCACCACACCGCGATAGGGACGCTGCCACACCCCGGCACGCACGCGCCGGCCGACCACCCCGGGGCCGGCACCGCCGGACGCGAGCTGGGCGGTGGTCGCCACGCCGTCCTGGCGGGCGACCGCCGCGCGCACGGCGGTCGCGAGGTCGGCCATCCCGGGGAGCCCGCCCAACGTCCGGCCGACGGAGGTCGAGGTGCGTCTGCCACCGCTGCATGCGCCGACCCTGCCGCACCCACCCCCGCACCGGGGTCGGTGGGACGGACCTGTGGACGACGCCGGAGACGCGTGAAGGGTTGTTGCCGGGATCCGGCAACAACCCTTCACGACGACCCCGACGGTCAGGTGGTCAGCTCCGGCTCAGCGCTCGACCTGCTGGTCGCGCTGAGCCTGCGCTCCGCCGCGGGCACCGGCCTGACGCTGCGCGCCGGGCCGGCACCCTCCGCTGCGCTCCGGCTCAGCGCTCGACCTCACCGCGGATGAAGGCCTCGAGCTGCGCCCGGCCCTTCGTGTCCTCCATCTGCACCGGCGGGGACTTCATGAAGTACGTCGACGCCGACAGGATCGGGCCGCCGATACCGCGGTCCTTCGCGATCTTCGCGGCGCGGACCGCGTCGATGATGATGCCGGCCGAGTTCGGCGAGTCCCACACCTCGAGCTTGTACTCGAGGTTCAGGGGCACCTCGCCGAACGCGCGGCCCTCGAGGCGCACGTACGCCCACTTGCGGTCGTCGAGCCACGCGACGTAGTCCGACGGGCCGATGTGGACGTTGCGGTCCTCCTTCTTGCCGGCCAGCGGGCCGTCGTCGAGGTTCGACGTCACGGCCTGCGTCTTCGACAGCTTCTTGGACTCCAGGCGCTCGCGCTCGAGCATGTTCTTGAAGTCCATGTTGCCGCCGACGTTCAGCTGGTACGTGCGGTCCAGGATGACGCCGCGGTCCTCGAACAGACGCGCGAGCACGCGGTGCGTGATGGTCGCGCCGACCTGCGACTTGATGTCGTCGCCCACGATCGGGACGCCGGCGGCCTCGAACTTCGCGGCCCACTCCGGGTCCGACGCGATGAAGACGGGCAGCGCGTTGACGAACGCCACGCCCGCGTCGATCGCGCACTGCGCGTAGAACTTCGCCGCGTCCTCCGAGCCGACGGGCAGGTAGCAGACGAGCACGTCGACCTGCTGGTCCTTGAGCGTCTGGACGACGTCGACCGGCTCGGCGTCCGACTCCTCGATGGTCTGGGAGTAGTACTTGCCCAGGCCGTCGAGCGTGTGGCCGCGCTGCACCGTGACGCCCAGCGGCGGGACGTCGGAGATCTTGATGGTGTTGTTCTCGGAGTTGAAGATCGCCTCCGACAGGTCGAAGCCGACCTTCTTGGCGTCCACGTCGAACGCGGCGACGAACTCGAGGTCGCGCACGTGGTAGTCGCCGAACTGGACGTGCATGAGGCCCGGGACCTTGCCCGCCGGGTCGGCGTCCCGGTAGTAGTGCACACCCTGGACAAGCGACGCGGCGCAGTTGCCGACGCCGACGATGGCGACGCGGATGGAGGTCATCCTCGCTCCTTCTCGATTCGCGCCTCGGATGAGCCCTCGGCGTCGTCTGCAGCGGCGGCCGGTCGGCCACCGCCCTCGGGGCGAGCGCGACGGACGCCGCGCTCGTTGTCGATGAGGTCGTCCAGCCAGCGGACCTCGCGCTCGACCTGCTCGAGGCCGTGGCGCTGGAGCTCGAGCGTGTACTCGTCCATGCGCTCGCGGGTCCGGGCGAACGACTGGCGGAACGTCTCGAGCCGCTCGGTCAGCCGGGAACGACGACCTTCGAGGATGCGCAGCCGCGTCTCGGCGTCCGTCTGGCCGAAGAACGCGAAGCGCACGTCGAAGTTCTCGTCCTCCCAGGCCGCCGGCCCGGACGTCGAGAGCACCTGCTGCAGGTGCTCCTTGCCGTCGGCGGTGAGCTCGTAGACGATCCGCGCGCGCTTGCTGGCGACCGTGCGGTCGCCGGGGGAGTCGGTCCCGACGATCAGGCCGCGCTCCACGAGCCCTTTGAGGCACGGGTACAGCGAGCCGTAGGACAGCGCGCGGAACGAGCCGAGCACCAGGTTGAGGCGCTTGCGCAGCTCGTACCCGTGCATGGGCGACCCGGCGAGCAGACCGAGGATCGCCGGCTCGAGCACGTCGGAACGTCCGCGCACCTGGCCTCCTCCTGCCCGTCGGGACCGCAGCCGGGCGAGGTGCCCGGCGCGATGTATCAACTCGATACATCCGGAGAATATGTCGCATCCCTGTGCGCCCACAACACGTCCGGCACGACCGTGTGCGTCGGCGGCCGGCGGATCGCGTCGCGACGCGGTGCCGATCGTGTGAATTCCCGCCCAGAACGGGACGTCCCGGGCCCGCGTCGGGAGCCACCTCTCACGTCGTTCGTCCATACTGACCTCGGCAGCGCCCCGACCGACGCGCCCCGACGCGGGCCGCGGACGAGCGTCCGCCCGCACCGTCGTCGGCACGAGAGGTCCCCCGTTGGCAGGCAGCACACGCCGTGCGGCGCCCACCCGCGCACGCCGCGGGACGCGTCGCGCGTCGACCCGGGCGACCCCGCCGGAGAAGCGGAAGTTCTGGAACTACCCGCGCCGGGAGCACCGCGGCGTCCGCCGCTGGCTGCCGTCGTGGCGGGTCGTGCTCGGCACGTTCATCGGCGGGATCTTCCTGCTCCTCGGTGCCGGCGCGGCGGCGTTCGCGTTCATCAACCCGCCGGACCCGCTCGCCGAGGTGCAGTTCCAGACGACGACGGTCTACTACGCGGGCGCCGAGCCGGGCCAGCCCGGCGAGGTCATGGGCACCTTCGCGGAGCAGAAGCGCGAGATCGTCGACTACGCGACGCTGCCCGAGTACGTCGGCCAGGCGGTCGCGGCGGGCGAGGACAAGACGTTCTTCACCAACCGGGGCGTGTCGATCACCGGCATGGTGCGCGCCTTCATCAACAACGTGCAGGGCAAGCCGACGCAGGGCGGGTCGACCCTGACCCAGCAGTACGTCGAGCGCTACTACCAGAACACCACCAAGGACTACTGGGGCAAGGCGAAGGAGGCGATCCTCGCCATCAAGCTGTCCCAGAAGGAGGACAAGGCCCAGATCATGGGCCGGTACCTCAACACGATCTACTTCGGTCGCGACTCCTACGGGATCGAGGCGGCGTCGAAGTCGTACTTCGGCAAGCCCGCGGCCGAGATGACGGTGTCCGAGGCCGCGCTGATGGCGGCGCTGATCCCGTCCCCCAACAACTGGGACCCCGCGGTCAGCCCGGAGAAGTCGCAGCAGCGCTGGGGCATCGTGCTCGACTCGATGGTCGACTCCGGGTGGCTGAGCGCGAGCGACCGTGCCGCGCAGGTCTTCCCGACGACGATCGAGTACGTCAAGTCCGAGGCGTACCGCGGCCCCAACGGCTTCCTGCTCGAGATGGTCGAGAAGGAGCTGCTCGCGACCAACCTGTGGACCTCCGGCGAGCTGCGCACCAAGGGTCTGAAGATCATCACGACGATCGACCAGTCGGTGCAGCAGGCTGCGGTCGAGTCGGCCGAGGCGCTGCGCACGGGCGGGCTGTCGGACGGCGAGGCGCCGAGCGAGCGGCTGCGCGTCTCCGTCGTCTCGGTGGACCCGACGACCGGCGGCATCGTGTCCCTGTACGGGGGACCCGACTACCTGACCGACCAGAAGAACACCGCGACGTTCGACGAGATCCAGGCCGGCTCGACGTTCAAGCCGTTCACGCTGGTCGCGGGCCTGCAGGACGGCATCGGCCTCTCGACGACGTTCGACGGCAACTCGCCGCAGCGCTTCCCCGAGTGGGAGGGCGGCACCAAGGACGTCAGCAACTTCGGCAACAAGGACTACGGGCAGATCGACCTGGTCAAGGCGACGGCGGACTCGGTGAACACCGTGTACGCGGCGCTGAACATCGAGGTGGGCCCGGAGCGCTCCGCGCAGGTCGCGACCGAGGCCGGCATCACGACGCCGCTGAACACCGTGCCCTCGAACGTGCTGGGTGCGGACGACGTGCGCCCCCTCGACATGGCGGGCGCCTACGCGACGTTCGCGGCGCAGGGCGTGCAGCGGACGCCGCACGTCCTGCAGGTCGTCGAGAACAACGACGGCACGGTCGCGTGGCAGCCCGACACGGCCGGCCGGTCGGTCTTCGCCGCCGACGTCATGGCCGACGCCACCTACGCGATGACGCAGGTCGTCGAGCAGGGTTCGGGCAAGGCCGAGATCAGCAAGCTGAAGCGTCCGATCGCCGGGAAGACCGGGACGTCGACCGACAACAAGTCCGCGTGGTTCGTGGGCTACGTCCCGCAGCTCGCCACGGCGGTCGCGCTGTCGCAGCAGTCGGAGGACGGACGGGGCAAGGACTCCATCCAGGCGTGGGGGAAGTACAGCCAGATCACCGGCTCGTCGTACCCGGCGGTGCTGTGGTCGGACTACATGCGCAAGGTCTTCGAGAACCCGCGGTTCTCGGCCGTGCAGGAGTTCCCGCCGCGCGCGAACGTGGGCGGGCGCCCGACGTCGACGGCGACCCCGACCGAGGAGCCCACCGAGGAGCCGACGCCGGAGGAGCCGCAGCAGCCGGCCCAGGTGCAGGTGCCCGGCGGCCTGACGGGTCGGACCGAGGCGGACGCGACGGGCGCGCTGCAGGGCGCGGGTCTCGTGGCGAGCATCCGGTCCGAGGTCTCGACCGCGGTCCCGGCCGTCGCGGCGGGCCGCGTGATCCGGGTCGAGCCCGGTGAGGGGTCGACGGTCGACGCGGGTGCGACGGTGACGCTCGTCGTGTCGAGCGGCGCTCCGCCGCAGCCGACGACGCCGGCGCCGCAACCGACCCAGCCGGTGCCGACCCAGCCCGCGCCGGAGGCCCCACCCGCCGACGCGGCCGCAGGAGCGGCCGTGCCCGGGACTCGGCCCTGACCGAGGGCGCGTGCCCCCCGACCGGGCGATTCGGTCGGGGGGCGGCGACCCGGTAGTCTGGTCCATCGCCGTCCCTCGCGGACGGTTCGTCGTGCCTGGACCCCTGACGCCTCGTCGGTGGTGCGTCACGACGAGACGCACGAGAACCCTCCTGTCACGGACCGACCGTGACCGCGAAGACCAGAGGAGGTGGGTATGAGCCTGCGTCAGTACGAGATCATGATCATCCTCGACCCCGAGATCGAGGAGCGCACCGTCGCCCCGTCGCTCGACAAGTACCTGACGGTCGTCAAGACCGACGGGGGCACCGTCGACAAGGTGGACGTCTGGGGCCGTCGTCGCCTCGCGTACGACATCAAGAAGAAGGGCGAGGGCATCTACGCCGTCGTCGACTTCACCGCGTCGCCCGCGACCGCCAAGGAGCTGGACCGTCAGCTCGGCCTCAACGAGGTCGTCCTGCGCACGAAGGTCCTGCGCCGCGAGGCCTGAGCCTGCCCGTGTCGGAGCCCGTCGTTAGCGTCGGGCACCAGCACCCGCGGCACCACGCCGCAGCCGATCCGTACGAACGAGCGAGGAGGCCGTCATGGCCGGCGAGACCACCATCACGGTGATCGGGAACCTGACCGGGGACCCGGAGCTGCGCTTCACCCCGTCGGGCGCCGCGGTCGCGAACTTCACCGTCGCGTCCACGCCCCGCACGTTCGACCGCCAGTCCAACGAGTGGAAGGACGGCGAGACGCTGTTCCTCCGGTGCTCGATCTGGCGGGAGGCGGCCGAGTCCGTCGCCGAGTCCCTCACCAAGGGCACCCGCGTCATCGTGCAGGGCCGCCTCGTGCAGCGCTCGTACGAGACCCGCGAGGGCGAGAAGCGCACCGTGTACGAGCTGCAGGTCGACGAGGTCGGCCCGTCGCTGCGGTACGCGACCGCGAAGGTCACCAAGACCCAGCGGTCCGGCGGTGGCGGCTTCGGTGGCGGCGGCGGCAGCTACGGCGGTGGCGGCGGGTTCAACGGCGGGGGCCAGTCCTCCGGTGGTGGCGGCCAGACCGACGACCCGTGGGCGACGCCCGCGGGCGGGTCCGGCGGCGGCTACTCCGACGAGCCCCCGTTCTGATCGGCGCCTCGCACCCCTGATTCTCATCCCCGAGCACGGCAACGCTCGGGGCTCCACAGACAAGGAGCACCACGATGGCCAAGCCCGTCGTCCGCAAGCCCAAGAAGAAGCAGAACCCCCTCAAGGCCGCCAAGATCGACACGGTCGACTACAAGGACACGGCTCTGCTCCGCAAGTTCATCTCCGACCGCGGCAAGATCCGTGCGCGTCGCGTGACCGGCGTCTCCGTCCAGGAGCAGCGCCAGATCGCCCGTGCGGTCAAGAACGCCCGCGAGATGGCCCTCCTGCCGTACTCGTCGTCGGCTCGCTGAGAAAGGACTGACCCATGGCGAAGATCATCCTGACCCACGAGGTCACCGGTCTCGGTGCCCCCGGCGACGTCGTCGAGGTGAAGGACGGGTACGCCCGTAACTACCTCGTCCCGCGCAACCTGGCCACCCCGTGGACCAAGGGTGCCGAGAAGGACGTCACCGCGATCCGTCGTGCCCGCAAGGCGCGCGAGATCGCGACGCTCGACGACGCGAAGGCGATCCGCGACTCGCTGCAGGCCAACGCCGTCACGGTGTCGGCCAAGTCCGGCGAGTCGGGCCGTCTGTTCGGTGCCGTCACCACGGCCGAGATCGCCGCGGCGATCCAGGCCGCCGGCGCTCCGGCCGTCGACAAGCGCAAGATCGAGGTCGCCCAGGCGATCAAGTCGACCGGTGAGTACACGGTGCAGGTCCGCCTGCACCCCGAGGTCTCGGCCAAGGTGACCGTCAAGGTCGTCGCCGCCTGACCTGCTCCCGCGAGCTCGCGAGGCCCCGTACCGCTCCGGCGGTGCGGGGCCTCGTCGTTCCCGCCCGCGGGGCGGAGACCGGGTGCGCCTCTCCGCCTCGGGACGGAGCGTGAGGATCGGCCGCGGGACGGTGGGACGCGGCGGCCGCGATCCCTAGGCTCGTCGCAGAGGTCAGGACGAACCAGGAGGCACGACATGAGCACGCAGAAGCGCACCACGGACGCGCAGGCCACCACCACGGCGGCCCCGGCGCAGCAGGCCGCCGTCGGCGGCACGATGTTCGCGGTGGGTGCGCCGCTGCTGGCCCTCGGCGCGGTGTTCACGGCGCTGGGGCGCACGGCGCTCGGGCTCACGTTCCTGGCGGTGGGTGTCGTGCTGACCGCGGTGGCCGCGGGCTACCTGGGCACGTACGTGCGCCGCTCGCGCGCGGTGCAGGTCACGGCGCGCGTCACGGATCAGGACGACCGGTGAGCGACACGCCGCGCAAGGGCGGCGGGACGTCGTCGAAGCGCGCGCAGAACGGGGCGTTCTTCGCGATCGGGGTGACGTTCCTCGTCCTCGGGATCACGCAGATGGCGGGCGACTCCGACGGCGGCGGCATCGCGTTCTTCACGATCGGCATCGTCTTCATGGCGATGTCGACGGGCTGGTTCTCGTCCCCGGGCGGGGACGAGAAGCGTGAGGACGCCGCGGGTGGCGCGGCGGCCGGTGCCGACGGCACCCGCGAGAGCGGCGACGGCGTGGCGCACGACGCGGGGCCGGGCGACGCGAGCGCGGGGTCCGGCGGTGACGGTGGCGGAGGCGGTGGCGACTGAGGTCGCCCCCGGGGCGGCCGCTCAGGCGCCGACGACCATCCAGCGCGTGCCGCGGGCGCGCAGCCCGGTGCTGATCGCCCGGGCGGCCATGAAGACCACGGCGAACGCGGCCCACAGCCACGCGAGGCCGGCCGCGCCGGGCGGTGCCCACGCGTGCACGGCGAGGGCGGCGGGCACGTAGGCGACGAGCGTCGCGACGCCGGCCCAGGCGAGGAACGGCCCGTCGCCGGCGCCGATGAGCACGCCGTCGAGCACGAAGACCCAGCCGGCCATCGGCAGCGCGACGGCGGCCACCACGAGGCCGACCACGGCGGCGCGCTGCACCGCGGGGTCGGGGGAGAAGACCCGCACGTACAGCGGCGCGAGCGCGCCGACGAGCACGCCGAGCACCGCCCCGGCGCCGACGCCCCACTGCAGCGTGCGGCGCAGCAGCGCGCGCGTGCGCGCGACGTCGCGGGCGCCGAGCGCGTGTCCCACGAGAGCCTGCGCGGCGATGGCCAGCGCGTCGAGCGCGAACGCGGTGAGGCCCCAGACGGCGTTGACGACCTGGTGCCCGGCCAGCGCGGCCGCACCCAGACCCGTCGCGGTCCAGACCGTCAGCAGGATCGCGAGCCGCAGCGTCGCGGTACGCACGAGCAGCGGGACGCCCGCGCGCGCGTTGGCCCAGATGCCGCCCGCGGCGGGCGTCAGGCGCGCGCCGGAGCCGCGCGCGCCGCGCACCACCACGACGACGAGCCACACGCCCATGCCGAGCTGCGCGACCGCCGTGCCGAGGCCCGACCCGGCGATACCCAGCCCGGCGCCGTAGATGAGGGTCGCGTTGAGCGCGGCGTTCGCGACAGCCCCGGAGGCCGCGACGACGAGGGGTGTGCGGGTGTCCTGCAGGCCACGCAGCGCGCCCGTGGCCGCGAGGACGAGCAGCATGCCCGGCAGGCCGGGGACGGACCAGCGCAGGTACGTGACGGCTTGCACGGCGACCTCGCCGCGCGCGCCGAGCGCCGCGAGCACCCACGGCGCGGTGAGCCACGCGAGGACGGCGAGGACGACGCCGAGGCCCAGGGCGAGCCACATGCCGTCGACGCCGGTCTGCAGCGCGCCCTGCCGGTCGCCCGCGCCGAGACGCCGGGCCACCGCGGCGGTCGTGGCGTACGCGAGGAACACGCACAGCCCGATGACGGTGACCAGGACGGTCGAGGCGAGCGCGAGCCCGGCGAGCGCGTCCGTGCCGAGGTGCCCGACCATCGCGGAGTCGACGAGCACGAACAGCGGCTCGGCGACCAGGGCACCGAGCGCGGGGACCGCCAGCGCGAGGATCTGGCGGTCCACACCGGGCGGGCGCGGGGAGTCGTGGGCGTCCACGGGGCGGCTCAGACGTCCACCAGGTGAACGACCGTCGAATGTTCGTCGCTCCACAGCACGTGCACAGCGTATGTGCCGGTCGCGCGGGGTGCGCGGACCTCTCACCCGCTCTGTCCACAGGTGTGTCCCCAACCTGTGCACACAGGCCTGAGGGGGCTGTCCACAGGCTGTCCACCGGTCTGTGCACACACCCGTTTGGGTCCCCGACCGGCGGGGCCTAGCCTCGCGAGGACAGGTCCGGTGACGGCGGCGTCGCCCGCCGTGCGGGACGTGCCCGCGGGACTGTCGGTGGGTCCCGGTAGGACAGGTGTCCGTCGGGTGCGGGCGAGCAGGAGTGGGTGACGGGTTGACCATCGAGGACCTCGAGTACGGCGCGCCGCCGGACAGCGGGAACCGGGGCGGCGGGTTCGACCGCACGCCGCCGCAGGACCTCGACGCGGAGCGGTCGGTGCTCGGCGGCATGATGATCAGCAAGGACGCGATCGCCGACGTCATCGAGCAGGTGCGCGGCACGGACTTCTACCGCCCCGCGCACGAGTCGATCTACGACGCGATCATCGACCTCTACGGCCGCGGCGAGCCCGCCGACGCCATCACGGTGTCCGACGAGCTGACCAAGCGCGGCGAGATCACGCGCATCGGCGGGGCCGCGTACCTGCACACGCTCATCGCGTCCGTGCCGACGGCTGCCAACGCGGGCTTCTACGCGCGGATCGTGCGCGAGCGCTCCATCCTGCGCAAGCTGGTCGAGGCCGGCACGCGCATCGTCCAGCTCGGCTACGCGACCGACGGCGGGGACGTCGACGAGCTCGTGAATAACGCGCAGGCCGAGGTGTACGCGGTCACGGAGCGACGCGCGTCCGAGGACTACCTGCCGCTGTCCGAGGTCATCGGCGGCACGGTCGACGAGATCGAGGCCGCGGGGCACCGCGGCGAGGGCATGATCGGCGTGCCCACGGGGTTCTCGGACCTGGACCGGCTGACCAACGGGTTGCACCCGGGGCAGATGATCGTGATCGCAGCGAGGCCGGCAATTGGCAAATCGACCGTGGGAATCGACATTGTCCGATCGGCGGCCATCAAAAATGACATGGCTGCAGTTGTTTTCTCACTCGAGATGAGCCGCAACGAGATTGTCATGCGTCTTCTCTCGGCCGAGGCCCGGGTCCATCTGCAGAAGCTGCGCACCGGCTCGATGGGTGAGGAGGACTGGGCGAAGATCGCCGCGACCATGGGCCGCATCAGCGAGGCCCCGCTGTTCATCGACGACTCACCCAACATGTCCCTCATGGAGATCCGCGCCAAGTGCCGGCGCCTCAAGCAGCGCCACGACCTCAAGCTCGTCGTCATCGACTACCTCCAGCTCATGACGTCGGGCAAGCGCGTCGAGTCCCGTCAGCAGGAGGTCTCGGAGTTCTCGCGTGCGCTCAAGCTGCTCGCCAAGGAGCTCGAGGTCCCCGTCATCGCGATCTCGCAGCTGAACCGTGGGCCTGAGCAGCGGACGGACAAGCGGCCGGCGATGAGCGACCTTCGTGAATCCGGGTCAATTGAGCAGGACGCAGACATGGTCATTCTTCTGCACCGCGAGGATGCGTACGAGAAGGAATCCCCGCGAGCGGGGGAAGCCGACCTCATCGTCGCCAAGCACCGTAACGGCCCCACCGACACCATCACCGTCGCGTTCCAGGGGCACTACTCGCGGTTCGTCGACATGCAGATGTAGCTGCGACTGTTGTCGTTCGTCGAGTTCGGGAATCGACGGGTGTTGTAAAAATAGCCGGGGAGGATCGGCCTCTAGGGCGGGATTCTGGGAATGTCGCGGCCCTGCGGTGGTCGCGATGCGGGCGGCCCGCCGCCGTTGGTGAAGACACAGGACGACGGTGTCCTCCACTTCAGCGCTCGGCCGCGGCTCCTACGTGCTCAGCGCACGGCGCGCACGCGACGCAGTGCGTCCGAGTAGATGCGCACACGCCACGCCGCGCGTCGGAGCTGGTTCAGGGAGCTCGTTCGCGAGGTCTTGTGCGCGTGTAAGCGCCCCGGTCGCGCCAGCGTCGTCGTCAGGGTAGGTGCCCAGCGAGACCAGGTCATCACCGAGCGAGCCGGCCCCCGGGAAGACGTCCTCGGCCGCGGCCCAGCTGACGCGAGGCCGCGCGCGTCGCACCGAGCGTCTGGCGTCGACGGCGAGCTGGGTGGTCGTCGCCCAACACCAGCCCGTGACCGTGCGGCGAAGCGGTCGACGGCCGACCTGGCCAGCCCCATCCGTCGCGGTCAGCGCAAGGCTCTGTCGAAGTTGGGCGCGCTCGAGGTCCGCGTCGGTCCGGCAGGGAGCGACCTGATTCTGGAGCGCTCTGAGGAAGGCGCTCCACGCCACGACAGCTGCGATCCGGCTCACACCGGAACGTCACCCTGGACAGCCGATTCCCAACAGATTCTGTGCGAGGGGAGGAGGGCGGACCGTTGATCCTCGTCACTGAAGATGCAGATCGGGCAAGTTCTACCTGGTGCCGCGTGCCTCACGTGTGTCGGGAGGGCGAGCTAGCAGCCTGCTGAACTGCCGGTGTGGCATGTTGTGCCCATGAACCGGGAGCTGGCGGCCACGGTCCTGGTGGCTCTTGCTGGGCTGGGTGCGACCGTGCTCACGGCGGCGCAGGCGCGGAAGCACGCCGAGCGCCTTGCGGCCCAGAACTACCGACGCGAGCGAGCGTGCAGAGCGCCTCCGTCAGGACCGCCTTGGCGTGTATGCCAACGCCCTGGGGCACGCCGTCAACGAGGAGCGGAGACTCAACGCGGTCTGGGCATACGACGGCGACGGCGGTTTCGAGCTGTCGCCCCAGCCCGCCGGTGAGCCCCTGTCTCTGGCTTCCATGGACGAGATAACCGTTCGGATGCGTCTCGTGGCTGATGCAGACGTCGAAGCAGCCTGGGCAGCGTTTGTCAGAGCGTGGAATGTCTACTACTTCTGGGGCAACGTCGAAGGCGGGCCCCCGGACCAAGACCCGCCCGAGACGGTCGTCCAACCCTTGCGAACCGCGATCGATGCTCTAAAGCTTGAGTGCCGGCGCTCGCTTGAACAGGACGGGGATTCTCGGACCGAACGCGGCGCCGCGCTGACGTGAGCCTGCAGGAGCAGGCGCGGATCGGCGTCCTGGTTTGATGGCGAGCTCTGGCCCTGAGTCTGTCGGTCAAAAGTGGGACTGTCCGCTCGCAGTCAATCATTTCTGCATATCGACAAATAGTTCGACCAGCCAGCGTTGATAGTCCGAATAGACGAGTTTCCAGCATGGCGCGAACCCGCCTGTCGAGACGAGGATCCGGAGCATGAGCCCACCGCCCCAGTACACGGACAACCATCCTGCTGAAGCTGAGGGTGCCGCTGTCCTGCAGCAGCTCTTCGCTCGCCTGGACGCAGCGGAGGCGCGTTGCGACGCGTTCACCGTGCGTCCCGGCAGCGTGCTCGAAGGCGACGACCGGGCGACCGCGTACGACCCGATCTCCTACCAGGTGCGGTTCCTCTTCATCGCGGCGTTCGATCACGCCAACACCTTCCGCAGGACCCTGGTCGATCACGGGATGCCCACCGTCGGTGCGTACCCGTTGGTGAGGGCCTCACTTGAATCCGCTGCGCAGGTCCTGTGGCTAACCACGGGCGGAACCCGGAAGAAGCGAGTGTTCCGGGCTCTGCACCGCGTGTGGGACGAGGCAAGGTTGAGCGACGTCGCGCTACGGCACTTCGCCCCCGAACGGCCGTCCTCGCTTCCCAAGCTGCGCGAACGCCTCGACGAGCTCCTCGATGCCGCCCGGGTAGGGCAACGCAGCCTCGATCGCCCGCACCCGTCGATGACGGACGTCGTCACCGACGCGGGTCGGCACCTGCAGTCGCGGCGCTTCAAGCCCATCGATGTGTGGCGTCTGTGCTCGTCGATGGCTCATGGAAACCGAACGGTGTCGCTGGCGGTACTGGAGAGTCGACTGCACGGCGGCGTGACAGACACCGGGGCGACGTACCTGATGACGACCTCATACCGTGTGATGGCGGTGTTCGTCGAGGTCGTGGTCGTTGTGATCGAAGCGGCACTCGATGCCCAGGACCGGCTCAACGAGTAGTAGCCAGCCATCGATGGTCACGCGGTGCCGAACGAGGTGCTCCCAGCCCAGTTCCCTCGGGTTGCTCGGGATGCCTTTGGGCGCCGACATCAGGTGCGTGGGGTCAGAGTGGGTCCACAGAATCGCCCGTGCGACTGCGCGCGATCCGGACCGGGGCGGGTGCCAGATCGCTACGGTGCGGCCATGCCGTTCACGCCGATCCACCGTGCTCTGGGGGCCGAACCCAGCGACATCACCGTCGAGCTGCTGCGTCAGGCCGCAGCGACAGGCGTCCCCGAGACAGCAGACCTGGAATGGAAGCACACCTACAACCACCACAACCCTCGCGGTCGCGACGAGCTCGCGAAGGACATCGCTGCCATGGCGAACAGCGGCGGCGGGACCATCGTCTACGGGGTCGCGGAGGATCCTGATCGTAAGGACCTGGCTGGTGACGTCGTCGGTACGAGACTGCCGGACGGCCTCGACCAGATGTTGCATCAGGTCGCGTGGAACGACCTTCGGCCGTCCTTGAGCGGGATCCACCACACAGTCGTGCCGATCGAGGGTGACCTGAGCGTCTTGGTTGTCGAGGTGCCGGGCAGCCCCGACGCCCCTCACCTGGTGATGCGCGAGCAGCAGGACGACCGGCGGTTCCTGGCGCCGCAGCGCGCCGGGGCGCACACGGTGTTCATGACCGAGCGCGACCTCGAGCGGGCCTATCGCGAACGGTTCACTCGCTACCAGCGCACCGAGCAGACGGTAGACCGGCTGTTCGAGCAGGCCAGCAGAGAGACTCACCGGGACAAGGTGCGGTTCGTCGGGGTCGCGGTACCCCACGCACCTGTGGGCCGCGGTCGGATGGAACGACGCGCGGCCCGCGAGATCGTCAACACAGCCCAGTCGAGCGTCAACGACCTGCTCGACGACGGCTGGTCCGACGCAGTGGAGCTCGCGCTCGGCGGGTGGGACGTCCGCAACCGGCTGCGGCGGTGGACGCACTCGCGCCGCCGGCACGACCAGCGGGTTCCGGAGCGGATCGTCAGCGTCCACTTCGACGGGGCGATCGCGCTGACCTTCGACGTCGACATCAACCAGCCGTTCGAGGTGTCGTCGCCGTACATGGAGGCGCTTCTGGCCTCGGTGCTCTCGCTGAGTCGTGCGTCCGGACAGCGCCTGTTGTACAGCGGACTCGTCGAGATCAAGGTCGGCCTCGTGTGGGACGACCCGGAGCAGAACGTATGGGTCCTCCCACAGGCGCACGCGTGGCGCGGGTCGAGCAGGCTCGATGGCGTCCCCACGGCCCAGTTCGAGCCGTTGATCGCCACGGTTCCGCTGGACGTCGACGGCGAGGCGTTCATGGTCCTGACGCGCGAACTCGCGCTCGACCTGGTGAACATCGGCGGCGTGACCCGTCTGTACGCACTGCGAGAACCCGAGACGACGAGCGCCCCACCCAGGTGACGGCCGGAGCCGCTGGGCTGAGATGCTCGGGAGCGTGCCGGTCTTCCCGTCCACGAACCCGACCTCAATGCGCGGCGGATGCCGGTCACTGTTGTCGGTCCTCGCGAGGACTCGCTTTGATGGCGTCGCGCCCGGTAGATCTACTCCTCACCGGGCTTCACAGTCTGCTCTTCTTTGTCCTCTCAGCGCGTGGCGGCGAGCTCGTCGTGCAGACGAGCCTGCGTGTCTCCCTGGGGTCCGTGCGGGTTCAGAGTGAGGTAGACGAAGCTCTGCGGAGCCGGAAGAGACGGGTCGATCTCGGCGAGGGTCAGCGGCCTAGCCAACCGGCGTGCGTCTCTCACGCGGATGCCCACCGCGGAGCCCGCTCCGCGGTAGTAGTCGCGGTAGCCAGTCCGCGAGATGCCGGCGTGCCCCTTGTGGCGCTCCCACACTGCGGTCGGGGAGGCGATGTCGTAGCCGCCGACCTCGAAGGCACCGATGACCCGTCCCACCGGCATCGTGGCGTAGATGAGCACGGTGGTGACGTCCGGCGCCAGCCGTCGCTTCCGAAACTCGACGAGCTTGGTGCCATCAAGGATCGCCTCCGCGAACCGCGGCTTGATCGACATCACTGCGACGCGGCCAGCTGCTGGTGCACCCACGGTCGTCCTCCTTCGTCTACTTCGGTGATGCTTCGCGGTGCGCCGTTGAGCACGCCCATCAGCATGAGGGTCCTGAGTGACACGGGCGGGTCGAGCATCCGGTCTTGCCGAAAGATCATCGCGTGCAGCTCGCGGTGCTCGAGTGCCATCAGCGACAGGTCCCGCGGGGTGTACACGGTGCGGCGGCCGACGAACCGCCGGATGGACTCGGGGTCGCCCGAGACGTGCACATCCTCCACCACGCCGACGACAGTGACGGCCCGGAGATCGGCGGACCGGTAGAACAGCACGGTGTCCCCCGCGCCGATCCGCCGGGAGTTGGTACCGCTGACGTACGCCTTACGGAGTGCGTTGCCGTACGCGTGGGTACCGGTCCACAGACCCAGCCCCATCGTGAAGTCGGGGAAGAGCGCGTCGTGCCAAATCGGCACGACCGGCACGACGAACGCGCGGGCGTCGGGGTGGATGAATGGCGGTCCGTGCCTCCGGTGGGCTGCGAGGGGATCGGTCTCCGTAGGGTCGGCCGGCCGGCGGTGCTTGACCAGGATCAGCTCTTCGTCGTCGGTCCGTGGAGCGTTGTGCCGGACGAAGCCGAAGTCTTCCAGGAGCTCGATCAGCCGGTCCTGCTTGGGGTACGTCGTGACGAACACCGTGTCGTGGGCGCCAGCGTGCATGTGACCGAAGAGCGCTTTGAGCAGGAGCTCGCCGTAGGCGCGGCCAAAGGCGTGCGGTGCAACCTTGAAGGTGCAGAGCTTCAGCACCTTGCCGGGGAACGGCGTCGTACCAGCCTGCTCGTCCTTGACGATCATCAAGGCGCCGTAGCTGCCGCCCTCGACCTCGATGACCCAGGAAGGCCGTCCGGGTGCGATCTTCACCTTCGCGAACCAGTCGTCGAACCCGTCATAGTCCTCGCGCAGGGAGTCGAAGATCGGGTCGTGCGGGTCGAGGTTGTACGTGCGCACGGGCGTGACCGCGGGTGGCGGCGTGCTGGCCCGGGGCGTGAGTCGGCGCAGGAAGGCGACAGCCTCGACGATGGTGAGCACGCGCTCGCCCAGCCCGGCGCGGACACCGCGGCGCCGCAGTCGGTTGTCCTGCGTGACGAGGAAGTCGACGGCGCCCACCCACAACGCGGCGAGCATCTCGAGGTCGACGTCGTTGTTCGAGTGACGCCCGGGCGGTGGGGCCGGCTCGCCGAGTGCCTCCAGCAGGTCGCCGGGAGGGGCGATCGGGTCGAGATGTAGATACTTCCCCGCGAGTGCATGGTTCGCCCGCCGGCGGTCCAGCTGCGGATCACGATCGATGTCATGAGCCGTGCCGGCGGACAGGTAGAACCTGTGGTCGCCCTGCTGCGCGAGCCGGACAAGGTCTGCCGCATCGGGCAAGTCCGCCTGGAACGACGGCGATGTTGGTTCGAGGGCGATGAACGCATTGGTGTCGAGGAGCAGCGCAAAGCGCGAGGCGGCCTTCGCGCTCGTGTCGTTCACCTCCGCAGGATCTCGGTCACTGGCGTGCAGGCATACGAGGACACGCCGACCGGGGTGCACGTTCCCACCGCCGATGCCCTACGTGGAAGCGTCAGAAGCTTGCATGATGGTGCCTCGACCCCCTGTGCGACATCTATGGCCGATAGGGCGTGAGAAGGCGGGTTCCCAGGCTGGAGTCCACGACGTTCCCCAGAAACGCGACGATGCTGGTCAGATTCCGTCCAGACCCCAGCCTCGGCACTGCTCGCACGATCGGCATCCGCAGCGGATCGCGTCGATCACCGTGCAGCTCGTGTGGAGCTCTGCCGATCGCCCGTGGACGGCATACTGGCGGCTCGGCCCGGGCGGGCCGAAGGCCATCGGTGATCTGGATCCGCGGGTCGAGGGTTCGAGCCCCTCCGGCGTCTCGGCGTCGTAGCTCAGTGGTAGAGCAGCGGACGGCGCACCGCCCCGTCAGGGGCGGCGGCGTTCCGGCGGCCACCCCACGCCCGCCCGGGCCCCTGCGAGCAGGTCGCTCACCCGCCCGTGTGACGTCTCCGGAAAAAGCCCTGCGCCCCGCCTGTGTAGACCCCTACAGTCGTCGACGACAACAGCACACGGAAAGACTTGGGTGGGCCGGCGACCGTCGGTTACCACTGTGGATGGCCAGGTCGCGGGTTCGAGTCCCGCCGTCATCTCTGATGACGTAGCTCAGACGGTAGAGCAGGACTCCGGCGTCATCACACGCCCACCCGAGCCTCCCCGGAGCGGGCCGAGGTGTCTTCGGTTACCTGGTGATGGCAGTGCGGGTTCGAGTCCCGACCCCTCGGGGTGCTGCCCGGCGGCGTCAGCCGCCGTACCGGAGCCACGACCACACGCCCGCTCCACCCACGTCGGGGCGGTGGCGGGCCGGAGCGCATCGGTTCTCTCTCTCCCCGTGGACGCCCTTGTGAGGAGGGCACCCCGGTTCGCCGGGGATCCACCCGGTGCGCACAACACGCCCGCCACCGCCCCGACGACCGACTGAGAGGACACGACCGATGGACGTGCTGCGCACGCTCGGGCTGCGGCGCACGCCGCAGGGCGAGCGCGCCGACACCCGCCAGGAGCTGAACGCCGCCGGTGGCTACGCGTTCGTGCTCGACGACGTCGCCCGGCTGCGGCGCTTCCTGACCCTCGGCGTGGACGGCGGCACCTACTACGCCGCGCCGCGCGAGCTGGCGCGGGAGAACGCCGAGGTCGTCGGGCGGATGGCCCACGAGGACCCCGAGACGCTGGTCAGCACCATCGTCGACGTGTCCGTGCGTGGCGCCGCGCCGCGCCAGAACCCCGCGCTGTTCGCCCTGGCGTACGCCGCGTCGGTGCCGGAGTCGGCACCGCTCGCGCTCGCGGCGCTGCCGGCCGTCGCCCGGACCGGGACGCACCTGTTCCTGTTCGCGGGCTACGTCGAGCAGTTCCGCGGCTGGGGTCGGGGTCTGCGGCGCGCCGTCGGTGGTTGGTACACGTCCAAGGACGCCGACGCCCTCGCGTACCAGGCGGTCAAGTACCGCCAGCGTGAGGGCTGGTCGCACCGCGACCTGCTGCGCCTGGCGCACCCGACGACGGCCTCGCCGGAGCTGCGGGCGACGTTCGACTGGATCGTCCGCGGTGCGGTCGGCGACGCGACGCCCACGCTCGTCGAGGGTTTCATGGCGGCGCAGGCCGCCACGGACACCGCGACGTGGGCCGACCTGGTGCGGCGGCACCGGCTGTCGTGGGAGATGCTCCCCGACGCGGCGCTGGGCGAGGTCGCGGTCTGGGACGCGCTGCTCGACGTCGGCGTGCCGCAGACGGCGCTGATGCGTCAGCTGCCCCGGCTCACGCGGCTCGGCGTGCTCCCGGACCTCGGCGGCCGGACCGACGAGGTCGTCACCCAGCTGGTCGACCCCGACCGGCAGCGGTCGGCGCGCGTCCACCCGGTCAGCGTGCTCGTGGCGCAGCGGACGTACGCCTCCGGGCGGTCGGCCCGCGGTGCCGGCGAGTGGACGCCGAGCCGGAAGGTGACCGACGCCCTCGACGCCGCGTTCTACGCGGCGTTCGGGGCCGTCGAGCCCTCCGGGAAGCGCACGCTGCTCGCGGTCGACGTCTCGGGCTCGATGGGTGTGCCGATCTCGGGCATGCCGATCACGGCGCGCGAGGCGTCGGCCGCGCTGGCCCTGGTGCAGCTCGCGACCGAGCCGGCGGCCACCGCCGTCGGCTTCACCACGCGGTCGGGCAGCAGCGGGTGGAACGACAGCACGCTGCGGCCGCTCGCGATCTCGCCGCGGCAGCGGCTCGACGACGCCCTGCGCGTGGTCGACGCGATGCCCATGTCCGGCACGGACTGCGCGCTGCCGATGGCGTGGGCGACCGAGCAGGGCGCCGAGGTCGACACGTTCGTGGTCTACACGGACAGCGAGACCTGGGCCGGCAAGGTGCACCCGCACCAGGCGCTCGCCGAGTACCGGCGGCGGTCCGGGATCGACGCGCGGCTCGTGGTCGTCGGCATGACGGCGACGGGCTTCTCGATCGCCGACCCGTCGGACGCGGGGATGCTCGACGTCGTCGGATTCGACGGCGCGGTGCCCTCGCTCGTCACGGAGTTCGCGCGTGGCCTCTAGGTCCCCGCGCGGGCCCGACGCGCCGGCCCGGGGCGGCCCCGATCACGGGGCCGCCCCGCGGTCGTCGCCTGCACGACCGACGTCCGACCTGTCCGCGGGTGCACGGGCGGCGCCCCCACCTGCGGACGCTCCCCGGCGGACGCCCCGTCGGGGCACCTCGGACCCCCGCGCCACCCGGGCGCGCGAGCTCCACCGCAAGGCCGCCGACGCGGACGAGGTCGCCGCGCGGTACCGCCGGGAGCGCGACCGGCTCGTCCTCCAGCTCCGCGCCGAGGACCCCGCGCGGTGGAGCTACTCCGCGATCGCGGACGCGCTGGGCTGCAGCCCGGAGCTCGTCGCCCTCGTCGTGCGTCGCTCCCGCTGACGGTCAGCTCCGTCGTCGTCAGGTGCGTGCAGCAGTCACACCGCGAGCCTCGTGCGACCGCGGCGCTCGCGCGCTGTCGGCGGGTGGGCCGCACGGCCCCGCCCGGTGCCCGCACACCGCGCGGCCGGTACGACCTTCTCTTGGCAATACCACACGACTCGTTGCATTCGCACCCGACGCGGTCGCCGGTCCTGTGCGCAGATCGACGTGCACCAAAAGCGCACGGGAAATCGCGTGTCCGTTTCGGGCGTGTCGCGTTCTGCGTCCCGCTAGCATCGGGCCCGGCGTCGCCGAAGAACGACCCGACCGGCCTGTCTGACGCCGTCATCGATCGCAATCAGAGGAGAACGTAATGAAGCGGTCTCGTGTGCTCTCCGTCGTCGCCGCGACGTCGATCGCGCTGGTGCTCGCAGCCACACCCTCGTTCGCGGCCGGCTGGCTGAGCGGATGGAGCAGCGCCTCGAGCACGTCCTGGGAGCTTCCCTGCGGGCTCGCCACCCGTGCCCAGGGGGGCTCCTGGGCGAGCATGACGACGGGCGGCTGCAAGTACCGCACCCAGGTCCGGGCCAAGTACCACGGCGGTTCGGGGAACATCTACACGACGGCCTGGAGCTACGGCGACAGCACGACCGGGAACTCGTACGTCTCCGTGCCCAACGTGACGCAGCACCAGGTGGGCTACTGATGCTCGGCGCGGCCGCGCCCGTGCACCGGCTCCTCCGTGCCGCCCCGTCGGGCTCACGGGCGTCTCACGTGCGACGTCGTCGACACGGGACGGTCACGGCGGTCGTCGCGGGCGTGGCCGCGCTCACCCTGGCAGGGTGCGGAGGGTCGTCGGAGCCCACGGTCGACCCGTCGATGAACTCGGACCTGCTCGCGTCCGCCCGCGCCAGTGGTGCGAGCGCGGAGCAGATCGCGGTGCTGGAGGGCGGCGAGGTCACCTTCGAGCAGTACCAGGCGGCCGTCGAGCGGACGATCGCCTGCATGCGTGACGCGGGCATCGAGGTCGTCGGGGACACCGTGACCGAGCCTCGGGGCTTTCCCGAGATCCAGTACTCGTTCGCGCAGTCGTCGGCCGGCCGGTCCGACGAGCAGACCGAGGCGATCGCGGACGACTGCATCCGGGTGAACAGCATGTACGTCGAGGCGGCGCACCAGACGTCACCGGGATCGCTGGAAGCGCAGGAGAAGAACTTCGACAAGTTCCGCCCGGCGTTGATCCAATGCCTGCGCGACAACGGCGTCGACGTCGCGGACGATGCCGCCCAGGGTGACCTCTTCACCGAGTCCGGCCGTATCTGGGAAACCAAGAAGATCGACTGCCTGTCCCAGGCCGGCGTCGGGCGATGACGTCACGCAGGGCGAGCCGCACCAGGCGTACCGCCGTCCTCGCGCTCGGCGTCCTCATCGCGGTCCTGGCCGCCGGATCGGCGTGGTGGGTCCAGCACAGCACCCCCTCCCCGATCACGGCGGACGAGCCGTCCGGCCCGCTCGTCGTCCCGGTCACGACCGGTGAGCGGGTCGACCGCTACGGGGTGGGGGTCGCAGCCGGGTACGAGGACGGTGTCGCCGTCGGGCTCCAGGCGGCAGGGACCGTCACGCACCTGCCGCTGGCGGCCGGTGACGTCCTGGAGAACGGGAGCGTCGTGGTCGTCGTCGACGACGCGCCGATCGTCGCGTACGCGTCCGACGCACCGTTGTGGCGTGACCTCGACACCGGTGCGCGCGGGCAGGACGTGGCCAGGTTGCAGCGCTTCCTGCGCGAGCTCGGCCTCTACCGCGGGGGCGACGACGGACGGTTCGAGGCGGCGACGGCACGAGCCGTCCGAGCGTTCAACACGCAGCACGGCAAGCCCGACCAGGGGTCCGCGTTCACGGTGTCGAGCGTCGCGTGGATCGGCCCGTCGCCGGTGCACGTCGCGACGGTCGAGGTCGCGGCAGGCTCCACCGTCGCGCCCGGCAGCGTCGTCGTCCGTGGACCGCGCCGTCCGACGTCGATCGCCGTCACCGAGCCCACCGGCGGCATCCCCGCCGGCAGCGACTACGAGCTCGTCGTCAACGGGCTGGCGGCCCCGTACGTGCCCGGCAGCGGTGCGATCACCGACCCGCAGGCCGTCGCGGCGATCGCCGCATCGCTGGGGACGACCGGCGAAGGCGCAGGTCAGGTGACGAGCACGGGTGGCGAGTCGGTCCTCCGGGTGCCGGCGTCCGCCATCGTCGTCGACCCGTCGGGCGCCTCCTGCGTCTTCGAGGACGTGGACGACGACCCGGTCGCCGTCACCGTCCTGGGCGGGACCCTCGCGAGCGCCGAGCTCGCCCCGGAGGCCGCTCTCACCCGTGTCCTGGCCAACCCGCTCCGCGTGCTGGAGGATCCGACGTGCGACTCGTCGCCGAAGGCGTGACCTTCGCGCACCCCGGATCCCGCCTCCTGCTCGACCACCTGATGCTGCAGGTCGAGGCGGGGGAGTCGGTGGCCGTCGTCGGACCCTCGGGGTCGGGGAAGACGACCCTGCTCGCGCTGCTCGGCGGCCTGCTCGCGCCCCAGGCGGGCACGCTCGCCCTGGAACGGGGCGGCACCCGGGAACCGCTCGCCGACCACGTCTCGTGGGTGCTGCAGACCGTCAACGTGCTCGGCGACCGCACCGTGCTCGACAACGTCGCGGTCGGGGCGTACGCGGACGGCGTGAGCCGTGCGACCGCCCTCGCACGGGCCGAGCGCGCGCTCGCCGACGTCGGGCTCGCCGGCACCGGTGACCGGCCGGTGCGCACCCTGTCGGGTGGTGAGGCCCAACGCGTGGTCATCGCGCGCGCGGCGGTCAGCGAGCGGCCCGTGCTGCTCGCCGACGAGCCCACCGGCCAGCTCGACCACCGCACGTCCACCGACGTCATCGACGCGCTGCTCGCGTCCGCCGCGGACAAGGTCACAGTCGTCGTCACGCACGACCCCGCGATCGCCGCACGCTGCAGCCGCACCCTCGCGCTCGGTTCGGGCGTCCTGACCCCGAGCGGCTCATGAGCACGCCGTCGGGTGCTCCGCAGAAGCGGTGGAGGTTTGCCGCCGCGGTCGACGAAGGGCTGCGGAACTGGCGCAACGGCCGCTGGCTGACGATCCTCACCACCGTGCTCGTCGTCGCCGCGGCGACCGTCCCCGTCGTGGCCGACGGGCTCGGCCTCGCTCGGCTGGTCGCCGACGAGCGCAGCTGGGTCGCGGCGGGCGGGCGCATGCTCGTCGTGACCAACGACCCCGCGGGCGGCGTCGACCGGGCGGCGTGCGAGTCCACGGCCCGTGTCGAGGGGATCACCGCGTCGGCGTCGCTCAGGCGGCTCGCGCTCCGTGCCGGGGTTCCGAACGCCCCGGACGCCAGGATCCCCCTGGTGGCCGTCAGCGAGGGCATCGGCCCCGTGCTCGGCCTGCACCCGTCGACGGACGGCGTCATCCTGCCGCCCGAGCTCGCGGACGGCCTCGGTGTCCGGGCCGGGCAGACCATCACCCTGACGGCCGACATCGATCCGCAGGAGCCCGCCGGGGCGACCGTACTTCCCGTCGGTCCCGTCCCCGTCGCAGCCGTGGCCGACACCAGCGTGCTCGGCGAGGACAACGCCTACGCGATCCTCCTCCCGACACCCGCAGCGGGACGTGCCGGCGCGTGCTTCGTCACGGCCGACGCGGGGTTCCTCGAGTCGGTCCGCGCCGTGCTGCCCACGATGCTCAGCGCCGACGGACAGGACGCGGTGGTCACCGACCGTCTCGTCAACGGCGAGTACAGCCGCGACTTCTCCGCCGAGTACGCGACACGCGGGCTCGTCGACGCGCCGTGGGCCGTCGGGGCGTCGATCTCCCTGCTGTGGCTCCTGCTGGTGTGGCTGCGCCGGGGACGGGACGGGCTGTACGCCACGCTCGGGGCGGACCGGGCGACGCGCGCGGTGATCCGCGTGACCGAGGGTGCCGCGCTCGTCGGGACGTCGATGCTCCTCGCGGCGGGCACCGCGACGGCGGTCCTCGCCGTGGCCGTCCCCGATCCCCTCGCCGTCGCCCCCGACGTCGTTCGGCACCTGACCATCGTCACGTCGGTCGCCGTGCTCGGAGTCCTCGTCAGCGCCGTCCTGCCGCTGAAGTCCCCGCTCGCCGCGTTGAAGGACCGGTGAGCGCCGACGGCGGAGTCCGCCCCGACGTTCGTCCGGGCCTCCTGGACCGGCGCGCCCGACCGGGGCGACGACGACGTCCGACCGTGGGCACGACGTCGACCCCGCACGCCCGACGCCGTGCCCGTCCAGGGCCGTTCACGCCTCGCTGGAGGCCGTCGGCTCGGGGCCCGGGGCGGTCTGCTCGGTGAAGTGCGCCGCGATGGCGGCGGCCTCCTCGGCGACGACGTCGGCGTCGACGAGGTCGGCGGCGTCCTCCGTGAGCAGCGTGGACCACCGGTCGAGCACGGCCTGCGCCTCGCCGCTGGAGTACAGCGCGGCCCGGAGCTCGGTGAGCGACGTCTCGTACTCCTGCGCGAAGGCCGGCGTGGCCAGGAACCGCTCGACGAGGACGTTGCTCCCGCCGGGCCCGCCGCCGGGTCCGCCGCCGGGTCCGCCGCCCGGGAAGGCTGCGCGGAGCTCGTCCGTGCTGGGGCCCGCGCCGTCGCCGTCGGCCGGCGGCACCCGGCCCTCGGGAAGGTCGCCCGTCGGGGGCTCCCAGCCGTCGGGCAGCTCGCCTGCGGGCGGCGCACCGGCGCCGTCCGGCCGTTCGCCACCGCCGAACCCGCCACCGCCGAACCCTCCACCGCCGAACCCCCCGCCACCGAGCCCGCCGAACGCCAGGTTGAGGTCCCACGTCACGACCGTGAACCTGCCGGTCGCGCTGTCGTACCGCAGGTACGAGTTGTTGCCCGGCCCGTCGATGTCGTCCTGGTTGGCGATGAGCTCCTGCACCGCGAGGTAGTCGGCGAAGGCCGCGACGTCCAGGTGCGTCCCCAGCTCGGCCGCGAACGTCGCGTCGTCGGCGTCGTTGACGAACTCGAGGAAGTCCATCAGGGGAGTGAGGTCCTCCGTGCCGCCGCTCTCCTGGTCGAAGACGTCGACGTACGCGGTGGGGTCGTCGCCGCGGTAGCTGTAGTCGCCGCCCGCCTCGGCCTTGTAGAGGATGCCGTCGGCGTCGAAGGTGCGCTCGTCCCACTCCTCGCCGGGGTTCTCGACGAGCAGGCGCAGCTGCTCCTCGCTGTCGTTGACGCTCAGCCGGGTGCTCGCCGCCTCCTGCGTCGCCAGGCCCGCGAGACCGACCAGCTCGAGCGCGACGGCCTCGTTCAGGGACGTCTCGGAGGAGTTGGAGCGGATGACGAACTCCGTGAGCCCCTCGTAGCTCTGGCCCGCGACGAACTTGTCGAGGCGCACGAGCCAGGGCAGGCTCTCCGGCTCGTCGGCCGTGGCGCCGCCCGCGGGTCCTCCGCCCGGCCCGCCGCGCTGCTGCCGGTCCCCGGTCGCGTCCGCGGCCTGGTCGTCGGCCGCGTCCCCGGCCGCACCCGCGTCCCCGGCCGCACCCGCGTCCCCGGCCGCACCCGCGTCCTCGGCTGCGGCTCCGTCCCCTCCCGCGCCGGCGCCGCGCAGGCCCGACAGGGACGAGTTCCCCTTGAGGCGCAGGCCGACGTCACGGAACTCGTGCCCGTCGACGGTGACCGTGGCGGTGATCCACTCCTTGTCACCGGTGCTGGTGAACGTGCTGATCATGGCGTCGTAGGCCTCCTGGTCGAGCTCGATATCGAGGTCGTGCACGACGGTGTCGTCGAACAGCCCCGTCCCGGCCTCCTGACCGGTCGGGGCGGTGTCCGGCGAGGTCGCCAGGTTCGTGCAGCCGGTCAGCAGACCCAGGGTCGCGGCGACCGCCGAGAGGTGGACCCACGGCCGGGAGCG
>NZ_LNTD01000070.1 GCF_001462455.1 Cellulomonas sp. B6
CCCCGACGCCGACGGTGACGCCGACCCCCACGCCGACGCCGACGGTCCCGACCGACGCGGTCTGCGAGATCGAGGTCGACGTGACCAACCGCTGGCAGGGCGGGTTCCAGGGGAACGTGACGGTGTTCAACGCGACGATGGAGCCGGTGAACGGCTGGGAGGTCGCGTGGGACTTCACCAACGGTGAGACGCTCACGCAGGCGTGGAGCTCGGTCGCGTCGCAGTCCGGCTCGACCGTCACCGTGACCAACGCGGCGTGGAACTCGACGATCGCGCACCACAACGCGGTGTCGTTCGGGTTCATCGCCTCCGGGACGCCGCAGGACGTGACGTCCGCGACGCTCAACGGCAACAGCTGCATCGTCCGCTGAGCCGCACGTGACGCGCCCGCACCCGCGCCGGGGTGCGGGCGCGTCGCTGCGTGGGCGGGTTTGAGCTGGCGGGCTCGTGGCGGCGCGCCCACGCGCTCGGTGCTGCACGGGCCCGCTCCGCGCGGGCCTGTTCCGTCCGGGCCTGTTCCGCGCGGGCCTGTTCCGCATGGACCTGCTCCGCACGGGCCCGCTCCGCATGGACCTGCTCCGTACGGCCCGCTCCGGGCGCGTCAGCTCCGCACGGGCTCGCTCCGCGTGAGCGACCGCTGGGCGGTCAGCGCTGCGCCGTCACGGGACCCGTGGTGCGCACGTGCACCGCGACGCCGTGCACGTGCGTCGGCACGTCGAGGCGGCGGGCGGTGACGGCGTCGCCGCGCACGCGCACGAGCAGCCCGTACCCGTCGTCGTCGGGTGCGATGCCGATCCCGGACACACCCGCGCGCCCGGCGAGGGCGGCCTTGAGCTCCTCCTTGGCCCGCCGGGCCTGGTCGAGGTCGGCCACTGCACACCTCCCGCACCCCTCGGCGGCGCGCGGGGCCGCTCGCGTCAGGCGAGCAGCGTCGCGTCGAGCGCCCCGAGGACGGCGTCGATCGGGTTGACGTACGTCAGCCCACGGCCATTCTCGCCCCCGGTCTCCGACCCGGCAAAGAGGAGCCCGAGCGCGACCCCGTCCTCGCGGTACACGAGCGATCCGGAGTCGCCGCCGCGCGAGAACGGCGACCGCCCGGTGCCCTCGACCTCGATCTGGTCGTCGAACCGCAGGTCGCCGAGCTCCTCGCCGTAGCCGACGACGACGTCGTCGAGCTCGATGGCCGTCACGCGTCCGGCGGTGACGGCCGTGGTGCGGCCGATCTTGCCGACGGTCTCGCCGCCGAGCGGGCGCGCCGTGGTCGTCACGGCGCCCACCGGGTACGTCGCGTCGACGTCGGGGTCGTCGAGCAGCGCGACCGCCGCGTCGACCGTGGCCGTGGTGCCCGCCGCGAGCGGGACCACCGCGGCGAGCGTGCCGACCCGGTCGGCGGGTGCCCGGCCGCCGTCGGCGGGACCGGGCTGCAGCACCGCGTCACCGGGCCGCGCCGCGGGGGAGCCCGCGAGCACGTGGTAGTTCGACAGCGCGTGCACCACGCCGCCCACCAGCACGAACGCGCCGAGGGTCCCCGCCGTGACGTCGACGTGCGCGATCGAGACGCCGGGCCGCAGCGGCCGCACGTGGCCGGTCTCGCCGGCGGCCTGCGCGGTGATCACGGGGGGTCGCGGGCCCGGCACCGGGCCGCGCGCGAGCGGGCGGATCCGCCCCGTGCGGCGCACGTCGACCGTCGTCCCGACCTCGCCGACCTCGGCCGCGACCTTGCGCGCGAGGCTGCGCACCTGCGGCAGGCCGAGCCGGTAGCGCAGCGCGACCGCGTAGCCGCCGTCGTCGCGCGGCGCCAGGCCGACCGCCAGCGGTGCGACCGCCGGCTCGTCGGCGCTCGACGCGCGCACCACCCGCTCCGTCAGCGTCCGCGCCACCTGCGCGGCGTGCGCCTTGGCCTCGCGTGCCTCGTCCCGCTCCATGTGCCCCCCTCGTGGACCGTCCGCCGGTGCGTGCCCAGTGTGTCGGGAAGGTCCGACACGCGCCGGGCGTCCGGGTGGCCGCGCGGCACCGGTCCGGCGTGCCGTCGTGGGCGCGCCGCGACGGGCATCTCGAGGCATGGGACGGGTCGCGCGCGAGACCGGGCTGCCGTCGCGATCTCGGACCGTGGGCGCTCCCAGCCCGGTCTCGTGCGTCCCGCGTCCCACCAGGTGAGTGGCGAGGCCCCTCGTCGGCCGGCGAGTGCGACGGCCGCAACCTGGACCTCGGACGCCCGTCGGCCGCGACCGGGTACGCCGACGCCCCGCCGGTCGGGACCGGGCGGGGCGTCGGGCGGGGCCGTCCCGTGCGGGGGACGGCGGGTCGGTCGAGCGGGCGTCAGACGACCGGGGGAGCCGGCGGCTCCTCGCGGTGCTCGACCACCTGGCGGTGCGTCGTGTTGGTGCGCTGCGCGTTGAGCGCGATCGCGAGGATGAGCGCGAGCACGCCCGCGCCCATGCAGATGTAGCCGATGACCGTGAGGTCGACGCCCTCGACCCGGTCGGACACACCGAACGAGAGGATCGCCCCGATCACCAGGAGTGCGATGCCGCCACCGATGCCCATGTCGCTCCTTCGTCGTACCGCGTCGCGTGGGCCACGGCGGACCACGCGGTGGTCCAGGAGTCTGCTGCCGATCGGGGCGGTCCGCACCCGGAGCGCGGGGGGACGCCGCCCGGGCGGGCGCCTGGAGGTGCCGTCGCCGCGCGCCGCGGGTAGACACGACGCATGGGTGTCCTCCTCCGCTCCGCCGCGCTGGGCCTCGCCGCCGGCGGCCGCTCGTCCGTCGCGTTCGCCGTCCCGGTCGCCGCGGCCGCCCGTCGCGGTCACGACGTCCCCGCGCTGCGTGCGCTCGCGGCTCTCGCGGTCGTGGGGGAGGCCGTCACCGACAAGCTGCCGGGCGTGCCGAGCCGGCTGGTGGCCCCGCAGCTCGCGGGCCGGGTCGTGGCGGGCGCCGCGGGTGCGGGTGCGCTCGCGGTCGTCGACGGGCGGCGGGTCCCCGCGGTGCTGGTCGCGGCGGTCGTCGGCGGGGCCGGGGCGTTCGCGGGGTCGGTGGTCGGCGCGTCGTGGCGGCAGTGGGCCGACGACGACGGCCGGCTCGGCTCGGACACGCGGGCCGCGCTCGTCGAGGACGCGGTGGTGCTCGCGACGGCGGGGGCGCTGAGCCGCTGACGGGCCGACCCGCCGACGGGCTGACGCCGGCGCGACCGTCCGACGCGACGTCGAGCGCCGGTGCACCGACCGTCCGACTGGGCGCGCCGTGGTCGGGTGGGCGCCGCGCACCGCCACCCCGGCGGGGACACGGCCAGGTCTAGGTTCGACGCATGACCTGGCGGACCCTGTCCTCGCGCGTCGCGTACCGGAACCCGTGGATCACGGTCCGTGAGGACGAGGTGCTCGCGCCGGACGGCTCGCCGGCGGTGTACGGCGTGGTGGAGATGCGGGACTCGGTGTTCGTCGTCGCGCTGACCGACGACGACGAGGTCGTGCTGGTGACGGTCGGCCGGTACACGACGGGCGAGGGCTCGGTCGAGGTCCCCGCAGGCGGCGGCGAGGGGCAGGACCCGCTCGACGCCGCACGCCGCGAGCTCGCCGAGGAGGCCGGGCTCACCGCGCGCGACTGGACGTACCTCGGTGCGACCGACGCCCTCAACGGTGCCGCGCGCGCCCGCGAGCACGTCTACCTCGCGCGTGGCCTCGCACCGGTCGTCGACGCCGGGGCGACCGCCGACGAGCAGGCCGTCGAGGGCATCAGCGCGGTGCGGACCGTGCCGTTCGCCGACGCGCTCGCGATGATCCGCACGGGGGAGATCCGGGCGGGCGAGACGATCACCGCGCTCGCGCTCGCGGCGCTGCACCTGGGCCGGCTGCGCTGACGACGACGGGCCCGCCCCGGTGAGGGCGGACCCGTCGCGCCGTGCCGTCGTGGTGGGTCAGTCGAGCGGCTCGTACGTCACGTGCACGACGTCGGCGACGGCCGTGGTCGGGTGGCCGTCGCTGGTCGCGTAGACGCCCAGGTGGACGCCCGTGAACCCGCCCGCGGTCTGCGTGCTGAGCGCGCGCCCGTCGACCGTGCCGACCGTGGTCCACGCGCCGTCGGGCTCGTGCGCCTCGGCCGTGTACGTCAGCCGGTCGGCGGTCACGCGCAGGTCGACTGGGCCGTCGCCGGGCAGCGGCAGCGTGCCGACGGTGGTCCGCTCGTCGCCCTGCGTGAGCACGAGCTCGACGACGCGCGCGTCGCCGCCGTCGCGCAGCGCGAGGACCGCGTGGTGCGTGTCCTTCTGGCGGACGGCGAGGCCCGCGCGCTCGTGCGCCGCCAGGCCGGGCGCCTCGACCGTGGCCGTGAACCGCGCGCGGTGGTGCTGCTGGCGCAGCCCGAGGAACGCGGGCGTCGTCGGCTCGTCGAGCGTCGCGGGGCGCAGCGCGAGGCGCAGCGCACCCGGGCGGGACGTCGTGTCGGCCGGGTCGTCGCCCGTGCGCAGCCGGTTCCACCGCGGCGACAGCCCACCGGTCGCCGGGTCGGCGAACGTCTCGGTGAACGGCTCGTCCGCGGCGGGGCGCACGACCTCGCCGTCCGGCACGGCGGGGTGCTCGACCAGCGGGGTCACCTGCCCGACGCCCGGCGCGAGCACGGGCCAGCCGTCCTCCCAGCGCGCGGGCACGACGAACGTCTCGCGGCCCAGCAGGTGGTGCCCGTCGACCGGTCGGGTGCCGAGCGCGAACGCCCACCACGCGCCGTCGGGACCCTCGACGAGCTCGGCGTGCCCGACGCTCGACACGGGGTGGTCGCGGCCCAGGTGCCGGTGCGTGAGCACCGGGTTCGCGCGGTTGCCCGCGTACGGGCCGGTCACGTGGTCGGCGCGCGCGACGGTCACGGCGTGGTGCACGTCGGTGCCGCCCTCGGCGATGACGAGCAGGTAGCGCCCGTCGACCTTGTACAGGTGCGGGCCCTCGGCCCAGACCGCGGCGTGCAGCGCGCCGTGCCACAGCACGTGCTCGGGGCCGACCAGCTGCCGCGTGCGCACGTCGAACCGGCGCAGCCAGATGTCCGTGGTCTGCGGGTCCTCGGGGTGCGGGTCGTGCGTGGGCCGCGCGCCGAGGTACCAGGCGGACCCGTCGTCGTCGAAGAACAGCGACGGGTCGATGCCCTCGGCGTCCTCGAGCCACGTGACGTCGCTCCACGGGCCCGCGGGGTGCTCGGCGCTCATGACGAAGTTGCCCGCGCCCCGGTGTCCGTCGACGAGCGTGCACGTCATCCAGAACGTGCCGTCGTGGTGCCGCAGCGTCGGCGCGTACAGCCCGCCCGACGGCCGGACGCCCTCCATGTCGAGCTGCGAGCGCCGGTCGATCGCGTGGCCGACGTGCTCCCAGCGCGCGAGGTCCGTGCTGTGGTGCACGGGCAGGCCCGGGAAGTACTCGAACGTCGAGGTCACGAGCCAGTAGTCGTCGCCGACGCGGCACACGGTCGGGTCCGGGTGGAAGCCCGGCAGGACGGGGTTGCTGACGGCGCCGCTCATGCCAGGGCCGCCACGGTCGTCGTGGGGCGCAGCGCGCGGTCGCGGCCGGGGTGGCGGCGCGGGCCCGTGAGCTCGACGGCGCCGTGCAGCACGTCGCCCTCGCTCGAGCCGCCGACCTGCACGCCGATCGCGCCGGGGTCGACGACGCGTCGCAGGTCGACGCCCGTGTAGGACGTCAGGTCGGCGGGGACGGTGAAGGTCACGCGGCGGGACTCCCTCGGTGCGAGCGGGACACGGACGTACCCCGCGAGCTGCTTGACCGGGCGCGCGACGTCGGCGACCGGGTCGGACAGGTAGAGCTGGACGACCTCGGTGCCGGGGCGCTCGCCCGTGCACGTCAGCGTCACGGACACGTCGAACGTGCCGTGGGTGGGCGCGGTGGGCGTGACCTCGAGGTCGGAGTACGCGAACGTCGTGTACGACAGGCCGTGCCCGAACGGGAACGCGGGCGTCGGGTCGAGGTTGCTGATGCGGTCCAGGCGGCGCGTCAGCGCGGGGCCCAGGTACGTCTGCGGGCCGCTGCCCGGGTCGTGCGGCACCTGCACGGGCAGCTTGCCGCTGGGCGTCACGCGGCCCGACAGCACGCCCGCGACCGCCCCGGCGCCCTCCTCGCCCGGCATGAACGCCTGCACGACCGCCGCCGCGCGGTCGGCGTACGCGCCGAGCGCGTAGGGGCGTCCCGAGACGACGACGAGCACGACGGGCGTGCCCGTCGCGAGCACGGCCTCGACGAGCTCGTGCTGCACGCCCGGCAGCCGCAGGTCGGGTGCGTCGCAGCCCTCGCCCGACGTGCCGCGCCCGAACATGCCGGCCCGGTCGCCGACGGTCAGCACGCACACGTCGGCGTCGGCCGCGGCGCGCACGGCCGCGTCGAACCCCGACCGGTCGTCGCCGACCACGGCGCAGCCGGGCTCGTGCACGACGTCGTCGCCCGCGAGCTCGGTGCGCAGCGCGTCGAGCAGCGACGGCACCTCGACGCCCAGGCCCAGCTCGGGGTGCCGCGGCAGCACGTGGATGGGGTACGAGTAGCAGCCCAGCAGCACGCCCGGGTCGGCGGCCGACGGGCCGACGACGGCGACGCGCCGCGGCGCGCGGTCGGCGGTGGTGCGCAGCGGCAGGACGCCGTCGGGGTTGGCCAGCAGCACGACCGACTCCTCGGCCAGGCGCCGGGCCAGGTCGCGGTTGGCGGGACTGTCGAGGTCGATCGGCGCGTCGTCGGGTGCGCCGCCGGGCGGCGTGCCGTCGGGACCCGGCGCGTCGAGCAGCCCGAGCTCGGCCTTCTGCCGCAGCACGCGCCGCACCGCCTGGTCCACGAGCGTCTCGTCGAGCCGGCCGTCGCGCACGAGCGGCGCGAGCTCGCCGAAGCACATCGTGTTCGGCAGCTCGACGTCGAGGCCCGCGCGCAGCGAGCGCGCACCCGCGTCGGCGGCGTCGGCCGCGACGCCGTGCGCGGTGACGAGGAACGCGACCGCCCAGTAGTCCGAGACGACCGTGCCCTCGAACCCCCACGCGCCGCGCAGCAGGTCGGTGAGCAGCGAGCGCGACGCCGCGACGGGTTCGCCGTCGAGGTCGGTGTACGAGTTCATGACCGACCGCGCACCGCCCTCGCGCACGGCCATCTCGAACGGCGGCAGCAGCACGTCGGCGAGCTCGCGGGGGCCGATCGACACGGGCGCGTGGTTGCGCCCGGCGCGCGACGCCGAGTACCCGACGAAGTGCTTGAGCGTCGCGACGACGCCCTGCTCCTCGAGCCCGCGGACGTACGCGGTCGCGATGGTGCCGACGGTGTACGGGTCCTCGCCGACGGTCTCCTCGACGCGGCCCCAGCGGTGGTCGCGCACGACGTCGAGCACCGGGCCGAGGCCCTGGTGCACGCCCAGGCGGCGCAGGTCCCGGCCGATGGCCGTGCCGACCTCGTGCACGAGGTCCGGGTCGAACGACGCGCCCCACGCGAGCGGCGCCGGGTACACGGTCGCGCCGTACGACGTGACGCCCGTGAGGCACTCCTCGTGCGCGATCGCCGGCAGCCCCAGACGGTGGTGCGCGGCGAGCTCGCGCTGCGTCCGCGCGAGCTTGTCCCGCCCCTCGTCGGCGGGGACGGGCTCGGTGCCCAGCACGCGCGTGAGGTGCCCCAGCCCGTGCCGCGCGGCGGTCGGGAAGTCGGGCCGGCGCGCACCGAACGTGTCCTGCATCGGCGCGACGACCTCACCCGCGCCGCGCCGGTCGAACCAGTACGAGCCGAGCTGCGCGAGGCGCTCCTCGAGGCTCATCGACGCCAGCAGCAGCTCGACGCGGTCGGCGACCGGCAGCCGCGGGTCCTGCCAGGGGCGCTCCGTGCGGGGGGACGTGGTGGTGGTGCTCACCGGGCTCCTTCCGGTCCGGCCGACGGCTGCGGCGGCGGTGCGGTCGAGTCGCGGACCACGAGCGACGTGGCCAGCTCGATGTGGTGCGAGTCGGGCAGGCGGCCCTCGTCCATGCCGAGGACCGTGCGCAGCGCGACGCGCCCGATGTCCTGCAGCGGCTGGTGCACGCAGGTCAGCGGCGGGTTGGTCCACGCCGCGACGTACGTGTCGTCGTACCCGACGACCGACAGGTCGCGCGGCACGACGAGCCCGAGGCGGCGCGCGGCCTCCAGCACCCCGAGCGCCTGCGCGTCGCTGCACGCGAGGACCGCGGTGGGCGGGTCGGGCAGGCGCAGGATCGCGTCGGCGGCGTCGCGCGCGGCGTCGTGGTCGAACGCGACGTGCCGCACGAGCGCGGGGTCGGGCGTGACGCCGGCGCGCTGGCACGCCGAGCGGAACCCGTCGACGCGCGCGACCGCGCCGATCGACGCCTCGGGGCCGCCGATCACGGCGATGCGTCGGTGGCCGAGCGCGAGCAGGTGCTCGGTCGCGGTGCGGCCGCCGGTCCAGTTGGTCGACCCGACGGAGACGAGCTCGGGCGTCGTGAGGTGCAGCGGGTCGATGACGACGACGGGCAGCCGGGCGCGCGCGATCGCGTCGTACGTGGTGTCGGTGACCTGCGCGGTCACGACGATCGCCCCGGTGCGGCGGGCCGCGACGAGCCGGCGGGTCCAGCTCGACGGCGGCTCGTCGCCGCCGCGGCGCACGCGCGAGACGGTGACGTCGACGTCGGCCTCCTCGGCCGCGAGCGTGACGCCGCGCAGCACCTCCATGGCGTACGGGCTGCCGAGCTTGTCGACGAGGAACTCGACGGTCCGGCGGGTCTCGACGCGGCGCGCGCCGGGCGGGCGGTACCCGAGCTCGGCGGCGGCGGCATCGACGCGCTCGCGGGTCGCGGCGGCCACGTCGGTGTGCCCGTTGATGACCTTGGAGGCCGTCGCGATCGACACGCCGGCGCGCTCGGCGACGGCCGTGAGCGTCGGCCGTCTGGCGGGTCGTGGCATCGGTGCCTCCTGGGTCGTCGGGCCGACGCTAGCGGGATCGCGTCGAAAACATCAAGTAGTTCACACGCACTCTCAGGGGGACCTCTGCCCGTTCACGAACAGCCGTTGACAGCGTCGGCGCCGAAAACTAGCGTCGCTGTTGCAGCATTGTGCACGAAAAGTTTTCGATGACGAGAACCGGAGGCTCGACGATGAGTTCGACCGCACGCCCTCGGGGCGCGGACGGCACCACCCGCCCCACGAGCGAGCGGTGGCCCATCGCCGCCGCGATGCTCAACTTCCCCGGGTCGCAGGACGCGCCCGCGGACACGTGGGTCGACCACCTCGCCGAGGTCGCCTACGAGGGCTTCACCGAGGTCGACCTCACCGACTCCTGGGTGCAGCCGGGCGACCTGACGCCCGCCCGGATCGAGGAGCTGCGCGGCGCGCTCGCGGCCACCGGCCTCGACCCCGTCGCGCTGTCCGCGATCCGCCGGTCCGTCATCGACCCCGTCGCGGGCGACGACAACCTGGCCTACTCGCACCGCACGATCGACGCCGCGGCCGCGCTCGGCGTGAAGGTCGTCAGCGTCGGCCTGCACCGGCCGCTGCTGCCCCAGCAGCGCCAGGCGTTCTGGTTCTGGACCGAGGAGGGCCCGCACGACGACACCGACGCCGACACGTGGGCGCGCGCCGTGCAGCGCCTGCGTGAGCTCGGCACGCACGCGCGCGAGGTCGGCCTCGAGCTGTCGCTCGAGATGTACGAGGACACGCTGCTCGGCACCGCCGAGTCCGCCGTGCGGCTCGTGAACGACATCGGCGACGACGCGGTCGGCCTCAACCCCGACCTCGGCAACCTCATCCGCCTGCACCGGCCCATCGAGGACTTCCAGGCCGCGGTCGCCGCGTGCCTGCCCGTCTCGAACTACTGGCACGTCAAGAGCTACTTCCGCGACGAGGACCGCCGCACCGGCACGGTCGTCGCGCTGCCCGCACCGATGGAGATGGGCTCGGTGAGCTACCGCACCGCGCTGCGCACCGCGATCGACGCCGGGTTCACCGGCCCGCTGTGCGTCGAGCACTACGGCGGCGACGGCCTGTCGGTCGCGGCGCGCAACATGCGCTACCTGCGCCGCATGCTCGCCGTCGCCACGGGCGAGGCCCGCGAGCAGGTCCTGCGCACGGCGGGGGCGGGCCGATGAGCGCGCGCGTCGCCGTCCTCGGGCTCGGCGCCATGGGGCTGCCCATGGCCACGACCCTCGCGCGGACCTTCACGACCGTCGGGTACGACGTCGCCCCCGAGCGCGTGACGCTCGCCGTCGAGGCCGGGGCCGTCGCCGCCACGAGCGTCGCCGAGGCGTGCGCCGGCACCGACGTCGTCGTCGTCGGCGTGCGCGACGGTGCACAGCTCGACGCGCTCGTGCTCGGCGCCGGCGGGGTCGCCGACTCGCTCGCCGCCGGGGCCGTGGTCGTCGTGACCTCGACCGTCGGCGAGGCCGCCGTGCGGTCCGTCGCCGACGCGCTCGCGGCCCGCGGCATCCACACCGTCGACGCGCCCGTCTCGGGCGGGCCCGTGCGCGCGGGGCAGGGCGACCTGCTCATCATGGTCGGCGCCGACGACGCCGCGCTCGCCGCCGCGCAGGGCGTGCTCGACGCGCTCGCGTCGTCGCTCACGGTCGTCGGCGGCATCGGCGCCGGGCAGCAGCTCAAGACCGTCAACCAGCTGCTGTGCGGCATCCACACCGCCGCCGCGTCCGAGGCGCTCGCGCTCGCGCACCGCCTGGGCCTCGACCTCGACGCGTGCATCGAGGTGCTGTCGCAGGGCGCCGCCGCGTCGTTCATGTTCGCCGACCGCGGCCCGCGCATCGCGGCCCAGCTGCGCGGCGAGGAGCCGCCGCTGCGCTCGCGGCTCGACGTCATCGGCAAGGACATGGGGATCGTCGGGGACCTGACGCGCAGCCTCAAGGTCGCGACGCCCGTCGCGTCGGCCGCCGAGCAGCTGTACCGCACGGTCGCCGCCGCGGGCCTCGAGGCCGCCGACGACTCGGTCGTCGCGACGCTCCTGGCCCGCCGGGAGGGGACGTGGTGAGCCCGCTCGCCGACGACCCGGCCCGGTTCGTCGAGGACGCGCTCGAGGGCTTCGTCGACCTGTACCGCGACCAGGTGCGGCTCGTGCCCGGCGGCGTCGTGCGCGCCGTGCCCGCGCCGCGCTCGCAGGTCGCGGTCGTGGTCGGCGGCGGGTCGGGGCACTACCCGGCGTTCTGCGGGGTCGTCGGGCCCGGCCTCGCGCACGGCGCCGTGGTCGGCAACGTGTTCACGTCGCCGTCGACGGCCGACGCGGTCTCAGTCGGCGCCGCGGCTGCGGGCGACGCGGGCGTGCTCATGATCACCGGCAACTACGCGGGCGACGTCATGAACTTCACGCTCGCGCGCGACGAGCTGCGGCGGCGCGGCGTGGACGCGCACTTCCTCGTCGTCACCGACGACGTCGCGAGCGCACCGGCCGACGAGGTCGACAAGCGGCGCGGCATCGCGGGCGACCTCGTGGTCTTCAAGGCCGCCGGTGCGGCCGCCGCCGAGGGCGCGAGCCTCGACGCGGTCGTCGCGGCCGCCGAGCACGCCAACGCGCGGACCCGCACGCTCGGCGTCGCGTTCGACGGGTGCACGCTGCCCGGCGCGGACGCGCCGCTGTTCACCGTGCCCGACGGCGTGTTCGGGCTCGGCGTCGGCATCCACGGCGAGCCGGGGATCGGCGAGGTGCCCGCGTGCACCGCGTCCGAGCTGGCCGGCCTGCTCGTGGACCGCCTGCTTCAGGAGCGTCCCGAGGGCGCCGGGCCGCGGGTCGCGGTGCTGCTCAACGGCCTGGGGCGCACCAAGTACGAGGAGCTGTTCGTGCTGTGGCGCGCCGTGCGGGCCCGGCTCGACGCGGCCGGGCTCGAGATCGTGCAGCCCGACGTCGGCGAGCTCGTGACCAGCCTCGACATGGCCGGTTGCTCGCTCACGCTCGTGTGGCTCGACGACGACCTCGAGCGGTGGTGGACCGCACCCGCGCAGACCCCCGCGTACCGCAAGGGCGCGCTGCCGGTCGCGTCGGACGCCGCCGGTGCCGGTGACGCCGCGCGTGACGCGGCGGTCGACGACGCGTGGCCGACGGCCCCCGCCGCTGCGCAGGACACCGGGCCGCAGGTCCTCGACGACGCGGACGCCGACGAGGCCGCCGTCGTCGTCGACGCGCTGCGCCGCGTCGCGGACGTGCTCGCCGACCTGGAGACGCGCCTCGGCCGGCTCGACGCGGTCGCCGGGGACGGGGACCACGGGCGCGGCATGCTGCGCGGCTCGCGCGCCGCCGCCGACGCCGCGGCCGCCGCGGCGCAGGACGGTCACGGGGCCGTCGCGTGCCTGCAGGACGCCGGGCACGCGTGGGCCGACCGCGCGGGCGGCACGTCGGGCGTGCTGTGGGGCGCGGGCCTCGCGGCCGCGGCCGACGCGCTCGCGGCCCGGCCCGTGGGTGACCCGACGGCGCGCGTCGCCGCGGCCGTGCGGGCCGGGGTCGACGCAGTCGCGACGCTCGGCAAGGCGCGCCCGGGGGACAAGACGATGCTCGACTCGGGCGAGCCGCTCGCGGCCGCGTTGGAGGCCGCCGCGACGGCGGGCGACGCGCTCGACGCCGCGTGGGCCGGTGCGCTCGACGCCGGGCGGACCGCCGCGGCGGCGACCGCCGACCTGCGCCCGCAGGTCGGGCGCGCGCGGCCGCTGGCCGAGCGCAGCGTCGGCACTCCCGACCCGGGTGCCGTCTCGCTCGTCGCGGTGCTCGCCGCGGCCGCGGGGCGGGACCCCGAGGAGGGCGTGGCGTCCGAGGTGCTGCCGGCCGCCCCGGTGCACGGGCACGACGACGGGGCGGCCGCCCCGGACCAGACCCACGAGGGGGAGCAGCGATGAGCGTGGCGAGGATCGTGGTCGGCGCCGACGAGGCGGGCCTGGCGTACAAGGACGTCCTGGCGGACCTGCTGCGCGCCGACCCGCGCGTCGAGGTCGTCGAGGACGTCGGCGTGCACGCGGACGACGACGGCACGGCCTACCCGCACGTGGCCGTGGCCGCCGCGCGGCGCGTCGCCGAGGGCGCCGCGGACCGCGCGCTGCTGGTGTGCGGCACGGGCCTGGGCATGGCGATCGCCGCCAACAAGGTCGCGGGCGTGCGGGCGGTGACGGCGCACGACGCCTTCTCCGTCGAGCGGTCCGTGCTGTCGAACGACGCGCAGGTGCTGTGCCTGGGCCAGCGCGTCATCGGCGTCGAGCTCGCCAAGATGCTGGTGCGGCAGTGGCTCGACCTGGAGTTCGACCCGACGTCGCACTCGGCCGCCAAGGTCGACGCGATCCGCGGGTACGAGACCGGCGGGACCGACGGCGGGGAGGCCGCCGGCTCCTGCTGACCCGCCCGGGTCCCGGTGGTCCGCCGCCACCGGGCCCGGGCGCGGGGGCCCGCCGGCGCCGCGGGTCGCCCCCGCCCGCCGAGCGCGGCACTCGCCCGCCGAGTGCGGTACGTACGAGTGCCGCACTCGGCGGCGTTCTACCGCGCTCGCAACACCGTTGCTCGGCGCGGCACCCGACCGCCGGGGTGCGCCGCTCGACGACCAGCCGTCGCCGGGCACGGTGCTGGGCCGCCGAGTGCGGTACTCCGCCGCCGAGTGCGGCATGTACGAGTACCGCGCTCGACGGCGTTCTGCCGCGCTCGGCGGCAGGGCTCGGTGGTGAGGTGGCCCACCACGGCGGCACACCCGTGCTGGTGCGTGCGAGCATGGCGACGGGCCTGCCGCGGGTGGCGGGCCCCCGGACGAGCGGCGCCGTACCCGGAGAGCGACAAGACGGCAGCCACGGGAGCACCCATGTCCGCCACGTCCCTCGCCTGGCTCGTCCTCGTCGTGTCCGGCGTCCTGGAGGCCGTCTGGGCCTCGGCGCTCGGCCGTGCGGAGGGGTTCACGCGCCTCGGCCCCTCGGTGCTGTTCTTCGTCGCGCTGGCCGCGTCGATGGCCGGTCTGGCGTTCGCGATGCGCACGCTGCCGACCGGCACGTCCTACGCCGTGTGGGTCGGCATCGGCGCGACCCTCACCGTCACGTGGGCGATGCTCACGGGCGCCGAGCCAGCGAGCCTGGTCAAGGTGCTGCTGATCCTCGGGATCGTCGGCTGCGTGATCGGCCTCAAGCTCGCCCACTGACGCCCACCCGGTGCTGGATCGCTCTCTCGCGCCCCGAATGACACCCCACCCCGGCCGTGAGAGAGCGATCCAGCACCCGACGCGGGGCACTGGATCGCTCTCTCACGCTCCGGGGGAGGAGGGGAGGAGGGACTGGTTTGTTCTCTCGCGCCTTGACGACACCCCGCCTCGGCCCTGAGAGAGCGATCCAGCACCTGACGGGGGGCACTGGATTGCTCTCTCGCGCGCCGGGCACGTGCCCGCGTCGGGCGTCAGGCGGCGGTGGTGGCCGCCGGGGCGAACTGGGTGCGGTACAGGTCGGCGTAGAGCCCGTCACGGGCGAGCAGCTCGGTGTGCGTGCCGTGCTCGACGACCCTGCCGGCGTCGACGACGACGATGAGGTCGGCCTGCCGGACGGTCGACAGCCGGTGCGCGATGACGAGCGACGTGCGCCCGACGAGCGCCTGGTCGAGCGCGGCCTGCACGGCGGCCTCGGACTCGGAGTCGAGGTGCGCGGTGGCCTCGTCGAGCACGACGACGTCGGGGGCCTTGAGCAGCAGCCGCGCGATAGCGAGCCGCTGCCGCTCGCCGCCGGACAACCGGTACCCGCGGTCGCCGACGACCGTGTCGAGGCCGTCGGGCAGCGACGCGACGAGGTCCCACACGTGGGCGCCGCGCAGCGCGAGCTCGAGCTCGTCGTCGGTCGCGTCGGGGCGAGCGAAGCGCAGGTTGCCCGCGATGGTGTCGTGGAACAGGTGGGCCTCCTGGCTGACGACGCCCACGGTGTCGCGCAGCGACGCGGCCGTGACGTCGCGCAGGTCCTGCCCGGCGATGCGCACGGCGCCGCGCGTGGGGTCGTACATGCGCGTGACGAGCTGCGAGACGGTCGTCTTCCCGGCGCCGGACGGGCCGACGAGCGCGACCATCGACCCGGCGGGCACGTGGAACGCGACGTCGTGCAGCGTGTCGCCCGTGAGGTCGGGGCGCAGGGCCGCGACGGACTCGAGCGAGGCCAGCGAGACCTCGTCGGCCGACGGGTAGCGGAAGCCCACGTGGTCGAGCTCGAGGTCCGCGCCGCGGGCCGCGACGGCCGCGCGCAGGTCCGACGCGTCGGGCTTCTCGGCGACCGTGGGCTCGAGGTCGAGGACCTCGAGGACCCGCTCGAACGACACGAGCGCGGTCATGACGTCGACCTGGACGTTCGACATCGCGGTGAGGGGCCCGTAGAGGCGCCCGAGGTAGGCGGCGAGCGCGACGACGACGCCGACGGTGAGCTGGCCGCGGATCGCCAGGACGCCGCCGAGCCCGTAGACCACGGCGGTCGCGACGGCCGCGACGGTGGTGAGCCCGACGCGGAACCACGTCGAGTACAGCGCGCGCTTCACGCCGATGTCGCGCACGCGCGCGGTCTGCTCGGCGTACGCGGCGGACTCGCGCGCGGGGTCGCCGAACACCTTGACGAGGTGCGCGCCGGCGACGTTGAAGCGTTCGGTCATGGTTTGCGACGCGTCGGCGTTGAGCTCGTAGGACTCGCGCGTGATGGCGGCGATGCGGCGCCCGAACCAGCGTGCGGGCAGCACGAAGACGGGCAGCAGGACGAGCGAGAGCAGCGTGAGCTGCCACGACATCGACAGCATCGCGGCGAGCACGAACACGACGGTCAGCGAGTTGCTGACGACGTTGGACAGCGTCGAGGTGAACGCCTGCTGGGCGCCGAGCACGTCGCCGTTGAGTCGCTGGACGAGCGCGCCGGTGCGGGCGCGGCTGAAGAACGCGAGCGGCATGCGCTGCACGTGGTCGAACACGGCGGTGCGCAGGTCGTGGATGAGGCCTTCGCCGATGCGCGCGGACACCCACCGCTCGCCGACGCCGAGCGCGGCGGACACCACGGCCAGCAGCGCGACGGCGGCGGCGATCCCGACGACGACGCGGGTGTCGCCCGCGGTGATGCCGTCGTCGATGAGGCGCTGGAACAGCCAGGGGGTGAGGGCGCCGGCGGCGGCGCCGAGCGCGATGAGGACGAGGAAGACCGCGAGCTGGGCGCGGTAGGGGCGGCCGAAGGCGAGGATGCGGCGCAGCGTGCCGGGGGCGAGGCGCTGCCGGGCGACGCCGCGGTCGCGGCCGAAGCCGCGCAGTCCGGGCGGGCCGGGGACGGGTCC
>NZ_LNTD01000071.1 GCF_001462455.1 Cellulomonas sp. B6
GTGACGAGCACCCCGAGGAACAGGGAGACCTTGATCTGCACGTCGAACGGTGTGGCGACGCCCTGGAAGTTCAGGGACACGGTGCCGCCGCGGCGCGCGCGCTCGCCGCAGCGGGCCACGAGGTCGTCGTCGTCGGCCGCAACCCCGAGCGCACGCGGCGCGTCGCGGACGAGGCCGGCGCGACCGCGCACCTCGCGGACTTCACCGACCTCGCGCAGGTGCACACGCTCGCCGACGAGCTGCTGACGGCGCACCCGCGCATCGACGCGCTGGTGAACAACGCGGGCGGCCTGTTCCCCGAGCTGGCGTGGACGCACGACGACCTCGAGACGACGTTCCAGGTGGACCACCTCGCGCCGTTCCTGCTGACCCACCTGCTGCTGGACCGCCTGCTCGCGTCGGAGGGCCCGGCGGTGGTGACGACGTCGAGCGCCGCCCACCGCGTGTCGCGCCTGACGACGGCCGACGCCCTGGTGCTGGGCGGCCGGCAGGACGAGCGGCGCTACGTGCCGTTCCGCGCGTACGCCGACGCGAAGCTCGCGAACCTGCTGTTCACGCGCGAGCTGCACCGCCGGTACCACCGCGCGGGCCTGGCGTCGGCGGCCGTGCACCCCGGCGGCGTGGCGACGAGCTTCGCCGGGACGTCGCACGACCTGTTCGGCTGGTTCTACCGCTCGCCGCTCGGGCAGCGCGTGCTGCGCACGCCCGAGCAGGGCGCCGCGGACCTCGTGCGCCTGGCCGGCGGGCGGCCCGACGTCGACTGGCCGTCGGGCCAGTACTGGGCCGACGGCCGGATCGCACGCGTCAACCACCGCGGCGACGACCCGACGCTCGCGCGCGTGCTGTGGGAGCGCAGCGAGGAGCTGCTGGGCCTGGCGTGAGGGGCGGCCCGAGGCCCCCGGGCCTCACGCGGTCCGGGCGGCCTTCTGCTCCAGCGGCGCGAACGACCCCAGGTGCCCGGCCAGCACCTCCTGCGACTGCTTCGTCAGCGTCTCGCCCGACCACGGCTCCTTGAGCTCGATCGTCGTGCCGTCGTGCAGGGCGATCGTGGCGCGCACGGGGATCGCGCGCCGGACCGTCGCGGCGCGCACGTCCTCGTAGGCGACGTAGCGGTGCATCTCGGCGAGGCGGTGCACCGGACCCGCGCCCAGGTACCCGGCGAGCCGCGCCTTGCCGCCCTCGGGCTTCTTGGGGCACGGGATCAGCACGAGGCCACGGTCGAGGACGAGCACGTCGTGGGGCGTGCCGTCGACCGCGACGGTCGCGAGGCCCGCGACGACGCTCGCGCCGTGCGCGGTCGCGCGGTCGGCGACCTGGCCGACCGCCGCGAGGTCGACGCCCAGGCCCGTGAGCCACTCCCGCACCTGCGCCACCCGCGCCGGGTCGGCCGCGTGCCGGGCGTGCGCGGCGAGGTCGACGGGCTCGCCGTCGGTCGTGCGCAGCACGGCGGGGCCCGCCCAGTCGAGCGTCCACCGCGCGGCACCGGCCGCGACGAGCGCGGAACCGAGCACGGGCGTCAGCGCGTCGACGAGGGTCGCGCCGCCGAAGGCGTTGCCGTCGGGTGCGTGCACGCGCGCGGGCTCCACGCCGAGCTCACGTGCGAGCTGGGCGCCGCGGCCCTGCTCGACCAGGTCGAGCAGGGCGCCGACGCTGCCGCGCGGCACGCCCACGAGCCGGGCGACGACCCGGTGCACGGCGTCCGCGCGGCGCTGCTCGCCCGCCGCGACGGCGGGCGGCACCAGGTCCGGCCAGTCCAGCCGGCGACGGTCCTCGAACGCGAAGGTCTCGTCCGCGAGCGTGGCCGCGAGCACGTCGAGCCCGGGGACGAGCGCGCGCGCAGGGCGGTCGTCGGGGACGTGCGCGACGTCGGGCAGGCGGTCCATCGCGACGAGCCGCTCGGCCGTCGGCGGGTGGCTGTCCCACCGGGTGCCGCGGGCGTCGGACGACGCGGTGCGCAGGTCGCCGAGCTCGCCGTGACGTGCCGCCAGCAGCTGCGGGAAGCCGCCGAAGAACGCCGCGGGCGTCGGGGCGAGACCGACGTCCCACCCGGTGCTCACGTACTGACCGAGGTAGAAGTCCCACGCGGCGTCCACGACGCCGACCTCGCGCAGCGCCGACTGCGCGGTCGCCCGGCCCACGGCCCGGACGGACAGGGCGTCGGCCGCGAGCTCCTGGCGGCGGCTCGTGGCCGCCGAGACCAGCAGGTAGAGCTTGCCGTACTGCCGCAGGAGCCAGCCGGGCAGCGACCCGGACAGCTGCTGCACCGTCGCGCCGATGACCTCCCGACCACGGTGCACGACGACCGACAGCCGGGTGTCGTCGTGCGAGTAGTGACCGAGCTCGTGCGCGAGGACCGAGCGGAGCTGGGAGACGCTGAGCCCGTGCAGCAGCGGCACGCCCAGGACCATGCGCCGCGTGCCGCCGACGAGCCCGAGGAGCCGCGCGTCCTCCATGACGCCCGCGTTGACCGCGGGGACGAGCCGGATCTCGTCGGGACCGGCCGTGCCCGCGAGCGCGGCGACCTCGTCGACCATGCCCCACAGCTCGGGCGCGTCGGAGCGCAGCACGAGCGGGCCCGTGGGCGGCGCGGGACGCGCGCGGGCGACCTTCCACAGGGCGACCACGATGCCGCCGAGCGCGAGCGCCGCGAGGGCGGCGAGCTTGATGCCGTTGGCCCCCGAGCCCGACCGGGCGGCCGCGAGCGCGAGCAGACCGAGGCCGACCACCAGCGCCCCCGCGAACAGGTAGAACCCGATCAGTGTCGCGACCGCGACGGCCGCGCGCGTCCTCGTGCTCATGCTGGCTCCCTGCTGGGGGACCCGGTCGCGGGTCCGTGCGAGCGGGAGCGTAGCGACTCCCGGGCGCGCCCGGGCGGCCGGGGTGTGGGCCGTCCGGGTGACGTCGCGGGGCGGCTCGGGCGCCGGCGCCCGCACGGTCGAGGACCGGTCGTCAGCCCGTCCAGCCCGGCAGCTCGACCGTGGGCGTGCGCACGCCTCGCGCCGCGCGCACGGCGTCGACGACGGCGCGCTCGACGGCTGTGGCCGCGGCGGCCTGCACCGCGACCAGGGCGGCGACGCGCTCCGGCCGGTCGGTCGGCAGCGCCACGGCCTGCGTGGCGAGCGCGAAGACGGTGTCGCCGTCGGCGAGCGTGTGCACGGGGTCGAGGGCGCGCGCGAGCCCGTCGTGCGCGGTGGTCGCGGTGCGTGAGGTCTCGGCGGGGTCGAGCGCGGCGTCGGTCGCGACGACGACGAGCGTCGTGTTGAGCGGCGGGTCGGCGGTCGCGTCGGCCACGCGGGCGCCGTCCGCGTCGAGCGCACCGCCGGGTGCGGCGGCGGGGGCGCCGAGGCCCGTCGGCGCGCCCGCGGCGTTGACGACGACGAGCGCGCCGACGACGACGCCCGCGCCCGGCCCGTCGGGCAGGTGCACCGACGCCGTGCCGACGCCGCCGCGGTAGGACGCGCCCGCGAGCGCGGCGCCCGTGCCGGCGCCGACCCCGCCCCGCGCGACGGGTGCGCCGTCACCCGACGCGTGCGCGGCGGCCGCGGCGTCGTAGCCCATCTGCTCGGTGGGGCGCGCCGTGAAGTCGCCGCCGCGCCCGAGGTCGAACACGGCCGCCGCGGGCACGATCGGCACGACCTGGCCGGGCACGCGCGAGACCGGGAACCCGCGTCCCTGCTCGGCGCACCACCGCTGCGCGCCGTGCGCCGCGACGAGCCCGAACGCGCTGCCGCCGGTGAGCACCACGGCGTCGACCGTCGGCACGAGCGTGCGCGGGTCGAGCGCGTCGGTCTCGTGCGTGCCGGGCCCGCCGCCGCGCACGTCGACGCCGCCGACCGTGCCCGATGGCGGGAGGACGACGGTGACGCCGGTGAGCCACCCGTCGCCGACGCGCTGCGCGTGCCCGACGCGCACGCCGCGCACGTCGGTGAGCGCACCGGTCGGGGGCGTGGCGGTGCCGGCGGTGTCGGGCGTGGCGCTCATCGACCCAGCGTGGCACGCCCAGGCGTCGCACAACGGACGGGACGTTCGGCTCAACCGCCCGCGGGCACGCCGTGGTGCGGTGGACGCGTGGACCGCCGACACCTGACCCTGCGCCTGCCGCTGCCGCGCCCGCGCGAGGTGCTGGGCACCGCCGTCGCGCTGGGCGTCGCGGGCCTGCCCGTGGCGCGCGCGTGGGGTCTGCAGTGGGGTGCGCGCGAGGACGAGCTCGACGCGACCCTGCCGGGCGACGACCTGACGCCGGACGCGGACCTCGTCGCGACGCGCGCGATCGGCGTCCCGGCGTGCACGCAGGACGTGTGGCCGTGGCTCGTGCAGATCGGGCAGGGGCGCGGCGGCTTCTACTCGTACGACGCGCTCGAGAACCTGGTCGGGTGCGACATCCGCTCGGCCGACCGGGTGGAGCCCGCGTGGCAGGACCTCGCGGTGGGTGACGTGGTGCGGCTGCACCCCGCGAAGGGGCTGGACGTCGCGGTCGTCGACCCGGGCCGGGCGCTCGTGCTGCGCGGGCCGGACGCGCCCGCGGGTGCGGCGCCGCCGCCGTACGGGTTCTCGTGGGCGTTCGTGCTGCGGCCGGACCCCCGCGGCGGCACGCGGGTCGTGGTCCGCGAGCGCTACGTGTACACGTCGGCGGCGTCGCGGCTCGTGGCCGAGCCGTCGTGCCTGCTGAGCACGGTCATGACGCGCGGCATGCTGCGGGGGCTGCGCGCACGGGTGCTCCTGGGTGCCGACGCGTCCGCGGGCTGAGCGTCAGCCGTCCGGGCGGGGGCGACTTGGGGTGAAGGCCTCGCTTCGCACGCCCGTGTCCGGCTACTGTGTACCCGTAGTCGCAGTGCTGTGCTTGTCCACCTTCTCCGGAGCGGACGACGGCCACCGTGATTCACCCGGTCCCGGTCGTCGGGGTCGTAGTACACGCATGAGGAGAATGACAGTGCCTACTGGCATCGTGAAGTGGTTCAACGCCGAGAAGGGCTTCGGCTTCATCGCCCCCGAGGACGGCGGCCCGGACGTCTTCGTCCACTACTCGGCCATCCAGACGCAGGGCTACCGCTCGCTCGAGGAGAACCAGCGCGTGCAGTTCGACGTGCAGGCCGGCCCCAAGGGCCCCCAGGCCTCGAACGTCGAGCCCGCCTGAGCCTCCGCTCAGCGAGCCTGACAGCTCTCGCGAAGGGCGCTCCGACCTCCGGGTCGGGGCGCCCTTCGCCGTTTCCGGGGCCGGGGTTCGACGACGTACCGAGGCCCGGGCCGGACCCGGCGAAGCCCCTAGGTTGTGTTCCTATCTAGTCAGCCGTACTGTCTAGTCATGCCCACCCGCTCCCCCGCCGAGGACACCCCCGGCACCACCGCACCGGCCGCCGACTGGCCGAGCGAGTGGCTGCGCGGCGTCCTCACGCTGTGCGTCCTGCGCGTCCTCACCGCGGGCGCGACGTACGGCTACGAGATCGCGCAGCGGCTCGCCGCCGCCGGGCTCGGGGAGATCAAGGGCGGCACGCTCTACCCCCTGCTCGCGCGCCTGCACACGGCGGGGCTGGTGGAGGAGGAGTGGCGGCCCGGCGACGGCGGCCCCGGGCGCAAGTACTACGCGCTCACCGCCGCGGGCCGCGCGCACCTGCACGACGAGGGTGCGCGCTGGTCGCGCTTCGCCACCCTCACCCAGACGTTCGTCACGACACCGGAGGTGGCCCCGTGAGCCTCGACCCCGCAACCCTCGCCCCGCACGTCGACCCCGACTGGACCGAGGCGCTCGTCCTGGAGCTGCGGCTGCGCGACGTCCCCGGCGACGCGATCGGCGACGTCCTCACCGAGATCGACGCGCACGTCGTCGACTCCGGCACGAGCGCTCAGGACGCCTTCGGCGACGCCACGCGCTACGCCGAGGAGCTCGCCGAGACCGCCGCACGCCCCGTGCCCGACGACCCGCGCGACATGGTCCCGTACGCGCTCGGCGCCGCCGGGTTCGTCGCGGCGCTCAACGGCCTCGGCGCCTGGGTGAAGTCAGGGTCGGGGTCGGGGCCGCTCGCCGTGACCGTCGGGATCGCGGCCGTGCTCGTCGTCGTGGCGGTCACCCCGTTCGTCCTGCAGCGGTACGGGACGCCGCTGCTGCGGTTCCTCGTCTCGGGCTCGCCGCTGCGGGCCTCGCTCGTGGTCATGGCGCCGATGGTCCCGACCGTCGTGCTCGTGCTGCTGGGCCGCGCGTGGGAGCTCGTGACGCTGCCCGCCGCACCCGTCACGCTCGGCGGGGCGACCGTCGCGGTCGCGGCGCTCGTCATGGCACGGCGCCGGCCCTCGCTCGAGGACCCGGTGGTCGCACCCGGCGGCGACCGCGACGCCGCGCTCGCCGAGGCGCGCCGCGAGACCACGCGCCTCACGCTCCTGACGACGGGCGCCCAGGTCGTCATCGCGTTCGCCGCGGTGGTCGGCGTGGTCCTGCTGTCCCGCTGACGCCACCGCAGGTCGGTCGACGTCGGGCGCGTCCCGCACGCCCGGGCTCGCGGCGGTCAGCGGCTCCAGCGCCGCACGACCGCGGCGAGCCCGACGGCGAACGTGACACCCGCACCCGCGAGGTACGGGCCGTAGAACCGCCGCAGCACCGGCGCCGCCGCACCGGCCGCCGCACCGACGACCGCACCGACCGCGAGCGCCCGGGCACCCCGCGCGCCGAGCGCGTGCGCGGCCAGCGGCCCGGCGGGCACGCCCGCGGCCCCCGCCTCGGCCGCGTACACCTTGACCGGCACGCCGTTGAGCGCCTGCCGCCAGACCCCCCGCGCACCCACGGCGAGGTCGGCCGCGGCACGCGCCCGCATCGCGGGCGTCGTCAGCGGCGCGGGCGGCCGCTCGCCGCGCGCCGTGAGCGCGCGCGTCACCAGGACCCCCGCGACCGACCCGACCGCCAGGCACGCCGCGGCCGGCACGACGCGCCGCGGGTGCGCCGCCGCGACGAGCACCAGGTACATCTCGGACGTCACCGGCAGGCTCACGGCCTCGGCGAACCCCCAGGCGACGGCTCCCACCATCCCGGCCGGCCCGGACATCACGCCCCGCAGCACCCGCCACGTGCGCGAGCGCGACGGCACGGCCGGCCCGGCGGCGAGCATCCCCTCGATCTGCGCGACGAGCGGGGCCATGTCCGTCAGGCCGTGCGGGTCGACCGGGTGCCCGACCCGCACCTCGACGGCGCCCGGCGTCAGCCGACCCTTCTTGGCGAGCAGCTCGTGCGTGCCGACCACCGCCACGGGCAGGATCGGCACGTCGAACTCCTGCGCGATCCGCAGCGCACCGCTGCGGAACCGGCCGAGCCGCCCGTCGGTCGAGCGCGTGCCCTCGGGGAACACCAGCAGGCTCGACCCGCTGCCGAGCACCTGCGTCGCGCCGTCGAGCAGCGACTCGTACCCGCCGCCGCCCTGCCGCCGCACGGGGACCGCACCGATCGCGAGCTTCAGCGCCCGGGCCTTCCACGGGTTGTCGAACCAGTAGTCGTCGGCGGCGACGACCACGGGCTTGTACGGCGCGGGGAACGCCGCGATGAGCGCGGGGGTGTCCGCGTGCGACGAGTGGTTCGCGACGACGACCATCGCCTCGTACGGCGCCGAGCCCACCACCCGGAAGCCCCCGACGAGGTGGAAGACGTTGCGCCACACGGTGTGCCGCACGGCACCGGCCAGGTTGAAGCCGGGCGGCAGCCCGACGCGGCGGCGGAGGCGTCGCAGCGCGTCTCCCGAGGCCGCGAGCACGTCGCCCGCGTGACCGCCGTGCGCGGCGGGCGGGGTGGACGCGTCGGCGTGCGAGGCGTCGCGGTGCGGCGTGTCGGGGTGCGGGGCACCCTCGTGCGCGGCGTCGTCCGCCGCCGTCGTGCGGTCGTCGGCGCTCACGCCAGCACCCACGCGAGCGGCAGCACCAGCAGCAGCGAGTCCACGCGGTCGAGCAGCCCGCCGAACCCGGGCAGCCACGTGCCCGCGTCCTTGACGCCCGCGCGCCGCTTCACCATCGACTCCACCAGGTCACCTCCCACACCGCCGAGCACGACCGCGACCACGAGCCCGGGCGACACCGCGCCGAGCACCACGAGGACGAGCGTGCCACCGATCGCGGCACCCACCAGCCCCCCGACCGTCTTGTTGGGGCTGAGCGGCGACAGCGGCCGCCGCGCCCACGCGAACCGCTTGAGCCCCTGCCCGCCGCACCACGCCGCGACGTCGGCCGCCGCGGCCGCGAAGCACAGCAGGAACGCGTCCGACCCGACGAGCACGAGGTGCGCGAGCGACCAGCACAGCCAGATCGACCCGAACGCGGCCCCGGTCGCGCGCTCGACGCCGCGCTCGACGTCGCCCGCGAGGACCGCCGGCACGGCGCACAGCAGCGCGACGAGCGGCACGAGCCCCAGCAGGCCGGGGTCGAGCCAGGCCGCGAGGGGGTACGCGACGGCGAGGACCAGCAGGATCGCGGTCTCCGGGCGGGGCAGCCGCGTCATCGCCGCGTACTCGCGCACGGCCTGCAGCGCGAGCAGCGCCGCGAGCAGCGCGGTCGGGCCGGGGCCGAGCCACAGGGGGATCCCGATGACGGGCAGGATCAGCGCCCACGTCGTCCAGCGGCGGCGCAGCTCGGGCCGGCGCGACGCGAGCACCGGCCCGGCGGCGACGGCGAGGATCCCCGCGGTCAGCGCCAGGAGGAAGACGGCCCGGCCGTCGAGGTCGAGGTGCCAGCCGCCCAGCCGCAGGTCCAACGCGTAGGCCGTGCGGTCCAGCCCGGTCCACGCGGCGAGCGGGTCGAGCACACCCGGGCGCTGGGACGGGTCGACGCTCACGCCGCGGCCCCCGCGCCCCCGGTGCCGGCGGCGAGCGCGCGCGCGATCCGGCGCGCACGCACGACCGCCGTGAGCACCGACCCCGCGACGACCACGACGGCGACCCACGCGAGCAGCCCGGGCAGCGCGGCCGCGACGACCGCGAGCGCGCACCGCTCGGTCTTGCCGAGCGGGCCGCCGTTGAGACGCGGCGCCCCGGCCCCGGCGCCCGCCAGCGAGACGAACGTCGGCAGCGTCGCGGCGACGGCGGCGACGAGGACCCACGCGAGCGGCGTGAGCCCCGCGAGCACGTCGCCCCCCGTGCGGGCCGCGAGCACCGCGAGCCCGGCGAGCATCAGCAGGTCGGACGCGCGGTCCCCCAGCTCGTTGAGCACGAAGCCCCACGGCCGGGAGACACCCCGCGCGCGGGCGACGGCGCCGTCGAGGTTCGCCCCCGCGAGCCGCGCCGCCAGCAGCACCAGCGCGACGGGCCACCAGCCGAGCGCGAGCGCGACCCCGGCGAGCGCGGCCGCGACGACGCCGACCGTCGTGAAGACGTCGGGCGACGTGCCCCGCGCGACGGCACCGGCGACGAAGCGGTGCAGCCGCCGGGTGTACCAGGGCTTGAGCGCGTACAGCGACGGCATGACGGCGACTGTAGCGACGCGACCGCGGTGCGGCGCGACGGCCCGGCCCGGCTCACCCGTCCGGCCCGCACGCCCGGGCGCACGTCCGGCCGCACGCCCGGGGCGGTCCGTCGCCGGACGGCGTCGCACCCTCGGCGCACGCCGTCGCAGCGGTGCGAGGTGGGCGACGACGCACGTGACGCGGGGTGGACGGTCCCGGGAAGGCCGCCGTCCACCCTCTAGACTCGGCGCGTGATCTTCAAGGCCGTGGGCGAGGGGCGCCCGTACCCGGACCACGGGTTGACGACCCCCGCGCAGTGGGCGGACGTGCCCCCGCGGCAGGTGCGGCTCGACGAGCTCGTCACCACCAAGCGCACGCTCGACCTCGACGCGCTGCTCGCCGAGGACTCGACGTTCTACGGCGACCTGTTCGCCCACGTCGTCGAGTACAAGGGCATCCTCTACCTGGAGGACGGGCTGCACCGCGCGGTGCGGGCCGCGCTGCACCAGCGCGCGCTGCTGCACGCGCGGGTGCTGGTGCTGACGTGACGCCCGCCGGCCGGCGCGAGCGAGGGGTGGGGGCCGCATGACCGACCAGGACCGGGCGCGCATGCTGCGCCGCCGCCACGTGCACGAGCGGCAGGCGGTCGTCTTCGGCGTGCTCATCGCCGGGCTCGGCGTGGCGGGGCTGGGCGCGGCGGCGATGTACACCGACAACCTGTCGCTGCCGTTCTTCGAGCGCGGCTTCTCGGCCGAGCCCACCGAGACGGCGGCAGCGGTCGCGACGTACTGCCCGCCCGAGGGTGCGCTGCCCGTGCCGCACGACCAGATCACGGTCGACGTGTTCAACGGTGCCGGGACGGCGGGGCTCGCCCGCCAGACGGCAGCGGCGCTCGGCGCGCTGGGCTTCGTGGTCGGCGAGACCGACAACGCCCCGTCCGTCACGGGTACGGGCCGCATCGTCTACGGTCCGGCCGGCAGCGCGGCCGCCTACACGCTGCAGGCGTACGTGCCCGGCGCGGTCCTGTCCTTCGCGGACCGCGAGGACGCGAGCGTCGACCTCATCGTCGGCTCCGAGTTCCAGGGGCTCCTGCCCGCCGAGCAGGTGCTCGTCGACCCGGCCACGCCGCTCGTCGGCCCGGACGGGTGCACGCCGTTCTCGGCGCTCACCGCCTCCGACGCCGACCAGGCGACCGAGGGCGACCAGCCCGCGGACGGAGAGCAGCCTGCCGAGGGTGAGCAGCCCGCCGACGGCGAGCAGCCCGCGGACGGCGAGCAGCCGGCGGGCTGAACCGCCCCGCGCGGAGGTGACGGCGGGGTGCGCGACGGCCGTGGCCGCCGCGCACCACCGGGTCAGTGCCTGATCTCGTCGCCGCCCGGGACGGACGCCGGCGTCGCCGGCTCCTGACCCGTGCCGCGCCACCGGGCCACGAGCCGCATGAGGTGGTACAGCCCGATCGCCGCGGCCGTGCCGAGCGCGATGCCCTCGAACCGCAGGTCGCCGGCGGACCAGACGAAGTTCGCGATGCCGATGATCAGCGCGACCGCCGCGGGCATGAGGTTCACGGGCGCCGAGAAGTCGACGCGGTGCTGCACCCAGATGCGAGCGCCGAGCAGGCCGATCATGCCGTACAGCACGGTCGCCGCCCCACCCAGGACGCCAGGCGGGATCGTGGCGACGAGCGCACCGAACTTGGGCGACAGCGACAGCACGAGCGCGGTCGCGGCGGCCACCCAGTAGGCGGCGGTCGAGTAGACGCGGGACGCGGCCATCACGCCGATGTTCTCGGCGTACGTCGTGGTGCCCGAGCCGCCGCCGGTGCCGGCGAGCGTCGTGGCCAGGCCGTCGGCCATGAGGGCGCGCCCCACGTACGGGTCCAGGTCGCGGCCCGTCATGGCGGCCACGGACTTGACGTGGCCGACGTTCTCGGCGACGAGCACGAGCACGACCGGCAGGAACAGCCCCAGCACCGCGACGTCGAACGTCGGCGTCACGAACGGCGGCAGACCGACCCACGCGGCCTCGCGCACGGCGTCCAGGTCGACCTCGTGACGCACGAGCGCGACCGCGTACCCGACGAGCACGCCCACGAGGATCGACAGCCGGCCGAGGATGCCGCGGAACAGCACGGTCGCCAGGATGATCGCGAGGAACGTGACCGTCGCGGTGACGGGCGCGGCCCGGAACCCCGAGCACGACCCGTCGTCCTGGCAGGACCCCCACGCCGCAGGCGCGAGGTTGAAGCCGATGAGCGCCACGATCGTCCCCGTGACGACCGGCGGCATGAGCGCGTCGATCCACCGCGTGCCGGCGACGTGCGCCACGACCCCGACGACCACGAGCGCGAGCCCCGTGACCAGGATGCCGCCGACCGCGACGGACTGACCGCCGGCCGCGGTCGCCGCACCGACGGGTGCGATGAACGCGAAGCTCGAGCCGAGGTAGCTGGGCAGCCGGTTGCGCGTCAGCAGCAGGAACAGCGCCGTGCCCAGCGCCGAGAAGAACAGCGTCGTCTGCGGCGAGAACCCCGTCAGGAGCGGCACGAGGAACGTCGCACCGAACATCGCGACGACGTGCTGCATGCCGATGCCGATCGTCCGGCCCCACGCCAGGCGCTCGTCGGGCGCCACCACCTCACCCGGTGCGACCGTCCGCCCGTCGCCGTGCACCGTCCAGCCCCAGCTGCTCATGCCTCCGCCTCTCGCCGTCACCGCCGGACGTGAGGGTAGCGACCCCGGGCGGGCCACGGGCGGGACGACCGTCCACCGTCCCGCCGGGCGGCGGGCGTCGCCCCGTGGGACGGTGGAGGTCCGCCGCCGGACCACGGAAGGAGACCGACCATGTCCGTCCCCACGAGCCCCGACGAGCCGCTGTCCGACGAGGCCGCCCCCCGCACCGAGGGAGCGCCCGACCCGGTCGTCACGACCGCCCCGACGGCCGAGCCCGCCCCCGACGAGCACGAGGACCTCGGCGCGGCCGAGGGCACGCCGGGCTTCCCACCCGCACCGGGCGGCCTGCACGGCGCGCCGACCCCGGTGCCTCCCCACCGCACGTCGTGACCTGCACGCGGTGACCTGCGCGCGACGTCGCGCGCAGCCTCGTCACGTCGCGCACACGCACGTCGCGTAGCCTGGCGCCGCCTCGACCCGTCGCCGCCCCGGGAGGCCCACGCTGAACGTCCCCGTCGTGCCCGCCCGCGCCCGCTCCGCGCTCGTCTGGGTGGCGTTCGCGCTCGTGCACCTCTGGTTGACGTACCTGGGGACGACGTTGCTGGCCCGGGCGTCGTTCGGCGACGTGGACCTGTACCGGCGGTGGGTCGAGCACGGCGTCGCGACCGGGACGTGGCCCGTGCTCGACGACCCGTGGGTGTACCCCGCCGCGGCGCTGCTGCCGATGCTGGTCGCGGGCGTCTCCGGGGTGACAGCCGACGCGCCGTACGCGCTCGCGTGGTGCGCCCTGGTGACGGCGCTCGACGCGGCGGCGGTCGCGCTGCTGCTGCGTCGCCCCCGCGGGCGCACGGCCGCCGCGTGGTGGCTCGGGTTCCTGGCGCTGCTGGGCCCCGTGGCGATCGGCCGCCTCGACGCGGTCGTCGCGCCCGTCACGGTGGTCGCGCTGCTGCTCGCGCTGACGCACCCGCGCACGTCGACCGCGCTGCTGACCGTGGGCGCGTGGGTCAAGATCGCACCGGGCGCGGCGGTGCTGCCGCTGCTGCTCGCGACGCGTCGGCCGTGGCGGCGTGTCGTGCTGCCGGGCGCTGCGGTGTGCGCGCTCGTGGTCGGCTCGGTCGCCGCGCTGGGCGGGGGTGCGCGCATCGCGTCGTTCGTCCTCGAGCAGGACGCGCGCGGTCTGCAGCTCGAGGCGGTCGCGGCGACCCCGTGGCTCGTCGCCGGGCTGTTCACGAACCGGGTCGAGCACGTGTTCAACCGCGAGCTCGTCACGTGGGAGATCCACGGGCCGGGCACGCAGCCGACCGCCGACGCGCTGGGTGCCGGGCTCGTGGTCGCGGTGCTCGCCGTCACCGCGCTGCTGTGGTGGTGCCGGCGGCGCGACGGCGCACGGTTCTGGTCGGACGACGTGCTGCGCGGGGACTTCGTGCTGCGCGGGGCGTTCGTGCTCGCGCTGACCCTGATCGTCACCAACAAGGTCGGCAGCCCGCAGTTCATGTCGTGGCTGGCGCCGTCCGTCGCGGTCGCGCTCGCGCTGGGGCGGCCGTGGTGGGGACGCACCGCGCTGACGCTGCTGGGCGTCGCGGCCGCCACGCAGTGGGTCTACCCGTGGTGGTACGGCGACGTGGTGTCCGGGTGGCCGTTCGCGACGCTCGTGCTCGCGGCCCGCAACGTCACCGTGGTCGTGCTGCTGGTCGTGGCCGTGGTGCACCTCGTGCGCCCGCCGGGCCCAGCCGCCCGTGCGACGGACGGGCCCGACGGTCCGTCGCTCGGTGCGGACCACGACCCGCACGCGCGCGTGACGCTGCGAGCCGCGGCGGACTGAGGCACGCGCCGTGGTCGCGGGCACCGCCACGGCGCCGTGACCACGGGTCAGCGCGGCAGGTGCGGCGCCACCTCGTCGGCGACGAGCTGCAGGTGCTCGAGGTCCGCGAGGTCGAGCACCTGCAGGTAGACGCGCTGCACGCCCTGCTCGGCCAGCCACGTCAGCCGCTCGACGGCCTCGCCCGGCGTCCCGGCGATGCCGTGCTCGCGCAGCTCGGCGACGTCCCGCCCGATCGCCGCGGCGCGGCGCGCCAGCTCGGCCTCGTCCCGCCCGACGCACATCACGAGCGCGACGGACTGCACGAGCGAGCCGGGGTCGCGGCCGATCGCGACGCACTCCTCGCGGAGTCGCGCGATGCGTGCCGGGACGCTCGCGACCTCGGGGAACGACTGGTTGTACTCGGCCGCGAAGCGCGCGGCGAGGCGCGGCGTGCGCGTGGGCCCGCCGCCACCCACGATGATCGGGACGCCCGCGCGCGCGGGGTCGAGCGGCGAGCGCTGCACGGGCTTGGGCAGCGCCGGGGAGTCCGTGAGCGTGTAGTGCTCGCCCGCGTGGCTGAACGTCTCCCCCACGGGCGTGCCCCACAGCCCCGAGACGATCTCGAGCTGCTCGGTCAGCAGACCGAACCGCTTCTCCGGGAACGGGATGCCGTACGCCGCGTGCTCGGCCGCGAACCAGCCGGCGCCGAGCCCCAGCTCGACACGCCCGCCGGACATCTGGTCGACCTGCGCGACCTGGATCGCGAGCACGCCCGGGTACCGGAACGTCGCGGCCGACACGAGCGTCCCGAGCCGGATGCGGCTCGTCTCGCGCGCGAGCCCCGCGAGCGTCGTCCACGCGTCCGTCGGGCCCGGCAGCCCGTCGCCGTCGCCCATCACGAGGTAGTGGTCGGAGCGGAAGAAGGCGTCGAAGCCGAGGTCCTCGGTGGCACGCGCGACCGCGAGGAGGTCGTCGTAGCTGGCGCCCTGCTGGGGCTCGGTGAAGATGCGCAGATCCATGCCGCCAGCCTCGCACGACCCGCCCACGCCGACCGTGCGGGGAGACGGCGACCGTGCCGTGCGCACCGCGGCCCGGCGGGTGAACGACCCCGACGCGCGGCCGTTCGACGTGCGCGCCGGCCGCGCGCTTGCGACGGTGGACCCGTGCACGACGCCACGCCCCTGACCGCAGCCCTCGACGTCGCCGACTGGCGTCGCCGCACCGCGCAGACGTACGCGCAGGTCCGGACGCTCGCGGTCGACGACCCGGCCGGTGCGCACGCCGTGTGGGTGCAGCAGCGCGACGAGCTCTTCGCGTTCCATCCCGCGTCCCCGCTCACCGCCGACGCGCGGGCCGTCTTCGACGGGCTCGACGTCGCCCCCTACGACCCCGCGTACCGGTTCGAGGTCGAGGTCGAGCGCGCGGGTCAGCAGCGGCTCGACGTGGCGACCGGCACCGACGGCGTCGTGGGCTTCGACCGGATCGGCGTGGTCGAGCTGGGCGACCTCGGGCGCCTCACGCTGTGGTCGCTGCGCGGGTACGGCGGCGGCCTGTTCCTGCCCGTGCGCGACGCGCTCGCCGGGACCGTCACGTACGGCGGCGGGCGGTACCTGCTGGACACCATCAAGGGCGCCGACCTGGGGACCGACCACGTGGGACGCCTGGTCGTCGACCTGAACTTCGCGTACGCGCCGTCGTGCGCGTACGACCCGGCGTGGGCGTGCCCGCTCGCGACGCGCGCCAACACGCTGGCCGCCGAGGTGCCCGTGGGCGAGCGGAACGCGCCCCCGGCGGCCGAGGGCTGACCCCGCTCGCGCGTCAGACCTGGCAGACGGGGCAGCGGTAGAGCTTGCGCGCCGCCATCTCCTCGACCACGACGGGCGTGCCGCACACGCGGCACGGCAGGCCGCCGCGCCCGTACACCCAGTGCCGCGCGGTCGGGTCGTGCCGGGCCCGCTCGCGGCCGGCCGCGTCGAGGTCCTCGCGCGTGAGCATGACGCCGTCGCGGATGCCGTCGGCGAGCAGCACGGACCAGTCGTGCCACAGCGCGCGCACGGTGTCGGGCGGGACCCGGCGCCCCTGCGTCCACGGGTCGAGCCGCGCCCGGAACAGCAGCTCGGCGCGGTAGATGTTGCCGATGCCCGCGACGACGGACTGGTCCATGAGCAGCTGACCGACCGGGACGTTCCTGCGCGTCACGCGCTCGACGACCACGTCACCGGCCGCGTCGAGGTCGTCGACCTCCTGCGGGTCGGGGCCGAGGCGGTCGCGCACGAGCGCGGCCTCGTCCGCCGTCAGCACCTCGCACGCCGACGGCCCGCGCAGGTCCGCGACGACCGTGCCGGAGTCGAGCCGCACGCGCACCTGCCCCAGCGGGGGCGGCGGCCACGTCGGGTCGCCCTCGGCCGCGCCGGCGGTCGTGTGCTCGGTCTCGTCCTCGCCCATGCGCAGGCGCCGCGTCGAGGGCTGCGCGTCCATCGCGGCGCCCGGACGCACGCGTGGCGCACCGAGGCTGCCGCGCACGCGCTCGCCGTCGCCCAGCGGGCTGACGTCGCCGTACAGGTCCCACGCGCCGTACAGGCCCAGGTGCACGCGCAGCACGTCGTCGTCGCCGAACGCGCAGAACAGCTGCTTGCCGACCGCGGACGCGCGCGTCATGACCCGCCCGTCGAGCCGCGCGGCGCCGGCGGCGAACCTGCCCTGGGGCGACGAGACGGCCAAGGGGCGTCCGACGAGGTCGAGCGCGAGCTGACGGGCGATGCGGTGGACGGTATGACCTTCGGGCACGGCGCCACCCTACGAGCGGGCACCGACAGCCGCCGGTCCGTGCGGGTGCCTTCGTTCCGCGAGCGCGCGGCCGATGAGGAGGCGTGTCGTCGCACCGCGTCCCGGTCGCGGCGGCCCGCGGGGCGACGGGCGTGGACGCCGGCCGCGCGACGGCCGTCGCGCTGAGCGGGCGCGCCCTGGCCGTGCTGACGGGCACGGGCCTGGTCCTGGGCGCCGCGCTCGGGAGCGTCACCGGACCGCTGGTGACGTGGGCGGACCGGACGCTGCTGCCGGTGCCGCTCCTGCGCGACGTCGTCCTGGCGACCCCGGCCGGGCCGCAGGTCGCGGTCGTCGCGGTGGTGGGCGGCGCCGTGGGCGCGTGGTGCTGGGAGCGGTGGCGGCGCGACGTCGGCGTCGTCGAGGTCACCGCGGAGGGCATCGGTGTGGTGCGCCACGGGCACGAGCGGTTCGTCGCCCGGGCCGCGGTCGAGCACGTGCACACCGACGGCGACGACCTCGTGGTCCTGGGCGCCGGTGGTCGGCAGCTGCTGCGCTGCCCGGCGGACGCGCTGCTGCGGCGCACGGGCCGCGCGCTGCGCGCCGCGGGGTACCCGTGGTCGGAGGACGGCGACCCGCACGCCGACGAGTGGCGGCGGTGGGCGCAGGGCCGCCCGGGCATGCCGGACGGTGCCGACGCGCTGCTCGTGCGCCGTCGTGCGGCCCTCGGCGACGAGGACCCCGCGACGGTCGACGCGCTGACGTCCGAGCTCGGCACGATCGGCGTCGCCGTGCGCGACCGACGCGGGGCCCAGCAGATCCGCCGCACGGGCTGAGCGTCCGGGGGACGCGCACCGGTCCCGCCTCGCGCCGGGGCGCCGTGTGCCAGGCTCGGCCCGTGGACGACGACGCGACGCTGCCCCCGCACCCGCCCACGACCCCGAGCGGCGAGCCCGTCCCGGTGCCCGGCCACGGCGCCGCGCACGACCCGCACGTGCTCGCGTCGGACGTGCTCGCGAACCTGCGTGACATCGGCGGGCGCCGCACCGCCGAGGGGCGCACCGTGCGTCGGGGCGTCGCGCTCCGCTCGGCCGAGCTGCGCGCCGCCGCGATCGCCGACGACCCCGCGATCGCGGCGCTGGGCGTCCGGACGGTCGTCGACCTGCGCACCGACGCCGAGCGCGCGGCCGCGCCCGACGTGCTGCCGCGCGGCGCGCGGGGGGTGCACGTCGACGTCCTCACGCTCGACCCGCACGCCCCCGCGGCCGACCTCACGCAGGTGATGGCGCAGCCGCAGCACCTCGAGGCGACGCTCGCCGCGCTGGACCCCGCGGCGCGGATGCGCGAGACGTACGTCGACCTGGTCGTCGGCGACGCGGCCCGCACCGGGTACGCGACGCTGCTGCGCGCGGTGCTCGACCAGGACGCCGGGCCGGTGCTCTACCACTGCACCGCGGGCAAGGACCGCACGGGGTGGGCCACGACCGTGCTGCTGCTCGCCGCGGGCGTCGACCACGCGGGCGCGCGGGCGGAGTACCTCGCGGTGAACGCGGCGGTGCGGGCGATGTACGGCCCGCTGCTGCACCGGTTCGCCGACGCGGGTGGCGACCCGGGCCTGCTGGTCCCGCTGATCGAGGTGCGCGAGGAGTACCTGGACGCCGCGCTCGGGGCGCTGACCTCGACGTTCGGCACGGTCGAGGGCTACCTGCACGACGGTCTGGGCCTGACGGGACCCGAGGTGACGGCGCTGCGGGCGGCGCTCGTGGCCTGACCGCGGGGCAGATCACCCGCGCGGGTGACGCCGTGCGGTGTGAACGGACATACGCAGGCAACCCGGACACGGTTGGATGTCCCCGTGCTGACCTGGACCTTCCCCGCCACCGAGCTGCGTCTGATGTTCGGGGCGCCGCCGCGCGGCGCCCGCACGGCCCTGTGGGACCCGACCGCCGACGACGAGCCGGCGGGCCTCGCGCTCGACGACGTACATGCGGTCCTGGTGCCCGACGCGCACGACCCGCGGGTGCTCGAGCGGGTCGCCCGGGCGCCGCACCTGCGGTTCGTGCAGCTCGCGAGCGCGTGGCACGACGGCCTCGCGGGCGTCCTGCCGGGTGGCGTGACCGTGGCGGACGCGCGCGGCGTGCACGCCGACGGTGCGGCGGAGCTCGCGGTCGGGCTGGCGCTCGCGCAGCTGCGGGGCATCGACGACGCCGCGCGCCGCATGGCCGTGCAGCACTGGTCGGCCGCGCCGGGGCGGCGGGCGTCGCTCGCGGGCAGCCGGGTCCTCGTCGTCGGCGCCGGGGCGCTCGGCACCGAGGTCGTCGCGCGGCTGCGCGCCTTCCGGGCGTCGGTGACGGTCGTGGCGCGCACGGCGCGCGAGACGCTCGACGGCCACGTGCACGGGGTCGACGAGCTGCCGCACCTGCTGCCGCGCGCGGACGTCGTGGTGCTCGCGGTGCCGCTCACCGACGCGACGACGCACCTGGTCGACGAGGACTTCCTCGCGGCGATGCACGACGACGCGCTGCTCGTGAACGTCGCGCACGGGCGCGTCGTCGACACCGACGCGCTGGTCGACGAGCTCGGGTCGGGTCGGCTGCGCGCCGCGCTCGACGTGACGGACCCGTCCCCGCTGCCGCCCGACCACCTGCTGTGGCGCGCACCGAACGCGCTCGTGACGCCGGGAGTGGGGCGCGACACACCGCTGACGGCGGCGCGCCTGACCGAGCTCGCGCGGCGCCAGCTCACGGCGCTGCTGGCCGAGCGGCCGCTGGAGAACGTCGTCGCCGGGCCGCCGGTGATCCCGCTGCTGGACCTGTGAACCGGGACGTCGTGCGACGTCCCGGACGATCTGACGCCCCGTCTCGACATGTGGTCCCACATGCCGAGACGGCGCCGGGGTGCGTCCACGGCGCGTGCTTGCATGGCGGACATGGCACACATCGACACGCACGCGTCGCGACCGGCCCTCGCCGTCGCCGCCTGCATGTGCCGTGCCCGAATGTGTCGCTGACGGCGACCCCGCGCGCCCCTCGCGCGCTCCCCTGACCCGCTGCCGCTCGTCCGCGCCCGGGTCGTCCCCCGCCCGCCGCACCGGCACCCTGCGTGCCCCGCCCGCGGCACCACCTCGAAGGACCCCCGTGATCGAGCTGACCGGCCTCCGCAAGGTCTACGCGTCGCCCGACGGTGACGTCGTCGCGCTCGACGGCATCGACCTGCACGTCGAGCGCGGCACCGTGCACGGCATCGTCGGGCGCTCGGGCGCCGGCAAGTCGACGCTCATCCGCTGCCTCACGGGCCTCGAGCGCCCCACGTCCGGCACGGTCCGGGTCGACGGCGTGACGATCTCCGACCTCGCCGAGAGCAAGCTGCGCGCGGCCCGCCGCCGCACGGGCATGGTCTTCCAGCACGTCAACCTGCTCGACTCGCGCACCATCGCCGCGAACGTCGCCTACCCGCTCGAGGTCGCCGGGGTCCGTCGGCACGAGCGCGCCGACCGGGTCGCCGAGCTGCTCGACCTCGTCGGCCTCGGCGACCGCGCCGGCGCCTACCCCGCCCAGCTGTCCGGCGGGCAGAAGCAGCGCGTCGGCATCGCCCGCGCGCTGGCCACCGAGCCGGGCGTGCTGCTGTGCGACGAGCCCACGTCGGCGCTCGACGGCGAGACCACGCGCCAGATCCTCGGCCTCGTGCGCGACCTGCGCGACCGGCTCGGCATCACGGTCGTCGTCATCACGCACGAGCCCGCCGTGGTGCGCGACGTGTGCGACCACGTGACGCTGCTCGAGCACGGCCGTGTCGTGCAGACCGGTGCGCTCGCGCAGGTCGTCACGGCCGTCGGCTCGCCGCTGTCCCGCGCGCTGGTGCCCGTGCCCGACCTGCCGCCCGGCGACCGGCGCGCGCTCGTCGAGGCCGTGTTCTCGACCGACGCCGTGCCGACGAGCCTCGCGTTCGCCGCCGTCGCCGCGCTCGGCGACGACGTCGAGGTCGCGTCCGCCACGGTCGAGCCGCTCGGCGGCGTCCGGGTCGGCCGGCTCATCGTCGACGCCCCGACCGGGCGCGTGCCCGAGGTCGTCGAGCGGCTGCGCGCCGCGGGGCTCGACCCGCTCGCCGTCCCGACCACCACCGACGCCGGGCAGGAGGTGGCGTGATGGGCGACCTGTGGATCGAGCTCACGACCAACCGCGTCATCCAGCAGAAGCTCCCCGAGGCGACCGTCGAGACCCTCCAGATGGTGGGGCTGTCGGCGCTCGTCGTGCTCGTCGTCGGGCTGCCGCTGGGGCTGCTGCTGCGCTCGCTCGCGTCCGACGGGCTGACCCCGAACCGCACGGCGTCCGCCGTGCTCGGCTTCGTGGTCAACACGCTGCGCGCGCTGCCGTTCATCATCCTGGCCGTCGCCGTGATCCCCGTGACCCGGGCGATCGTCGGCACGAGCCTCGGGTGGGAGGCCGCGGTCGTGCCGCTCAGCCTCGGGACCATCCCGTTCTTCGCGCGGCTCGTCGAGACCGCGGTCCGCGACGTCGCGCCCGGCAAGGTCGAGGCCGCACGCGTCATGGGGTCGACGACGCCGAAGATCCTCGGCGCGGTGCTGGTGCGCGAGGCGCTGCCCGCGATCGTCTCCGGGTTCACCGTCACCGTGATCGCGCTCATCGGGTACTCCGCGATGGTCGGCGCGATCGGCGCCGGCGGCCTCGGGTTCCTCGCGATCACCTACGGGTTCCAGCGGTTCGACCCGACCGTCCTGTACACGTCCGTCGTCGTCATCGTCGTGCTGGTCACCGTGGTCCAGCTCGTCGGCGACGCCGTCGCCCGCCGCCTGGACCACAGGTGAGCACGCCCCGCCGCGACCGCGGCCCCCGCACGTCGTCCCCGACCGGGGGACGGACCCTGAGAGGAACACCCGCGATGAAGAGAATCGTCCGCACCGCAGCCGTCCTGTCCGCAGCGGCCCTGGTGATGACGGGCTGCGCGGGTGGCGACGACCCGGACGCCGGCGCGTCCGCGGGCTCGACCGACGCGTCCGGCACCACGACCCTCGTGGTCGGCGCGAGCCCCGTGCCGCACGCCGAGATCCTGCAGTTCGTCAAGGACGAGCTCGCGGCCGACGCGGGTCTCGACCTCGACATCCGCGAGTTCACGGACTACGTGCTGCCGAACACGGCGCTCGCCGAGGGCGAGCTCGACGCCAACTACTTCCAGCACCTGCCGTACTTCACGGCGCAGGTCGAGGAGAACGGCTTCGACTTCGACCACTTCGACGGCGTGCACATCGAGCCGTACGGCGTGTACTCGAAGAAGGTCGAGTCGGTCGACGACATCCCCGACGGCGGCGTCGTCGGCATCACCAACGACCCCGGCAACCAGTCGCGCGCGCTCGACCTGCTGGTCAAGGGCGGGCTCATCACGCTCGAGAAGACCGACGGCGACGCGACCCTGCTCGACATCAAGGACAACCCGAAGAACCTCGAGTTCGTCGAGACCGCACCCGAGCAGCTCGTGGTCTCGCTGCAGGACGTGGACGCCGCGATCATCAACGGCAACTACGCGCTCGAGGCGGGCCTCAACCCGGCCAAGGACTCGATCCTGCTGGAGTCGGGCGAGGACAACCCGTACGCCAACTTCCTCGCCGTGCGCGCGGAGGACAAGGCGAACCCCGCGCTCGTGAAGCTCGACGGCCTCCTGCACTCCGACGAGGTCCGCGCGTTCATCGAGAAGCGCTGGCCGGACGGCGAGGTCGTCCCGGCGTTCTGACGCACGGCACCGACGACGGGGCCGGGCACCCTCACCGAGGGCGCCCGGCCCCGTCGTCGTCCACGACCGTCGCACCGGCCACCGCCCACCGGCCCACCCGATCCGCCGAACGCGGGGTTCTGCCGGTTCTCGGCCGCCACCCCCGGCACAACCCCGCACTCGACGGGGGCGTAGTCGGCAGCGTAGTGACGTGGTGGCCGTCGGTGGGCGACCGACGGCAGGTGGAGGCTCAGGTCGCCGGCGGGCGGGGCTCAGGCGCGGAGGACACCGGCGCGGCGACGCGCGGACGCAACCACCGCCACGCGACCAGGCCCGCGACGAGCCCCCAGAACGCCGAGCCGACCCCCGCGATCGTGACCGAGCTCGCCGCGAGCAGGAACGTGATCAGCGCGGGCACCCGCCGCGCCGCGTCACCGGTGGCGACGGCGAGCGCCGACCCGAGCGCGGGCAGCAGCGCGAGCCCCGCGACGGCCTCGACGAGCCCGGCCGGGGCGGCGGCGACGAGCGCCGTGAGCGTCGGGGCGAGGGCCGCGAGCACCAGGTAGCACACGCCGGCCGTGCGGGACGCGACCCACCGCCGCGCGGGGTCGGGGTGCGCGTCGGGCGAGGCGGGCAGCGCCGCGGTGATGGCCGCGAGGTTGACGGCATGCGCGCCGGCCGCGGCACCCGCGACGGTCCCGGCGCCCGTGACCAGCAGCGACGCACGCCACGGCACGGCGTACCCCGCGGACGCGACGACGGCCGCGCCGGGCACGTTCTGCGAGGCCATCGTCACGAGGTAGAGGGGCACGGCGATCCCGACGAGCGCGCCCGGCGTGAAGGCGGGCGCCGTGAGCTCGACGAGCGGTGCCACGAGCGCGGGCGGGTGGCCGGCGCGCGTCGTGACGACGACGGCCACGACGAGCGCCGCCGCGAACGCCGCGGGCGCCGCCCAGCGGGGCGCGAGGCGCAGCAGCACGAGCCACAGCAGCACGACGGGCGCCACCAGCAGGGGCGCTGCGACGAGCCCTCGCACGGGCGCGAGGCACAGCGTGAGCAGGACGCCCGCGAGCATCGCCTGCGCGAGCGGTGCGGGGACGGCGGCGACGAGCCGCCCGAGCGGCCGCCACAGCGCCGTGAGCACCAGGAGCCCGCCGCACACGACGAACGCGCCGACCGCGGCGGGCCACCCGCCGGCCACGCTGCCGGTCGCGACGAGCAGCGCGGCACCGGGCGTGGACCAGGCGGCGGTCAGCGGCGTGCGATACCGCTGCGACAGCACGACGGTCGCGAGGCCCTGCACGGCGCACAGCGCGACGAGCCCCGACGTGGCCTGGCGCGGGTCGGCGCCGACGGCGCGCAGCCCGGCGAGGACGACGGCGAACGAGCTGGTGAACCCGACGAGGGCCGTCACGAGGCCGACGAGGTGCGGCTGCAGGCGTTCCACGAACAGAACGGTAGCCGAGGTGTTCCGTCGACGGAACACTCCCCTATCCTCGTCGCGTGCCCGCCGACGCGTCCCCCGCCCCGACCACGCCGGCCGACGCGCTGCCCGCACTCATCGGCGACCGGCTGCGCCGCGCGCGCACCGAGCGCGGGCTGTCGCTCGGTGCGCTCGCCGCGGCCGCCGGCGTCGGCAAGGGCTCGCTCTCCGAGATCGAGCACGGCGCGCGCAACCCCACGCTCGGCACGCTCTACGCGCTGTCGGGCGCGCTCGGGCTGCCGCTGTCGTGGCTGCTGGCCGAGCGGGTCGGCGCGCAGGTCGCGTCCCCCGGCATCACCGCCCGGCTGCTCGACGCGCACGCCGACGCCGCCGGCACGGTCGAGGTCTACGCGCTGCGGCTCGAGCCCGGGCGGGAGCACACGTCGGCCGCGCACGGGCCGGGCGTCGTCGAGCACCTCGTGGTGACCCGCGGCCGCGCACGCGCGGGAGCCGCGGGCGCGCAGGTCACGCTCGCCACGGGCGACGCGACGACGTGGACGAGCGACACCGACCACACCTACGAGGCCCTCGACGCCCCCGCCGACGCGGTCCTCGTGGTCCGCACCCCCGCC
>NZ_LNTD01000072.1 GCF_001462455.1 Cellulomonas sp. B6
ACGCCCGGCGCCCGTCCCGGTGCCCCGCGTCCCGCGCAGGGCGGCGGCTCCGGTGCGCCCGGTGGCGCCCGTCCGGGCGCGCCGCGCCCCGCGGCTCGCCCCGGCAACAACCCCTTCGCGCCCTCGCAGGGCATGCCGCGCGGCGGCGACCGCTCCGGCGGTCCGCGTCCCGGCGGTCCCCGCCCGGGCAACAACCCGTTCGCGTCCTCGCAGGGCATGCCGCGTCCCGGTGACCGGCGTCCCGCCGAGGGCGCCCCGGCCGCGGCCGCGGGCGAGCGTCCCGGCGGTCCCCGTCCGGGCGGTCCGCGTCCCGGTGGCCCGCGTCCCAACCCGGGCATGATGCCCGGCCGCACCCAGAGCGGTGTCGGTCGCCCCGGCGAGCGTCCCGCGGGTGCGGGCGCCGGTCGCGGCGGCGGCGGTCGCGGCGGCTTCGGCGGCGGTGCGCGACCCGGTGGCGGTGCTCCCGGCGGTGGCGGCGGCTTCGCCGGTCGTCCCGGCGGCGGCGGTCGTCCCGGCGGTGCCGGTCGCGGCTCGACCCAGGGCGCGTTCGGTCGCGCCGGCGGTCGTCCGGTCCGCGGGCGGAAGTCGAAGCGCGCGAAGCGCCAGGAGTTCGAGGCCATGCAGGCCCCGTCGCTCGGTGGCGTCAGCGTCCCGCGCGGCAACGGCAAGACGGTCATCCGCCTGCGTCACGGCTCGTCGCTCAACGACTTCGCCGACAAGATCGACGCCAACCCGGCAGCCCTCGTCACGGTGCTGTTCCACCTCGGTGAGATGGCGACCGCGACGCAGTCGCTCGACGAGGACACGTTCGGCACGCTCGCGGCCGAGCTCGGCTACGTCATCGAGATGGTGTCGGCCGAGGAGGAGGACCGCGAGCTGCTCGGGTCCTTCGACATCGACCTCGACGCCGAGCTCGAGGCCGAGGGCGACGACGACCTCATGGCGCGTCCCCCCGTGGTCACCGTCATGGGCCACGTCGACCACGGAAAGACCAAGCTCCTCGACGCGATCCGCTCCACGGACGTCGTCGCGGGCGAGGCCGGCGGCATCACGCAGCACATCGGTGCCTACCAGGTCCGTGCCGAGCACGAGGGCCAGGAGCGGGCCATCACGTTCATCGACACCCCGGGTCACGAGGCGTTCACCGCCATGCGTGCCCGTGGTGCGCAGGTCACCGACATCGCGATCCTCGTGGTCGCGGCGGACGACGGCGTGATGCCCCAGACCATCGAGGCGCTCAACCACGCGCAGGCGGCCAACGTGCCGATCGTCGTGGCGGTCAACAAGGTGGACAAGGAGTCGGCGAACCCCGACAAGATCCGCCAGCAGCTGACCGAGTACAACCTCGTGGCCGAGGAGTACGGCGGCGACACGATGTTCGTCAACGTCTCGGCGAAGCAGCGCATGGGCATCGACGAGCTCCTCGAGGCCGTCCTGCTCACCGCCGACGCGTCGCTCGACCTGCGGGCCAACCCCGACAAGGACGCGCGTGGCGTCGCCATCGAGGCGAACCTCGACAAGGGCCGCGGCGCGGTCGCGACCGTCCTGGTCCAGTCCGGCACGCTGCGCGTCGGTGACGCGATCGTCGCGGGCACGGCCCACGGCCGCGTCCGCGCGATGTTCGACGAGCACGGCGAGACCGTCGCCGAGGCGGGCCCGGCCCGTCCGGTCCAGGTCCTCGGCCTGGCGTCGGTGCCGAGCGCGGGTGACACGTTCCTCGTGGCGCCCGACGAGCGGACCGCGCGGCAGATCGCCGAGAAGCGCGAGGCGGCCGAGCGTGCCGCCCTCCTGGCCAAGCGCCGCAAGCGCATCAGCCTCGAGGACTTCACGCAGGCGCTCCAGCAGGGCAAGGTCGAGACCCTCAACCTCGTCCTCAAGGGCGACGTGTCGGGTGCCGTCGAGGCGCTCGAGGACGCGCTGCTCAAGATCGACGTCGGCGACGAGGTCGACCTGCGCGTCATCCACCGCGGTGTGGGTGCCATCACGCAGAACGACGTCAACCTCGCCACCGTCGACAACGCGATCATCATCGGCTTCAACGTGAAGTACGCGGAGCGCGTCGAGGAGCTGGCCGACCGCGAGGGCGTCGACGTGCGCTTCTACTCGGTCATCTACCAGGCGATCGACGACGTCGAGGCGGCCCTCAAGGGCATGCTCAAGCCGGAGTACGAGGAGGTGCAGCTCGGGACCGCCGAGGTGCGCGAGGTGTTCCGCTCCTCCAAGTTCGGCAACATCGCCGGTTCGCTCGTGCGCTCGGGCACGATCGTCCGCAACTCGAAGGCCCGCGTCCTGCGCGGCGGCAAGGTCGTGGGGGACAACCTCACGATCGAGTCGCTCAAGCGCTTCAAGGACGACGCGACCGAGGTCCGCGAGGGCTACGAGTGCGGTATCGGTCTCGGGTCGTTCAACGACCTGCAGCCCGAGGACGTCATCGAGACGTGGGAGATGCGGGAGAAGCCGCGTTCGTGAGGTTCGTTGCCCGGGGGTGAGCCACGTGCTCGCCCCCGGGCGGCCTCCGGGAGGGGTGCGGCGGGCCTACCGCGGGCCTGGCGGCCCGTGCCAGGCCCACCACGGCCCGCCGCACCCCTCCCTGCGGCCACCCTCGTCAGTGGTGAGGTACCCCACGCCCCCGGGAGGGGGAGGGCCTGGAAGGAAGGCTGGACACATGGCTGACACAGGGCGGGCGCGCAAGCTCGCGGAGCGGGTGCAGCAGGTCGTCGCGCAGATGATCGACACGCGCGTGAAGGACCCGCGGCTCGGGTTCGTGACGGTGACCGACGTGCGCGTCACCGGCGACCTGCAGCACGCGGACGTGTACTACACCGTGCTCGGGGACGACGAGGCGCGCGCGGGGTCCGCGAAGGCGCTCGAGAGCGCCAAGGGGCTCATCCGCTCCGAGGTCGGCAAGCAGACGGGCATCCGGCTCACGCCGACGCTCGCGTTCCACCTCGACGCGGTCCCCGAGACCGCGGCGCACCTCGAGTCGGCGCTGTCCGAGGCGGCCCGTCGGGACGCCGAGGTCGCGCGCCTCGCGCAGGGTGCCCGGTACGCCGGCGACGAGGACCCGTACCGCCGCGCCGACGACGACACCGCCGAGTGAGCCGACCCGAGCGGGCGGCCCGCCCGCCCGCCGGGCCGCGCCGCCCCACGGCCGACGACGGCGTGCTCGTCGTCGACAAGCCCGCGGGCTGGACCAGCCACGACGTCGTGGCCCGCGTGCGGCGGCTGGCGTCGACCCGCAAGGTCGGCCACGCCGGCACGCTCGACCCCATGGCGACGGGCGTGCTGGTGATCGGCGTCGGGCGTGCGACCCGTCTGCTCACGTACGTCACGGGCGCCGACAAGGACTACACCGCCACCGTGCGCCTCGGGGTCGCGACGACCACCGACGACGCCGAGGGCGAGACCGTGGTCGTCCACGACGCGTCGGGCCTCACGCGGGACGACCTCGCCGCACCCGTGGCCGCGCTCACCGGCGACATCCAGCAGGTGCCGAGCAGCGTGTCGGCCATCAAGGTCGACGGGCAGCGCGCCTACGCCCGCGTGCGGTCCGGCGAGGACGTCGAGCTCGCCGCGCGCCCGGTGCACGTGGCCCGTCTCGACGTGCTCGACGTGCGTCCCGCGACCGTCGACGGCGTCGGGGTCCTCGACGTCGACGTGGCCGTGACCTGCTCGTCGGGCACGTACGTCCGTGCCCTGGCGAGGGACCTGGGTGCGGCGCTCGGCGTCGGCGGGCACCTCACCGCGCTGCGCCGGACCCGTGTGGCGGGCTACGGGCTGGCCGACGCACGCACGCTCGACGCCCTCGCGGCCACGCCCGAGGACCGGGCGGTGGCGGTCCTTCCGCTCGCGGACGCCGCGCGTGCCGCGCTGCCGGCGCGCGAGCTCGACGAGGCGGATGCCCGCGCGCTGTCCTACGGCCAGGGCGTCGACGCCACCGGTGCGCCGGACGGGCCGCTCGCCGCGCTCGGGCCCGACGGGTCGCTCGTCGCGGTGGTCGAGCGTCGCGGGCCCCGGCTGCGGCCTGTCGTGGTGTTCTCGCCCGCGTCCTGAGCGCTCCTCCGCGTCGAGCGGACGAGCGTGATGGGACGCCGTGCCGCCCCGATGCGCACCGCAGCACGTCGGACTCTTCCGGATCGTCCGGTTCACCCCTACCCTGGCTCGCACGACGAGCGCCTCCCACACCGAGGTGGGAGCGCTCCCGAACCCAGGGGAGACGACGTGGTTTCTCGACGTGCACGACGGACCGCCCGCGTGGCGACCGCCCTCACGGCCGCCGCCGTCCTCGCCGGCGCCGGGCTGGCGCCCGCGACGGCGGTCGACGACGACTTCGACGACGGGCCCGGCGCGTGGGTCGCCTACGGCACGGACGGCGACGTGGACACGAGCGCGGGGGCGCTGTGCGTCGACGTGCCTGCCGGCTCCGCGCAGTACGGCGTGGGCGTCGTGCTCAACGGCGTCGCTGTCGAGGAGGGGACGACCTACACGCTCGCGTACACGGCCAGCGCGTCGACCGACGTCACGATCCGGGCGCTCGTCGGCCAGAACGGCGCGCCCTACGGCACGGTGCTCGACACGAGCCCGTCCCTCACGGCCTCACCCACGGCCGTCGAGGAGGTGTTCACCGCGACCGCGTCCTACCCCGCGACGGCGACGGACGAGGAGCCCGAGGGGCAGATCGCGTTCCAGCTCGGCGGGTTCACGCCCGACGCGTGGACGTTCTGCCTCGACGACGTCACGTTCTCCGGCGACGCCGAGCTCCTGCCGCACACGTCGTTCGCCGAGGACCTCGGGCCCTGGGGCCTGTACGGCACGGGCGACCCGACGTTCGCCGACGGCGAGATGTGCGTCGACGTGCCCGGCGGCAACGCGAACCCGTGGGACGCGGGTCTGTCGTTCACGGGCCTGCCGATCGAGGAGGGCGAGAACTACGTGCTGACCTTCACGGGTCGCACGGAGCCCGCCACTCCCGTGCGCGCGATCGTCGGCGAGGGCGGCGGTGCGTACCGTACGGTGCTCGACCAGTCCGCCGCACCGCTCGGGACGCAGGCCACGACCCTGACGTACCCGTTCACGGCGGCGCACACGTTCCCCGCCGACGGCGAGGCCGCCGGCCAGGTGGCGTTCCACCTGGGCAAGGCCGCGCCGTACACGTTCTGCCTCTCGGAGGTCTCGTTGACCACGTCCGCCACCCCGCCGCCCGCCTACGAGCCGGACACCGGTCCGCGCGTGCGCGTCAACCAGGTGGGGTACCTGCCGCAGGGCCCGAAGCGCGCGACGCTCGTGACCGACGCGACGGAGCCCGTCGCGTGGGAGCTGCACGACGCCGACGGCGCGACCCTCGCGCAGGGCACGACGCAGGTCGTCGGCGCGGACGCGTCGTCGGGTCGGGACGTGCACGTCGTCGACTTCTCCGACGTCACGGCCACGGGGACCGGTCTGACGCTCGTCGCGGACGGCGAGACGAGCCACCCGTTCGCGATCGCCGCGGACCTGTACGCCCAGCTGCGGTACGACGCGCTCAACTACTTCTACCTCGCGCGGTCGGGCACCGACATCGAGGCGTCGATCGTCGGCGAGCAGTACGCGCGCGAGGCCGGGCACGTCGGCGTCGCCCCGAACCAGGGCGACACCGCGGTGCCGTGCATCGGGCCGCGCGACTACTACGACGGCTGGACGTGCGACTACACGCTCGACGTGAGCGGCGGCTGGTACGACGCGGGCGACCACGGCAAGTACGTCGTCAACGGCGGCATCGCCGTCGCGCAGCTGCTCTCGACGTACGAGCGCACGCTCACGGCCGCGACGGCGCAGCCGGGTGCGCTGGACGACGGCACGCTCGCCCTGCCGGAGCACGGCGACGGCGTCCCCGACGTCCTCGACGAGGCGCGCTGGGAGCTCGACTGGATGCTGCGGATGGTCGCGCCGTCCGGCGAGTACGCCGGCATGGTGCACCACAAGATCCACGACGAGGGCTGGACGGGTCTGCCGCTCATGCCCGCGGACGACGCGCAGCCGCGCTCGCTGCACCGGCCGTCCACGGCGGCGACGCTCAACGTCGCGGCCGTCGCGGCCCAGGGCGCGCGCCTGTTCGCGCCGTACGACCAGGGGTTCGCCGACACGCTGCTCGCGGCGGCGCGCTCGACGTACGACGCGGCGCTCGCGCACCCCGACGTCTACGCACCGGCCGCCGCGGGCAGCGACGGCGGCGGCCCGTACGACGACGCCGACGTCACCGACGAGTTCTACTGGGCGGCCGCCGAGCTGTTCGTCACGACCGGTGAGCAGCGGTACGCCGACGACGTCGCGGCCAGCCGGCACCACACGGGCGACGTGTTCGGCGTCGGCGGGTTCTCGTGGGGGAGCACGGCCGCGCTGGGCCGGCTCACGCTCGCGACCGTGCCGAACGCGCTGCCCGACCGCGACGCGGCCAGGGCGTCGGTCGTCGCCGCGGCCGACGCGTACCTCGCGGCCCAGGACGCGCAGCCGTGGGGCTCGGTGTACTCGCCGACCGGTGGCGTGTACGACTGGGGCTCGAACTCCTCGGTCGCGAACATCCTCGTCGTGACCGCGACCGCGTACGACCTCACGCACGACGAGCGGTACCTGCGCGGCACGCTCGAGGGCCTCGACTACCTGTTCGGCCGCAACGCCCTCAACCACTCCTACGTGACGGGCTGGGGGACGGTGTCGTCGCAGAACCAGCACTCGCGCTGGTTCGCGGCGCAGCTCGACCCGTCGCTGCCGCACCCGCCGGTCGGCTCGCTCGCCGGCGGGCCCAACTCGATCGCCTCCACGTGGGACCCGACCATGCAGGCCGCGTTCACCGAGGGGTGCGCACCGGCCACCTGCTACCTCGACGAGATCAGCTCGTGGGCGTCGAACGAGCTCACGATCAACTGGAACTCGGCGCTGTCGTGGGTCGCGTCGTTCGTCGCGGACCAGCGCGACGGGTCGGTCGCGGCGGTCGCGCCCGCCGTCACGACCCAGCCGGTCGACGTCAGCGTCGCGCTCGGTGCGACTGCGACGTTCACGGCCGCCGCCTCGGGCGTCCCGGCGCCGACCGTGCAGTGGCAGGTCGGTGACGGTCGCGGGTGGCGGGACGTCGCCGGTGCGACCGGTGCGTCGCTCGACGTCGTCGCGACCGCGGCGAACGCCGGCACGAGGTACCGCGCGGTGTTCACGAACGCGTCGGGCTCCGTGACGAGCGACGTCGCCCGCCTGGTCGTCGCGTCGTCCGCGCCCGTCGTCGTGCGGCAGCCGGCCGACACGACGGCGCGCCTGGGCACCTGGGCGACGTTCGAGGCGGCGGCGAGCGGGTACCCGCAGCCGACGGTCCGCTGGCAGTTCCGCTGGTTCTCCGGTCCGTGGCTGCCCGTGCCCGGTGCGCACGCCACGACCCTGCGGGTGCCGGTCACGCCGCTGGCGATCGGCACGCAGTACCGCGCGGTCTTCACGAACGACGCCGGGCGTGCCACCTCCGACGGGGCGCGGCTGACGCTGCGGTTCGGGCGCTGAGGTGCGACGGCGCCCCGTCGGTCGCGACCGGCGGGGCGCCGTCGTCCGTGCTCCGCACGTCGCCGCGCGTCCCCGGCGGACTCGTCGCCGCGGCCGGTGACGGCCACGGGCCCCGGGCGTGGCAGGCTTGTCCGCCGGGTCCCGCGTGCGCGGGGCGCAGACGGGAGCGGGTGTGCAGGTCTGGACCGACGTGTCGCAGGTGCCCACGGCGTGGGGGCCGTCCGTCGTGACGCTCGGCAACTTCGACGGCGTCCACCGCGGGCACGTCGCGGTGCTGACGCGCATGGTCGCCGACGCGCGCGCCGTGGGCGCGCAGGCGGTCGCCGTGACGTTCACGCCGCACCCCGCACAGGTGCACCGGCCGCTCGAGGCGCCGCCGCTGCTGCTGGGCGACGCGGACCGGCTCGAGCTGCTCGCCGGCACGGGGCTGGACGCCGCGCTGCTCGTCACGTACACGCTCGACTTCGCGCGGCAGACGCCTGAGGCATTCGTGCGGCGCTACCTCGTGGACGCGCTGCACGCGCGGACCGTCGTGGTGGGCCGTGACGTGCGGTTCGGCTGGCAGAACGCGGGTGACCTGACGACGATGCGCGAGCTGGGGGAGCGGCACGGCTTCGAGGTCGAGGTCATCGACGACGTGCGTCCCGACGACGAGGACGCGCCGGGCTACCGACGCTGGTCCTCGACGTGGGTGCGCGAGCTCCTCGCGGCCGGTGACGTCCGTGCCGCGAGCGACGTGCTCGGGCGCACGCACCACGTGCGGGGCGTCGTCGTGCACGGCGACGCGCGCGGCCGCGAGCTCGGGTACCCCACGGCGAACCTGGGCGACGTCGCGGGCATGATCCCCGCCGACGGCGTGTACGCGGGGTGGCTGCGCCGCGAGCGGCGCGCCGACGGCACGTCCGTGCCGGAGTCCGAGCGCGTGCTGCCCGCGGCCGTGTCGATCGGCACCAACCCGACCTTCGACGGGCGCGACCGCCGCGTCGAGGCCTACGTGCTGGACCGCACCGACCTCGACCTCTACGACGACGAGGTCGTGCTCGAGCTCGTCGAGCGGCTGCGTCCGACGCTGCGGTTCGACTCGGTCGACGCGCTGCTCGAGCGCATGGCCCGCGACGTCGACGACGTGCGGCGGGTGCTCGCGGTCTCCGCACCCTGATCACGGCGTCGGACCCACGGACCGCACGTGCCGAGGTGCGGTAGAGTGACCGTGCCGTACGACCGGCCGCGGACCGAGAGAGCCCGGGTGGACATGCCCCGGCGCACCGCGCAACGAAGATCCTGAGGAGACACCGTGTCGCTCGACCCCGCCACGAAGCAGGCCATCATGGCCGAGTACGCCACCCACGAGGGCGACACCGGCTCGCCCGAGGTCCAGATCGCCGTGCTGACGCGCCGCATCAACGACCTGAACGAGCACCTCAAGGAGCACAAGCACGACCACCACAGCCGTCGTGGTCTGCTCCTCCTGGTCGGGCGCCGTCGTCGCCTCCAGGCCTACCTGCAGAAGATCGACATCAACCGCTACCGCGCCCTCATCGAGCGGCTCGGCCTGCGTCGCTGAACCACCTGGACCAGCCCGGACCGTCTCGGTCCGGGCTGGTCCTGCGTACGGGGTCGGTACCCCGCACGCACGCACCACCGCATCCCACCGCGCCGACCCGCTCGTCCGGTCCTCGGTAGTGGCTCCCGGAACTCGTGTCCGGGTACCACGGTCGAAGACCGTCGCGGGGCTGGGCGGCGCCTTCGAGAACAAGGAGGGCACCCGTGGAGGGTCCCGAGATCCAGTTCGCCGAGGCCGTGATCGACAACGGTCGCTTCGGCACCCGCACCGTCCGCTTCGAGACGGGCCGCATCGCCAAGCAGGCCGCCGGCTCCGCCGTGGCCTACCTCGACGACGACACGATGCTGCTGTCGGCCACGACGGCCGGCAAGCACCCGCGCGAGGGCTTCGACTTCTTCCCCCTGACGGTCGACGTCGAGGAGCGCCAGTACGCCGCGGGCAAGATCCCCGGCTCGTTCTTCCGTCGCGAGGGCCGCCCCTCGACCGACGCGATCCTCGCGTGCCGTCTCATCGACCGCCCGCTGCGCCCCCTGTTCGTCAAGGGCCTGCGCAACGAGGTCCAGGTCGTCGTCACGGTCCTGTCGATCAACCCCGACGACGCGTACGACGTGCTGGCGATCAACGCCGCGTCGATCAGCACCCAGATCTCCGGCCTGCCGTTCACGGGCCCCGTCGGGGCCGTGCGCATCGCGCTGATCGACGGCCAGTGGGTCGCGTTCCCGCGCTACACCGAGCGCGAGCGGGCCACCTTCGAGATCGTCGTCGCCGGTCGCGTCGTCGAGGGCGGCGACGTCGCCATCGCGATGATCGAGGCCGAGGCGCCCGAGAAGTCGTGGGACCTCATCAAGAACGAGGGTGGCGTCGCGCCGACCGAGGCCGTCGTCGCCGAGGGCCTGGAGGCGTCGAAGCCGTTCATCAAGGCCCTGGTCGAGGCGCAGCAGCAGCTCGCCGCGCAGGCCGCCAAGGAGACGCAGACCTTCCCGACGTTCCCGGACTACCAGCCCGACGCGTTCGCCGCCGTCGAGCAGGCCGCGTCCGAGCGCCTGTCCGCCGCGCTGCAGATCGCGGGCAAGCAGGACCGCGAGAACCGCCTGGACGAGATCAAGTCCGAGGTCGCCGGCGAGCTCGCCGCGCAGTTCGAGGGTCGCGAGAAGGAGATCTCCGCCGCGTACCGCTCGCTGCAGAAGCAGCTCATCCGCCAGCGGATCCTCACCGACGGCTTCCGCATCGACGGCCGTGGCCTGCGGGACATCCGCACGCTGTCGGCCGAGGTCGAGGTGCTGCCCCGCGCGCACGGCTCGGCGCTGTTCGAGCGCGGCGAGACGCAGATCCTCGGCGTCACGACGCTGAACATGCTCCGCATGGAGCAGCAGATCGACTCGCTGTCGCCCGAGACGCGCAAGCGGTACATGCACCACTACAACTTCCCGCCCTACTCGACCGGTGAGACCGGCCGTGTGGGCTCGCCCAAGCGCCGCGAGATCGGGCACGGCGCGCTCGCCGAGCGCGCGATCGTCCCGGTTCTGCCGGCCCGCGAGGACTTCCCCTACGCGATCCGCCAGGTCTCCGAGGCGCTGGGCTCGAACGGCTCGACCTCGATGGGTTCCGTCTGCGCCGCGACGCTGTCGCTGCTCAACGCCGGTGTCCCGCTGCGCGCGCCCGTCGCGGGCATCGCCATGGGCCTGGTGTCCGACACGGTCGACGGTGAGACCCGCTACGCGGCGCTCACCGACATCCTGGGCGCCGAGGACGCGTTCGGCGACATGGACTTCAAGGTCGCCGGCACGCGCGAGTTCGTCACCGCGATCCAGCTCGACACCAAGCTCGACGGCATCCCCGCCTCGGTGCTGGCCGGCGCGCTGACGCAGGCCAAGGAGGCGCGCCTCGCGATCCTCGACGTCATCGCCGAGGCGATCGACGTCCCGGACGAGATGAGCCCGTTCGCGCCCCGCGTCATCTCGGTGAAGGTGCCGGTCGACAAGATCGGCGAGGTCATCGGCCCGAAGGGCAAGATGATCAACCAGATCCAGGAGGAGACCGGCGCCGACATCTCCATCGAGGACGACGGCACGGTCTACATCGGCGCCACCGACGGTCCGTCGGCGGAGGCCGCGCGGGCGGCGATCAACGCGATCGCCAACCCGCACATGCCCGAGGTCGGCGAGCGCTTCGTCGGCACCGTGGTCAAGACGACGACGTTCGGCGCGTTCATCTCGCTGTCCCCGGGCAAGGACGGTCTGCTGCACATCTCGCAGATCCGCAAGCTCGTGGGCGGCAAGCGCGTCGAGAACGTCGAGGACGTCGTCAAGATCGGCCAGAAGGTCCAGGTCGAGATCGGCGAGATCGACCCGCGCGGCAAGCTCTCGCTGCACGCGGTGCTCGACGAGGCCGAGGCCGGCAGCCAGGACGAGGCCGCGGACGCGTCCGCCCCCGCCGACGTCTGACGTGCCGCTCTCCCTTCCGTTGGTCGCCCCCGGTTCGCCGGGGGCCGACCTCGTCGTCGGGCAGGACGGGGGCGCCGCCGTGCGGCGCACCGTCCTGCCCGGCGGCGTCCGGGTCCTCACCGAGCTCATGCCCGGGCTGCGCTCGGCCACGGTCGGCGCGTGGGTCGGCGTCGGCTCGCGCGACGAGACGTCGGGCCACTTCGGCTCGACGCACTTCCTCGAGCACCTGCTGTTCAAGGGCACCGCGCGACGCTCGGCGATGGACATCGCCGAGGCGTTCGACGCGGTGGGCGGCGAGGCCAACGCCGCCACCGGCAAGGAGCACACGTGCTACTACGCGCGCGTGCTCGACTCCGACGTGCCGATGGCCGTCGACGTCATCGCCGACATGGTGACGTCCGCCCGGCTCGACGCCGACGAGCTCGAGACCGAGCGCGGCGTCATCCTCGAAGAGCTCGCGATGAACGACGACGACCCGTCGGACGTCGCTCACGAGCAGTTCGCGGCCGCCGTCTTCGGCGACACGCCGCTCGGGCGTCCCATCGGGGGCACCCCGCAGACCATCCGCGACGTCCCGCGCGACGCCGTGTGGGAGCACTACCGCGAGCACTACCGCCCCGAGACCCTCGTCGTCACCGCCGCCGGGGGAGTCGACCACGACGCCCTGTGCGCGCAGGTCGAGGCAGCTCTCGCGGCCGGCGGCTGGCCGCTCGACCCCGCGGCCACGCCGCGCGCACGCCGCGCCGCCGGCGCCGCCGTGCCGCCCGCGGCGCTCGAGCTGACGATCCGCCGCTCGACCGAGCAGGCCAACGTGATCGTCGGCGGCCCCTGCCTGACCTCGACCGACCCGCGCCGGTTCGTGCTCTCGGTGCTCAGCGCGGCCCTCGGCGGCGGCATGTCGTCGCGGCTGTTCCAGGAGATCCGCGAGAAGCGCGGCCTGGCGTACTCGACGTACTCGTTCGCGACCGGCCACGCCGAGACGGGCCTGTTCGGCCTCTACGCGGGCTGCACGCCCGCCCGCGTCGACGAGGTGACCGCGCTCATGGTCGCCGAGCTCGAGCGCATGGCCGACGCACCCATGGGTGCCGCGGAGCTCGCGCGCAGCATCGGCCAGCTCTGCGGCGGGCTCGTGCTCGGCATGGAGGACACGGGCTCGCGCATGAGCCGGCTCGGCAAGGCGGAGCTGGTGCACGGTGAGCTTCTCGACGTCGACGAGTCGCTGGAACGCGTGCGCGCCGTGACGGCGGCACAGGTGCAGGAGCTCGCGGCCGAGCTCGCGGCCGCGCCGCGCAGCGTCGTGCGTGTGGGCCCGTTCGGCGCCTGACCTCGTCCGTCCGCGCCGGCCCTCGGGATGGCCCCCGGGACGGCTCCCGGCGTCCGCCGCGCGCGGCATGATGGGGGCATGCCCGTCGCCGTCGACCACTACCGCCGGTATCCCGTCCCCGCCGTGCTGCGCGGCGTCGCCGAGCACGCGTGGGTCGCGCGCCACGCGGCGGGCGCCGACCACGTCGAGGTGCTGCTGCCCGACGGCCGCGGGCTCCTGCAGGTCGTGCGCGGCACGCCCGGCGAGCTCGTCGACCCGCTGACCGGTGCGCGCACGCCCGACGTCGACGGCGTGCGCGGACCCTGGACGCGCGCGGTCGTCGCGCGGCAGCGCGGCCCGGTGGTGCGGTTGGGGGTGCAGCTGCACCCGCTCGGCCCGGCACGCCTGCGCGGCGGTCGGCCTCTCGCCGACGCCTGGGCGGGCGTCGACGAGGTCGTGCCCGCCGAGGCGGTCACGCGGGCGGGCGCGCTGCTCGACGACGGGGCGGACGACGCGGCCGTCGCCACGCTGCTCGACGCGCTCGCGGCCCGTCCCCGGCACGACGGCGCCGAGCTCGACCGGCTCGAGGACGCGATCGCCTACGTCGAGGCGCACCGCGGGCTCGTGCGCGCGGGTGACATCGCGCGCGAGGTCGGCGCGAGCGTCGGCGAGCTGCACCGGTGGTGCACGACCCTGCTGGGCGTCGCGCCGGCGCAGCACCTCGCGGCCGTGCGGTTCAGCACGTTCGTGCGCGAGTCCGTCGGGCACGGCCCCGTCGACGCCGCGGCGACCGTGGCGACCGTCGAGTGGTTCGTCGAGGCGGGCTACCCGCCGCGCGAGGTCGAGCGGTTCACCGGCCTGCCGCCCGCGGAGCTGCGCCGCCTGGCCGAGCACCTGGCGCTGCACCTGCACACCGCCGCGACCTGACGCCGCACGACCTGACGCCGCAGGACCCGACGCCCGCGGACCCGACGCCCTTGCGCGCGCCGTCCCGGTTAGGGTGCGGGACGTGAGCGAACCGATCCGCGTAGCCGTGCTGGGAGCGTCCGGACGCATGGGCGGCACCACCGCGCGCGCCGTCGAGGAGGCGGACGGCCTCGAGCTCGTCGCCAGGCTGGACGCCGGGGACGACCTGCGGGCCGTCGTCGACGCGGGCGCGCACGTCGCCGTCGACTTCACCGTGCCGTCCGTGACCGAGGGCCACGTGCACACGCTCGTCGACGCGGGCGTGCACGCGGTGGTCGGCACCACGGGCTGGGACGACGCGGCGCTGGGCCGCGTCCGGGACCACCTGGTGCGCGCACCGGGCGTGGGCGTCGTGATCGCGCCGAACTTCGCGCTGGGTGCGGTGCTCGCCATGGCGTTCGCGCGGCAGGCCGCCCGGTGGTTCGAGTCGGCCGAGGTCGTCGAGCTGCACCACCCCGACAAGGTCGACGCGCCGTCCGGCACGGCCCGGCACACCGCGCAGGGCATCGCCGCCGCGCGTGCCGCCGCGGGCCTCGGGCCGGTCCCGGACGCGACGACGCAGGCCGTCGACGGCGCGCGCGGTGCCGACGTCGACGGCGTGCGGGTCCACGCGGTGCGGCTGCGCGGGCTCGTGGCGCACGAGGAGATCCTGCTGGGCAACGCGGGCGAGATGCTCACGATCCGCCACGACTCGTTCGACCGCGTGAGCTTCATGCCCGGGGTGCTGCTCGCGGTCCGTCGCGTCGTGGACCGTCCGGGCCTGACCGTCGGCCTCGAGGACCTGCTGGACCTGCACGCATGACCGACGCCCCGCGGTCCCGCCGGCGCCGGACGGGTCTCGTCGCCGCCGTCGCGCTGAGCGCGCTGCTCGCCCTCTACGTGTGGCTGGTGGGCGTGCGCGCCGTGCAGCTCATGGGCACGGGCGAGCCCGTCGGCGTCGCGCTGGGCGTCGCGTTCCTCGTGGCGCCGCTGCTGGTGCTCGCGCTGATCGTGCGCGAGTGGCTGCTCGCGCTCGACGTGCAGCGCATGGCCGACACGCTCGCGGCCGCGGGTGAGCTCCCGGTCGACGACCTGCCGCGCTCACCCGGGGGGCGCGTCGACCGTGCGGCGGCGCGGGCCGCGTTCGAGCCGCACCGGGAGCGGGTCGACGCGACCCCGGACGACTGGCGGGCCTGGTACCACCTCGCGTTCGCCTACGACGCCGCGGGCGACCGCGCCCGCGCCCGCGCGGCGCTGCGGACCGCGAGCCGCCTGCACCGCGGCCGGACGGCGCGCACCGAGCTGCCCTGACGGGCCTGCGGCGTCGTCGCGCGTGCTCGCGGCCGGCCCTCGTGCGGGCCGTGAGGGTCAGATGCCCGCGTACCAGCGCCGTTCGAGGACGACGTGCGCCTCCTCGTCGGGCCCGGGGCCGGTCGCGAGCCGACGCGTCAGACCATCGGGGCCGAGGCCCGCGCCCTCGAGGAACTGCTCGCGCGCGGCGTCGCCCTCGATGACCCAGGTCTGCACCTGGTCCGCGCCGTCGGCGCGCAGCAGGTCGACCGCTGCGGCCAGCAGCCGCGAGCCGTGGCCGCCGCGCTGCGCCTGCGGGTCGACCTCGAGCGCGAGCACGACGCCCGCCGGCGCGTCGGTCGGGTCGGGCGCCGGGATCGGGGCGACGGACGCGAACCCGACGAGGTGCGGCCCGTCGCACGCGACGAGCACGTGGTACCCGGGGCCGGGGGGAGCGGTGACGGCCAGCGCCCACTGCGCGACGAACGCGTCCTCGTCGAGCGAGCCGAGCACGACCTCGCCGAGCACGTCGGCGTGCGCGGTGCGCCACGCGGCCAGCTGGATGTGCGCGATGCGCGTCTCGTCGCCGGGGACGGCGGGGCGCACGGACACGTCGGCGGTGGGGGGCAGCACCGGGCGAGCCTAACCCGCGGGCCGTCAGGGCAGGCCGAGCAGCCGCAGACCGGCGGCGGTCGCGGCGGCCAGCAGCACGACCACGACGAACGGCGCGCGCAGCGCCAGGGCGACGGCCGCGACGACGAGCGCGGGCAGCCGTGCGTCCAGCGTGAGCCGGCCGCCGGACGTGGCGGTCTGCACGGCGACGAGCGCCGCCAGCAGCGCGACGGTCACGAGCGCGGCGACCCGCGCGACGCGCGGCTGCGCGAGCCAGTGCTCGGGCAGCAGGTGGCCCGCGAGCTTGATGGCCAGGCACGCCGCGCCCGCCAGCAGCACGGCCACCCAGAGCCCGCTCACGCGACACCGTCCGGGGCCGGTCCCGGGGGCCGGGGACCGGTGCTGACGAGGCCGACGACGACCGCGACGAGCGCGGCGAGGAGCACGGGCACGCCGGCCGGCAGCACGGGCGTCGTCGCGAGGGCGACGACCACGGCGGCGAGCGCCACGAGCTGCGCGGTGCGCCCCGCGAGCCGCGGCCACACGAGGGCGAGGAACGCGGCGGCGGCCGCGGCGTCGAGGCCGTACGCGCGGGGATCGCCCAGCCGGTCGCCGGCGAGCGCGCCCACCAGCGTGAACAGGCCCCACAGCACGTAGATCCCGGCGCCCGTCCACCAGAAGCCGACGCGGGCGGCCCGCCGGTCCGGCTGCGCGGTGGCCACCGCCGTCGACTCGTCGATCGTCAGGTGGGCGCCGGCCAGGCGCCAGCGCCGGGGCAGCGCGAGCAGCGGCGCGAGCTGTGCGCCGTACAGCCCGTTGCGCGCGCCCAGCAGCGCGGCCGACGCGATCGCGGCACCCGCCGCCCCGCCGCCGCCGGCGACGCCGATGAACGCGAACTGCGACCCGCCCGAGAACATCAGCAGGCTCAGCGCCATGGTCTGCGCGACGTCCAGCCCTGCCGCCACCGACAGCGCGCCGAACGACACGCCGTACAGCCCCGTGGCGACGGACACCGAGATCGCCTGCCGCCGCGCGGCGGTCACGGGGTCGTGCGGTGTCACGCGGTCACTGTCGCACACGCCGCCGGGCCGCCCCGGTGCGCGTCCACGGGGGCCGTCGTCGTGGCGTCGCCCGGGCCGCGACGCGCGTCACAGCGCGACGTACACGGGCTCCAGGTACTCCTCGAGCCCGGCCTCGCCGCCCTCGCGGCCCAGGCCCGAGGTCTTGACGCCCCCGAACGGCGCGGTAGCGTCGGACACCATGCCCCGGTTGATCCCGACCATGCCGGCCTCGAGCTCCTCGGCCAGGCGCATCGCCCGTGCGACGTCGCGCGTGTAGGCGTAGGCCACGAGCCCGAACGGCGTGCCGTTGGCCAGGCGCAGCGCCTCGTCCTCGTCGTCGAACGACACGACGGGCGCGACGGGCCCGAACGTCTCCTCGGTGACGACGCGCGCGTCGGGCGCGACGCCGGACAGCACGGTCGGCGCGTAGAAGTACCCGCTGCGGCGCAGCGGGTCGCCGCCCGTGCGCACGGTCGCACCGCCGTCGGCGGCCTCGGCGACGACGTCGGCGACCCGCTCGACCGCCGCGCGCTCGATCAGCGGGCCCACGGTCACGCCCGGCTCGGTGCCGTGCCCCACGACGAGGGCGTCGAAGGCGGCCGTGAGCCGGGCCGTGAACTCCTGCGCGACCGACGCGTGCACGAGGAACCGGTTGGCGGCCACGCAGGTCTGCCCGCTGTTGCGCATCTTGGCCTGCACGGCGCCCTCCACCGCGGCGTCGAGGTCGGCGTCGGCGAACACCAGGAACGGCGCGTTGCCGCCGAGCTCCATCGACGTGCGCAGGACGTGCGGCGCGGCGGCGGCCAGCAGCGTCGCCCCGACCTGCGTCGAGCCGGTGAACGAGAGCTTGCGCAGCCGCGGGTCGGCGAGCAGCGGCTCGCTGACGCGGCGCGCCGACGACGAGGGCACGACGTTGAGCACGCCCGCGGGCAGGTCGCGCGCCTCGAGCTCGGCGCGGATCAGCTCGGCGACGTACGCGGTGGTCAGGGGCGTGAGCTGCGCGGGCTTGACGACGCACGTGCACCCGGCGGCGAGCGCCGGCGCGACCTTGCGTGCGATCATCGCGACGGGGAAGTTCCAGGGCGCGATGAGCAGCGCGGGGCCGACGGGGCGTCGCAGCACGAGCTGGTGGTGCGTGCCGGCGGGGGCGCGGCGCGCGAGCCCGTCGACGCGCACGGCCTGCTCGCCGTACCAGCGGACGTAGTCCGCGGCGTACGCGACCTCGGCGCGCGACTCGGCCAGCGGCTTGCCGCCCTCGGCCGTCACGAGCGCCGCGACGTCCTCGGCGCGTGCCGTGAGGACGTCGAACACGGCGCGCAGCAGGTCGGCGCGCTCGCGGGGCGAGGTGCGGCGCCACGGCTCGGCGGCCTTGACCGCGGCGTCGAGCGCCTCGCGGGCGTCCTGCTCGTCGCCGTCGGCCACCTCGAACAGCGTGGTGGCCGTGCCCGGGTCCTCGACCGCGAACGTCGCGCCCGACCGGGCGGGGCGCCACCGGCCGCCCACGAGCAGACCGGTGGGCAGGTGCGCGGCGACGGCCGGCGGCAGCGACGTGCTCATGCCCGCCATCCTCGTCGCGCCCGCGGCGGGCCGCACCCCCGCCGACCGTCCGAGGGTGCGACCATGACGTCATGGCCGACCTCGCCGCCGCGCACGACGCGCGCCCGACCACCGTGCCCACGCCCTACGAGGACCTGCTGCGCCACGTCCTGACCACGGGCACCCCCAAGGCAGACCGCACGGGCACGGGCACGCGCTCGGTGTTCGGGCACCAGATGCGGTTCGACCTGAGCGCCGGGTTCCCGCTCGTGACGACCAAGCGCGTGTTCTTCCGCGGTGTGGCCGAGGAGCTGTTCTGGTTCCTGCGCGGCGAGTCGAACATCGCCTCGCTCGTCGCCAAGGACGTGCACATCTGGGACGAGTGGGCCGACGCCGACGGCGAGCTCGGGCCCGTGTACGGCGTGCAGTGGCGGTCGTGGCCGACGCCCGACGGCGGGCACGTCGACCAGCTCACGAAGCTCCTGGGCGACCTGCGCGCGAACCCGGACTCGCGCCGTCACGTCGTCTCCGCGTGGAACGTCGCGGCGCTCGACGACATGGCGCTCGTGCCGTGCCACGCGTTCTTCCAGTTCTACGTCGCGGACGGTCGGCTCTCGTGCCAGCTGTACCAGCGCTCGGCGGACCTGTTCCTCGGCGTGCCGTTCAACATCGCGTCGTACGCGCTGCTCACCCACATGGTCGCGCAGCAGGTCGACCTCGAGGTCGGCGACCTGGTGTGGACCGGCGGCGACTGCCACGTCTACGACAACCACGTCGAGCAGGTGCGCGAGCAGCTCACGCGCGAGGCGTACCCGGCGCCGCAGCTGCGCCTGCGTCGCGCGGCGTCGCTGTTCGACTACACGTGGGACGACGTCGAGGTGGTCGGCTACCGGCACCACCCGGCCATCGCGGCGCCCGTGGCGGTCTGAGCGTGATCGGACTGGTCTGGGCGCAGACGCCCGCCGGGGTGATCGGCGACGCCGGGGCCATCCCGTGGCACGTCCCGGAGGACATGGCGCACTTCCGCGAGGTCACGGCGGGCGGCACGGTCGTCATGGGGCGTGCGACGTGGCAGTCGCTGCCGGAGCGCTTCCGCCCGCTGCCGGGACGGCGCAACGTCGTGCTCTCGCGCGACGACGCGTTCGACGCTCCCGGGGCCGAGGTCGTGGCCGGGCTGGACGTCGCGCTGGCCGCCGCGCCCGACGTCTGGGTGATCGGCGGGGGAGCGGTGTACGCCGCCGCGATCGACCGCGCCGACGTGCTGGAGGTGACGGTCGTCGACCTCGACGTGCCGGGCGACACCGTCGCTCCGGCGGTCGGACCCGGCTGGCGCCGCGTCTCCGGCGGCCCCGACGCGCCGTGGCTCGTGTCGCGCACGGGGACGCGGTACCGCTTCGACACGTGGCGCCGCTGAGCACGGGCGTGCCACCGTCGGGACGGCACGGCGCGGGGCCGTCGTCGGGCGGTACCGTGTGCGCATGCCTGCCGTGACGTCCGCCACCCACCCGTTCGGGTCGCTGCTGTCGGCGATGGTCACCCCGATGACCCCCGACGGCACGATCGACCTCGAGGCGACGGTCCGGCTCGCGAAGCACCTGGTCGACGCGGGGCACGACGGGCTCGTCCTCAACGGCACCACCGGCGAGGCGTCCACGACCCACTCGCCCGAGAAGGAGGCGGTCGTCGCGGCCGTCGTCGAGGCGGTCGGCGACCGTGCCTACGTCGTCGCGGGCGCCGGCTCCAACGACACCGCCCACGCGGTCCGCATGGCCGAGCAGGCCGCGGCCGCCGGTGCGCACGGCCTGCTCGTGGTCACCCCGTACTACTCGCGCCCCTCGCAGGAGGGCGTCGCGCGGCACGTCACGGCGATCGCCGACTCGACCGACCTGCCCGTCATGCTCTACGACGTGCCCGGCCGCGCGGTCGTCCGCCTCGCCCCGGCCACGATCGACCGCCTCGCGGAGCACGAGCGCGTCGTCGCGGTCAAGGACGCCTCGGGCGACGTCGTGGAGGCCGCGCGCGCGATCACGCGCACCGGCCTGGCCTGGTACGGCGGCGACGACGCGCTCGCGCTCGCGTTCCTCGCGCACGGCGCCGTCGGGCTCGTGGGCGTCACGACGCAGGTCGCGCCCGAGGTGTTCGCGCGACTCTTCGCCGCGTGGCACGCGGGCGACGTCTCCGGCGCGCTGGACGTGTACCGATCGATCCTCCCGGCCGTCACGGCCGTCAACGGCGCGGGCTTCCAGGCCTCCGCCGCCAAGGCCGCGCTCGTCGAGCTCGGCGTCCTCAGCGGTCGCGCCATGCGGCTGCCCCTCGTCCCCTTCACCGACGACGAGGCCGCGCACGTGCGCGCCGGTCTGGCGGCCAGCGGTCTGCTCGACGTCGTCGCGGGTGCCGACCGCGCGTGATGCACGGGTCGGCTCCCACCGATCACCCAGGAGATCCATGAGTCACCCCCACCCCGACCTGACCCTGCCGCCGCCGCTGCCGGACGGCGGTCTGCGTGTCGTCCCGCTCGGCGGCCTCGGCGAGGTCGGTCGCAACATGGCCGTGCTGGAGTACGGCGGACGCCTGCTCGTCATCGACTGCGGCGTGCTGTTCCCCGAGGACAACCAGCCCGGCGTCGACCTGATCCTCCCGGACTTCGACTACATCCGGGACCGGCTCGACGACATCGACGCGATCGTCCTCACGCACGGGCACGAGGACCACATCGGTGCCGTGCCGTACCTGCTGCGGCTGCGCCGGGACATCCCGCTCGTCGGCTCGCAGCTGACGCTCGCGTTCGTCGAGGCGAAGCTCAAGGAGCACCGCATCACGCCGCTGACGCTCGCGGTGCGCGAGGGACAGGTCGAGAAGCTCGGCGCGTTCGAGTGCGAGTTCGTCGCGGTCAACCACTCGATCCCCGACGCGCTCGCGGTCGCGGTCCGCACGCCGGCCGGCACCGTGCTGCACACGGGCGACTTCAAGATGGACCAGCTCCCGCTCGACGGCCGGATCACCGACCTGCGCGCGTTCGCGCGCCTCGGCGAGCAGGGCGTCGACCTGTTCATGGTCGACTCGACCAACGCCGAGGTCCCCGGGTTCGTCACGCCCGAGCGTGAGATCGGCCCCGTGCTGGACCAGGTGTTCGCGGAGTCCACGGGTCGGGTCGTCGTCGCGTCGTTCGCGTCGCACGTGCACCGCGTGCAGCAGGTCATCGACGCCGCTGTCGCCAACGAGCGCAAGGTCGCCCTGGTGGGACGCTCGATGGTCCGCAACATGGGCATCGCGGCCGAGCTCGGCTACCTGCGCGTGCCCGACGGCGTGCTGGTCGACCAGAAGCAGATCGAGAAGCTCGCCGACGACCGCGTGGTGCTGATGTGCACGGGCTCGCAGGGCGAGCCGATGGCGGCGCTGTCGCGCATCGCCAACGGTGACCACAAGGTGTCCGTCGGCCCCGGCGACACCGTCGTCCTCGCGTCGAGCCTCATCCCGGGCAACGAGAACGCGGTGTTCCGCGTCATCAACGGGCTCATGCGCCTCGGCGCGCGCGTCGTGCACTCGGGCAACGCCAAGGTGCACGTCTCGGGCCACGCGAGCGCGGGCGAGCTCCTGTACTGCTACAACATCCTGCGCCCGCGCAACGTCATGCCCGTGCACGGCGAGGTGCGCCACCTCATCGCGAACGCCGCGCTCGCGGTGCGCACGGGCGTCCCGGCCGACCGCGTCGTGCTCGCGGAGGACGGTGTCGTCGTCGACCTCGTCGACGGGCGCGCGAGCGTCGTCGGCGCCGTGCCCTGCGGGTACGTGTACGTCGACGGGTCCAGCGTGGGCGAGCTGACGGAGGCCGAGCTCAAGGACCGCCGGATCCTGGGCGACGAGGGCTTCGTCTCGATCTTCGCCGTCGTGTCCTCGGCCGACGGCAAGGTCCTGGCCGGTCCGCAGATCCACGCGCGCGGCGTCGCGGAGCAGGACGACGTCTTCGACGGCGTGCTGCCTGACCTCACCGCTGCGCTCGAGGAGGCCGTGCGCGGCGGCGCGACCGACAAGCAGCAGCTGCAGCAGGTGATGCGGCGTGTCGTCGGGCGGTTCGTGTCGAACAAGCTGCGACGCCGGCCGATGATCATCCCCGTGGTCGTCGAGGCGTAGCGGCCCCGGTCCGTCCCGGGGCGGACGCGCGCGGGCCCCGGCGCAGCAGCGGACGCTGCCGCGCCGGGGCCCGCGGCACGTCGGTGTGACGTGCGACGCGTCGCACGGACGGGTCGGATCCGGCGACACGGCCCCCACCGGGGCGGCTCGGGCGCACCGCGCCGCTAACGTGAGGACCATGGCCACCCGTACGACCCCAGGCACCGCGCGCTCGACGCGCGCCTCCGGAGCGTCGTCGCGGTCGCCCCAGAGCGGCAGGTCCGGCGGCGGCTCGCGCCCCGCCGCGAAGAAGCCCGTCGAGCCGCCGCGTCCCGCGCTGCCGCTGCGCATCGTCCGCGGCATCTGGATGGGTGCCGCGCACGTCGTCGGCGGCACCGCCCGGCACGTGGGTGCCGGTGCGCGCGACCTCGACCCCGCCCACCGGCGCGACGGGCTCGCGCTGACGCTGCTCGGTCTGGCGGTCGTCGTGGCCGCTCGCGAGTGGTGGGACCTGTCGGGCACGGCGGGCGACGTCATCCACAACGTGGTGGCGGGGACGTTCGGCGTCGTCGGCGTCGCCGTGCCGGTCGTGCTGCTGGGCGTCTCGGTGCGGCTGATGCGGCACCCGGAGCGCGTGCAGGCGAACTCCCGCATCGGGATCGGTCTGAGCGCCATCACGATCGCGGTGTGCGGCATCGTCCACCTCACCCACGGTCTGCCGGGAACGCAGGACATGGCGGCCGTGCGCGCCGCCGGCGGCATCGTCGGGTTCGCCGTCGGGACCCCCCTGGCGACGCTGCTCACGCCGGTTGTCGCGGGGCTGCTCCTGGGCATCCTCGCGTTCTTCGGCGTCCTGGTCGTCACGGCGACTCCCGTGCACCAGATCGGCCCGCGCCTGCAGGCCGCCTACCGGCGCCTGACCGGCCAGCACGAGAGCGAGCCGCTCGAGGACGAGGACGCCCCGCTGGTCATCGAGGCGCTGCACAGCGCGCGCCCCGAGCCGCCCGCGAAGAAGCGCCGCGCGCTGCTCGGTCGGCGCCGCGCGCCCGAGGTCGTCGACCCCGACGACGGCCGCCTCGACGAGTACGAGGGCGACGAGGCGTTCGAGCGCGCCGCCCAGGTGCACCACGAGGACCTCGACGTCGACGACGTCCCCGACGTCGTCGCGACCCGCCGGATGCCGCCCGCGGCGGCCGAGACCGCCCCGACCGCCGTCGTGACGCCCGAGCTGACGGCGCCCGCACCGACGGGCGTGCCGCGCGGCGAGCAGCCCATGCTCGAGGGTGACGTCGTCTACCTGCTGCCGCACGAGGACGCGCTCGCCAAGGGGGCGCCGCACAAGGTGCGCTCGGCGGCGAACGACCGCGTGGTCGAGTCGCTCACGTCGGTGCTCGAGCAGTTCCAGATCGACGCGCAGGTCACGGGATTCACGCGCGGCCCGACCGTCACGCGGTACGAGGTCGAGCTCGGCCAGGGCGTCAAGGTCGAGCGCGTCACGGCGCTGAGCAAGAACATCGCCTACGCGGTCGCGAGCGCCGACGTGCGCATCCTGTCGCCGATCCCCGGCAAGTCGGCCATCGGGATCGAGATCCCCAACACCGACCGCGAGACCGTCGCGCTCGGCGACGTGCTGCGCTCGAGCGCCGCCAAGCGCTCCGAGCACCCCATGGTCATCGGCGTCGGCAAGGACGTCGAGGGCGGCTACGTCGTGGCGAACCTCGCCAAGATGCCGCACCTGCTCGTCGCGGGCGCCACGGGCGCGGGCAAGTCGTCGTTCGTGAACTCGATGATCGTGTCGATCCTCATGCGCTCGACGCCCGACGAGGTCCGCATGATCCTCGTCGACCCCAAGCGCGTCGAGCTCACGCTCTACGAGGGCATCCCGCACCTCATCACGCCCATCATCACCAACCCCAAGAAGGCCGCGGAGGCCCTCGAGTGGGTGGTCAAGGAGATGGAGGCGCGGTACGACGACCTCGCGATGTTCGGGTACAAGCACATCGACGACTTCAACGCCGCGGTCCGTGCCGGCAAGGTCAAGCCGCTGCCGGGCTCCGAGCGCAAGATCGCGACCTACCCGTACCTGCTGGTCATCGTCGACGAGCTCGCCGACCTCATGATGGTCGCGCCGCGCGACGTCGAGGCGTCGATCCAGCGCATCACGCAGCTCGCACGCGCCGCCGGCATCCACCTCGTGCTCGCGACGCAGCGCCCCTCGGTCGACGTCGTCACGGGCCTCATCAAGGCCAACGTGCCGTCGCGGCTCGCGTTCGCGACGTCGTCGCTCACCGACTCGCGGGTCGTTCTCGACCAGCCGGGCGCCGAGAAGCTCATCGGCCAGGGCGACGCGCTGTTCCTGCCCATGGGTGCGGCCAAGCCCATGCGCACGCAGGGCGCCTGGGTCGCCGAGTCCGAGATCCACGCGGTCGTCGAGCACGTCAAGGCGCAGCTCAAGCCGATCTACCGCGAGGACGTCACCGTCGTCGCCGCCAAGAAGCAGGTCGACGAGGACATCGGCGACGACCTCGACCTGCTGCTGCAGGCCGCCGAGCTCGTCGTCACGACGCAGTTCGGCTCGACGTCGATGCTGCAGCGCAAGCTGCGGGTCGGCTTCGCCAAGGCGGGGCGCCTGATGGACCTCCTGGAGTCGCGCGAGATCGTCGGGCCCTCCGAGGGCTCGAAGGCGCGCGAGGTCCTCGTGCAGCCCGACGACCTGCCCGGCACGCTCGCGATGCTCCGTGGTGACACCGGCGGCGCGGCCGAGCCGCAGGCTGACGAGGAGAGCGACGGCGAGCCGGGTCTCGCCGACGACTGAGCGGGCCGGCGGTGCGCGCAGACCTGGTCGGACCGTACGGCGTCGTCAGCGCCGCGATCGCCGTCGTCGCGATCGTCTCGCTCGTGACGGTGCTCGTGCTGCTGCGCCGTGAACGCGGCCAGGCGCGCCGCAACGCCGAGCTCGTGCACGTCGCGCGGCAGCTGCGGCGGCGGTACGACGCGCTGCAGAGCGTCACCCACGAGGGCGTCGTCGTGCAGTCGGTCGACGGCCGGGTGCTGGACCTGTCGGAGCGTGCGGCCGAGATCCTCGGCGTCGCACGGGCGTCGGTCGTGGGCGTCGAGGTCGCCCGGCTCCCGCTCGTCCTGCTCGACGACCGCGGCGTCGCGGTGAGCCCCGCGCACGTGCTGGCCGGCCACGGGGACGGCGAGCGCACGACGGTCGTCACGCTCGTCCCGCCGCTGCCCGGCGCGCGTCCTTCGGTCGTCCAGGTGACGAGCCGCAGCGTGCCCGCCGAGGACGACGAGGCCGCGGTGCTCACCACCGTCGTCGACATCACGGCGCGGCACGAGGTCGAGGCCGCGCTGTCGCGCAGCGAGACCCAGTTCCGCGTCGCGATGGAGAACGCGCCGATCGGCATGGCGCTGGTCGACCTCGAGTGGCGGGTCACCGAGGCCAACGTCGCGCTGGCCGCGCTGCTCGGGACGCACGCGTCGGCGCTGCGCGGCTACCCGCTGGACGACCTGAGCGCACCCGAGGACCGGGCCGCGCAGCGCATGGCCAGGGACCGTCTGCTCGCGGGCGGGCAGCAGCAGTTCTCGCTCGAGATGCGGTGCCGGCGGGCCGACGAGCAGCTCGTGTGGGTCGTGCTCGACGCCGCACTGGTCCGGACCCCCGACGGGCGGCCCGACCACTTCGTCGTCCAGGTGCGCGACGCGACCGAGTCGCGCATGCAGGCCGAGATGCTGGTGCACCGGGCGATGCACGACCCGTTGACGGGGCTCGCGAACCGCACCCTGCTGCAGGAGGTCCTGCAGGCCGCGCTGTCCCAGCCGGGCGCCGTCGACCGCGTCTCGGTCCTGGCGTGCGACCTCGACGGCTTCAAGGCGGTCAACGACCGGTACGGCCACGCCGCGGGCGACGACATCCTGGTGCACGTCGCCGGGGTGCTGCGCGCGGCCACCGCCGGCGGGGGGACCGTCGCCCGCCTCGGCGGCGACGAGTTCGTCGTCGTGCTGCAGTCCGTGCACGCCGCGCGCGCGGTCTTCGAGGTCGCCAACGCGATCCACGCGGGTCTGGCCGAACCCGTGCGCGTGGGACGGCGGCGGCTGTCGGTCGCGGCGAGCGTCGGCATCGCGCTCGCCGACCAGCACCTGGCAGGTGCCGGCGCGCCCACGCTGCTGGCGGCGGCCGACGCGGCGCTGTACCGCGCCAAGCAGGGCGGACGCGGGCGCACCGAGGTGTACGACGCGTCGATGGAGCTGTCGACGACGCCGACCGTGCAGCGCGAGCTCGTCCACGCGATCGAGAACGACGAGCTGGTCGTGCACTACCAGCCGATCGTCGACCTGTCCGACGAGCGCGTCGTGGGCTACGAGGCGCTCGTGCGCTGGCAGCACCCGCACCGCGGGCTGCTGCTGCCGGGCGCGTTCCTGCCGCACATCCAGGAGGCGGGCGTCTCCGTGCTGCTCGGGCAGTTCGTCGCCTCCCGCGTCGTGGAGTTCCTCGCACGGACCGCCGGCGACGCCCGGTGGGTGTCCGTCAACGTCTCGGCCGACCAGCTCGGCGACTCCGAGCTGGCCACGCGGCTCCTGCAGGACCTCTCGCGTCACCGGGTGACGGCCGGCCGGCTCGTCCTGGAGCTGACGGAGTCGTCGCTGGTGGCGTCCGGGACGCGGATCCGGCACGAGCTCACGCAGCTCTCGGCGGCCGGAGTGCCGATCCTGCTCGACGACTTCGGCACCGGTGTGTCGCCGCTGTCGTACCTGCGGGACCTCCCGGTGGCGGGGGTCAAGCTCGACATGTCCTTCACGTCCGGGATCCCGCACGACCCGACGGCCGGCAAGGTCACGCGCGCGCTGGGCGCCCTCGCGCGCGAGCTGGCGATGGTGACGATCGCCGAGGGCATCGAGAACGAGGAGCAGGCCGACTTCCTGCGCCGCAACGGCTGGCGGTACGGGCAGGGATGGTTGTACGGGGGCGCGCTGCCGCTCGAGTGAGCCGCGGCGTCAGGGCGTGCGCGCGACGACGACGGGGGCCGCCCCGGTGGCGGTCGTCGGGGTCGTCCGCTCGGGCGCCTGGGTGCCGGCGGCCGCGCGGGCCCGGTCGTGCCGGGCCGCGACGGTGCCGGCCGGCAGCGTGCCCGTGCCGTCGGGCACGTCCGTGAGCGCGAGCACGCGGTGCCCCCCGCGGCGGTCCACCGTGATCGGCGTCCACTGCACGCCGGCGACCCTCGCCGCGCCCGCGGGCGCGGGCGCGGGGCCCGACGGGTCGTCACCGGGCACGACGACCTGGGCCGTCAGGAGCAGCCCGGCGGCCGTCGCGGGGCTGCAGCACTGCTCGTCCTGGTTCGAGACGTAGTTGCCCAGCCCGTAGGCGACCCACATGCCCGCACCGGACGGGCCCCCCGGGAGCAGCTCGACGGGCTGCGGCACGTGCGCGTGGTGCCCGATCACGAGGTCGACGGCCCCCGCGGCCGCGAGCCGCGCCGCGACGTCGCGCTGCGCGTCCGTCGGAGCGGTGCGGTACTCGGTGCCCCAGTGCAGGCTCACGAGCACGGCGTCGGCGCCCGCGGCGCGTGCCGCCGTGGCGCGTGCCACCACGTCCTCGGTGTCCAGCAGGTGCACCGACCACGGCTTGTCGGCGTCGACGGGCATGCCGTTGGTGCCGTACGTGGCTGCCAGGTGCGCGACGGTGACGGTCCGGCCGGCGCGTTCGAGCCGGTACAGCTGTGGCTGGGCGTCCTCGGCGGCGGACCGCGCCGTGCCGACGTGTCCGAGGCCGGCCGCGTCCAGCGCGTCGAGCGTGGCGACCACGCCGGGGAAGCCCCGGTCGACGGAGTGGTTCGACGCGGTCGAGCAGCCGTCCCAGCCGCGTGCCGCGAGGCCGGCCGCGAGCTCCACGGGTGCTCCGAACACGGGGAAGCCCGACGGTGCGGAATCGGTGGGCGCGACGGGGACCTCGAGGTGGCACAGGGCGAGGTCGGCCGACGTCACCCAGGGGTCGAGCGGGTCGAGCACGGGTGCGAAGTCGTACCCGGCGCGCGTCCGCGCGGAGCGCAGGACCGGCAGGTGCGGCAGCACGTCGCCGGCCGCGACGACGCTCAGCTCGACGTCGGGCGCCCGCGTGGGTGCGGGTGGCGGCGCTGCTGCAGGTGACCCCGCCGGCGTCGCAGCCGACGTGAAGGCACCCGCGACGGTCGGTGCCGCCACGGGGGCCACCCCCGGCGCGTTCGAGGCTCCTGCCGCGCCGGCGACCCCCGCGATCACGAGGACGGTGAGCACCCCGGCGACCACGGCGGGGAACGCGGGACCGCGCTGGTGCCGGGCGTGACGAGGCACGTGCTCGACGGTAGTCGGACGGGTGTCCTGCACGCCGCCGCCGAACGGGTGCTCCCGAGGGTGACGGCCGCCGGTGACGGCACGGCGGCGCCCGACCCGTAGGCTGGTCGCGTGGTCGCCGACGCTCCCTCCGCCTGGAACCCGGCCAACGTCGTCACGGTCCTGCGCATCGCGGTGGTGCCGCTGTTCGCGGTCGCGCTGCTCTCCGACGGCGGGCACACGGTCACCGGTCGTCTGCTGGCGACCGGGCTGTTCGTGCTCGCCGCCGCGTCGGACCGCCTCGACGGCTGGCTCGCGCGACGCTCGGGCCAGGTCACCGACCTCGGCAAGATGCTCGACCCGATCGCCGACAAGCTGCTCATCGGGTCGGCCCTCGTGCTGCTGTCCTGGTTGGGCGACCTGTGGTGGGCCGTGACGGCGGTCGTGCTGGTGCGCGAGCTGGGCATCACGGTCATGCGGTTCTTCCTGCTGCGCTACGTCGTGCTCCCCGCGTCGCGCGGCGGCAAGCTCAAGACCGTGCTGCAGTCGGTCGCGCTGTCGCTGTACCTGCTGCCGCTCGACCACCTGCCGGGGTTCGTGGCCGTCGTCGCGGCCGTCGTCATGGCCGCGGCGGTCGCCGTGACGCTCGTGACGGGGGTCGACTACGTGCGGGCCGCCCTGCGGATCCGACGGGCGGCGGGGCTGCCGCCCGCGGCGGGGCTGTGACCGCCCGGCCCGAGGCGCAGGCGCTGGTCGACCTGCTCGTCCGGTCCGGGTGCACGCTCGCCGTGGCGGAGTCCCTGACGGGTGGTCTCGTCGTCGCGGGCGTCGTCGACGTCCCCGGTGCGTCGAGCGTCCTGCGTGGTGGGGTCGTCGCGTACGCGACCGACCTCAAGGCTCGGCTGCTGGGCGTCGACGAGACGCTGCTGGCGCAGCGGGGAGCGGTCGACCCCGGCGTCGCCCTCGCGATGGCGGACGGTGCGCGCGCGGCCCTGGGTGCCGACGTCGGCCTCGCGACGACGGGCGTCGCCGGCCCGGACCCGCAGGACGGGCACCCGCCCGGAACCGTCCACGTCGCGGTGGTCGGCCCGGACGTGCGCGAGGTCCGCACCCTCGCGATCGAGGGCGACCGCCGGCAGGTGCGGGAGTCGTCCGTGCGGGCCGTGCTCGCGCTCGCGTGCACGTGCCTGACCGACCCGCGGCGAGGTCTCCGGGGAACATGACGGCGCGTGGTCGCGTTGGGGAGGGTGTGAACACCACCCGGACCACCACCCGCTCGCCCGGCGCACGCGTCGGCGGTGCGCGGTACGGTGGTCGCCTCCCGGCCGTGCGACCGGGAGCAGCCAGTGGGACGGCCGCGCGCACCGCGGGGTCGTCCGTCGACCGAGGACGAGACGTGGAGGGGGGAGCCCAGATGGTCGTTCTGCGACGAGAGATCGGCGACGTCCTGCGGGACGCACGCCAGCGCCAGGGCCGCACCCTGCGTGAGGTCTCCTCGGCCGCCCGCGTCTCCCTCGGCTACCTGAGCGAGGTCGAGCGCGGGCAGAAGGAGGCGTCGTCGGAGCTGCTCAGCAGCATCTGCGACGCGCTCGACGTGCCGCTGTCCCTCGTGCTGCGCGAGGTCAGCGATCGTGTGGCGGTGGCGGAGGGTCTGCACATCCCCGACACCGTCCCCGCGGACCTGGCGGCCGGTGCCGGGATCGGCGTCGACCGCACGCTCGGTGGCGACGCCGGTTGGGCGATGCCGCGTTCGGAGCTCGCGCCCGTCGGCTGACGTCGGTCGTCCTGTCGGGAGCGGTGCTGCTCCTGTGCGCGCCCCGACGGGTCGCGCGGCACCCGAGGCTCAGGTGCGTCCGCGCACCTGGCAGCCGGGGCACCAGTACACCTGGCGCTGCGTGGGAGCCTGACCGATCTCGTCGCGTGCGACGCGCGCACCGCAGCGCATGCAGGTGCGTCCCTCGCGGCCGTACACGGCCGCGTCAGGACGTCCCGTGGCCACCGAGGCCCGCAGCAGGGCCCGACCGGCGCGGAGCACCTCGTGCGCGTCGTCCACGGCGTCCGCCCGGGCCCAGGGCCACCAGCCGCGCGCGAACAGCGACTCGGCCATGAAGATCGTGCCCAGCCCTGCGACGACCCGCTGGTCCAGCAGGACCTCGCCGACCGGGCGGGCGCCCTGCGCGTGCCACCGCCGCACGGCCTCGTCGATGCCCGGCGTCGGCAGGTCGAGCACCGGAGGACCCGCCCACGGCACGCCCGGGGTCTCGTCGAAGTCGCCGTCGAGGACGTCGGGGCCGAGGTGCCCCAGCAGCGCCCGCTCGCCCGAGGTCGGCACGACGTCGAGCATGCCGAGCTGGAACCCGACGGCCGTCCATCCTGCGACGGCCAGCACCGCCCGGACCTGCGGCGACCGCGCGGCGGCCCGCCGGTCCGACGACGGGACGACGCGCCACGTGCCGTCCATCCGCAGGTGGGTGTGCAGCGTGCGGCCGTCGTCGAAGCGCGTGAGCAGGTGCTTGCCGTAGGGGCGTGCGCCCAGCACGGTCCGCCCGCGCAGGTCGACCGTCGCCGCCGTGGGCCAGCGCAGGTCGGCCCGCACGAGCCGGTGCCCCGCCAGCGCGCGGTCGAGGTGCGCGGCGGCCCGGCGCAGCACGTCACCCTCGGGCACGGCGTGCTCCGGTGGTGGTGCGCCGGCCCCCGGTTCCCCGGACGGGACGCGTTGTGGCGGCTGTCGCGCCTGCCGTCGGCACGTCCGACGGGCCGCCCGTACCGGGGCGACGCCACGACCGCGTCACGACGTGTGCAGCCGCAGGCCGCGCGGCGTCGTGACGAAGCCCGCGCCGGTGAGCGCGGTCGCGGCAGGAGAGGCCAGGACGTCGGCCTGGAGCACCTCGGCGCCGTCGATGCGCCCGACCGTGAGCCGCCCGGCGCGTCGCTCCCGCACGGCCTGCACGAGCGCCTCGGCCGCCGCGACCAGCGTGGAACGGTCGTCGGTGAACGTGAGCAGGGTGCGTCCGCCGCGCTCCAGGTACAGGGTCAGGGCGCCGTCGACCAGCACGACCAGCGCCCCCGCCTTGCGCCCCGGACGGTGGCGGGGCCCGTCGCGACCCTCGGGCCCGTCCGGCCACGCCAGGGCCGCGCCGTAGGGGTTGGCCGGATCGGTCGCGGCGAGCACGACGACCCACGGCACGTCGGCGCCGCCGCGCCGGTCGGGCTCGACCGTGCCCGGCGTCCAGGTGCCGGGGCCGCCCGGTGCGCCCCACGCCGGTGCTGCCACGTCCTGCCACGGCAGGCCCGGGCCGAGCGGCGCGGTGTCGAGCCGGTCGGCGGCGCGCTCGCGCGCACGGTCGACGACCTCGGCGTCCGCGCGCAGCCGGTCGACCGCCCCGGGCAGCGCGAACTGCGAGCCGCCGAGCCGCTCGACGAAGTAGCCGCGACGCACCTGCCCGGACTGCTCGAGCGCGCTGAGCACGCGGTACACGTCGGCGAACCGGCCCGAGACGCCCTCCGCGGGCGCCACCGCGCGGGTCAGGACCCCGTGGCGGTCGAGCAGCTGCGCGGCGAGCGCGTGCGCCCGCACGGTCGGGTCGGGCTCCCGCACGGGCAGCAGCGACCACCGACCCGCTCCCGCACCCGTCGTGGTGCCACCCACGCGCGCCGTCTCGTCGCGGCCCGTCGCGGGCAGGCCCAGGCGCGCGCCGGCCCGCAGACCGAGCCGCGGCCGCAGCGGACGACCACGCGCGGGCGCCGCCTGCGTGCGGTGCGCCGTCGGGCCGCCCGCGAGCCAGGCGCGCAACGGACCGAGACCGTCGTTCGTCACGCGACCGGCCCAGACCAGGTCCCACAGCGCCGCGAGGACCGCGGTCGTCCCGGGTGCGGGGTCCTCGTCGATCCAGACCGCCGCCGCACGGTCCACCAGCGGTCCCAGGAACCACGCGCCGCCACCCTCGAGCGCCGCGAGCACCGCACGGTGCACCGGTCCGCTCGCCGGTGCGTCGGGGTCGTCGAGGTCGGGGAGCGGCGCGAGCGTGAGGTCGGCCACCGCCACGGGGTGCAGCGACACCGTCCCGTCGTGCCCCGCCAACGGGGCGTGACCGGCCCACAGGACCTCCCCGGCCGAGGTCAGCTCGTCGAGCATCGCGGGGGAGTAGTCGGGTACGCGCGCGGGCAGCACGTGCGTCTCGAGCGCGGAGGCGGGCACGGCGAACCCCGCGAGCTGCTCGACCGCGCGGGCGACCGCGTCGACGCCGCGCAGACCCTGCGGTCGCCGACCCACCGCCTGCACGCCCTGCCAGCGCGGCAGGAACACCCCGAGCGACCGCGGGTCCACGGGTTCGACCTGGCTGCGCAGCGCCGCCAGCGACCGCTGGCGCAGCCGCCGCAGTACGTCGGCGTCGCAGAACTCGTCGCCCGTGCCGCCGAGCACGTCGGGACGGAGCCGACCCTGCACGAGCACGCCGGACGACTCCAGGCGCCGCAGCACCTCGCCGACCACGGCGACGCCGAGCCCGAACCGCGCGGCCACCTGCGCGGCCGGGAACGGACCGTGCGTGCGCGCGTGCCGGCGCAGCAGGTCGGCGAGCGGGTCGGGCAGGACCTCGGTGAAGATCTCGGGCACGCCGACGGGCAGCGCGACGCCGAGCGCGTCACGCAACCTCCCGGCGTCCTCGACGGCCGCCCACTGCTCGGCGCGCTCGGGGGCGACGCCCCCGAGCCGCACGCGGATCGCGCGTCGTGCCGCGGCGAGCTCGTCGAGCCAGTCCACGACCTGCTCGCGCACGTCGGGGCGCGTGCGGGCGCGGACGTCGTCCGCGGTCAACGGGCCGTGCCGCCGCAGCACGTCGGCGACCTGCTCGAGCGTGCCCGCCTGGCGGTCGGGGGCCGTGCCGGCGAGCTCGGCCTCGGTCCGCTCGACGGCCTCGGGGTCGAGCAGGTCGGCCAGCTGGGACTCGCCGCCCGACCCGAGCAGCTCGGCCAGCAGGGTCGGGTCGAGCGTGAGCGCGGCCGCCCGCCGCTCGGCCAGCGGCGCGTCGCCCTCGTACAGGAACTGCGCGGTGTACCCGAACAGCAACGACTGCGCGAAGGGTGAGGGGTGGGTCGTCGTGACCTCGACGACCCGCACGCGGCCCGAGCCGACGTCGCGCATGAGCTCGACGAGCGCGTCGGTGTCGAAGTCGTCCTGCAGGCACTCGCGCACCGCCTCGAGCAGGATCGGGAAGTCGGGGTAGCGCGCGGCGACCTCGAGCAGCTGCGCCGCCCGCTGACGCTGCTGCCACAGCGGCTGGCGGCGGTCGGGGCGCCGGCGCGGCAGCAGCAGCGCGCGCCCCGCCGCCTCCCGGAACCGGGCCGCGAACATCGCCGACGCTCCGAGCTCGTCGCGCACCGACGTGAGCACCTCGTCCGGGTCGAGGAGCAGGTCGTCGAGCGACAGCCGGGGTCCGGTGTCGGCCCCGCCGTCGTCGCCCCAGGCGACGTCGGCCGCGCCGTCGAGCACGTCCGGCAGCCGCAGCACGATCCCGTCGTCGGCGTGCATCGCGGCCGCGTCGACGCCGTACCGCTCCCGCAGCCGGGCCGCGAGCACGAGCGCCCACGGCGCGTGCACGCGCGCGCCGTAGGGGGAGTGCAGCACGATGCGCCAGTCGCCGAGCTCGTCGCGGAACCGCTCGACCACCACGACCCGGTCGCTCGGGAGCTGGCCCGTGGCCTCCTGCTGCTCGCGCAGGTACGCGAGCAGGTTGTCCGCGGCCCACGCGTCGAGCCCGGCGGCCTCGACCCGCTCGCGGGCGCGCTCGTCGGGCAGCGCGGCGACCTCGCGGACCCAGCCCCCGACGGCGCGCCCCAGCTCGGCGGGCCGGCCGGGCGCGTCACCCTTCCAGAACGGCAGGCGGCCCGGCACGCCGGGCGCCGGCGTCACCAGCACGCGGTCCGGGGTGATGTCCTGGATCCGCCACGTGCTCGAGCCGAGCGTGAACGTGTCGCCGACGCGCGACTCGTAGACCATCTCCTCGTCGAGCTCGCCCACGCGCTTGCCGCCCCGCACGCGGCCGCCGGTGCGCTCGGCGTCGGCGGGCACGTCGCTCGTCTCGCCCCCGCCGGCCAGGAACACCCCGAACAGGCCCCGGTCGGGGATCGTGCCGCCGCTGGTCACCGCGAGGCGCAGCGCGCCCGGCCGCCCCGACAGGACGTCGGCGACGCGGTCCCACACGACGCGCGGCCGCAGCTCGGCGAAGTCCTCCGACGGGTAGCGCCCCGCGAGCATGTCGAGGACCGCGCGCAGCGTGGCCTCGCCCAGGGTCGCGAACGGCGCGGCCCGGCGCACGACGCGCGCGAGCTCCTCGACCGGCCAGTCGTCCACCGCGACCATCGCGACCACCTGCTGCGCGAGCACGTCCAGCGGGTTGGCGGGCACCGCGAGCGCCTCGAGGTCGCCCGTGCGCATGCGCTGCGCCGTGACGGCGGCGGGCACCAGCTCGCCGCGGTAGGTCGGGAACACCACGCCGCGCGAGACCGCGCCGACCTGGTGCCCGGCCCGGCCCACGCGCTGCAGGCCGCTCGCGACCGACGGGGGCGAGCCGACCTGCACGACCAGGTCGAGCGCGCCCATGTCGATGCCGAGCTCGAGCGAGCTGGTCGCCACGACCGCGGGCAGCCGCCCGGCCTTGAGCTCGGACTCCGTCCGGGTGCGCTCGGCCCGGCTCATCGAGCCGTGGTGCGCGCGCGCGACGATCGTCGCGGCGTCGCGCGTGTCGACCCCCGCCGAGGCGCCCGACTGGCCGGGCGCCTCGGCGACCCGGACGGCGCCCGGGTCCGGGACGTCCTCACCCTGCCGCTCGGCCCACACCTCGTTGATGCGTGCCGTCAGGCGCTCGGCGCCGCGCCGCGAGTTGGTGAAGACCAGCGTCGAGCGGTGGGCCGCGACGAGGTCCACGACGCGCTCCTCGACGTGCGGCCAGATCGACGTGCGCGGCGGGGCCTCGTCGACCACGGCCGGGGCGGCGGAGCCCGGCGCGGGGGCCCCGAAGCCCGCGAGGTCGGGGTCGATGCCCGGTCCGCCGTAGCGGTTCGTCGAGCCGGGCACGGTCCCGGCGGCGCCGGGGCGCGCGGCCGACGCCAGGTCGCCCAGGTCCGGCACGGGCACGACGACCTCGACCTCGATGACCTTCTGCGACGGCGGCTGCACGACGACGACCTCGCGGCCGCCCTCGTCGCGCGGCCGTGACCCGCCGAGGAACGCCGCGACGGCGTCGACCGGGCGCACGGTCGCGGACAGGCCCACGCGCTGCACCGGGCCGGGGCCGCCGTCGCGCTCGAGCAGCGCGTCGAGCCGTTCGAGGCTCACGGCCAGGTGGGCGCCCCGCTTGGTCCCCGCGACCGCGTGGATCTCGTCGACGATCACGGTGCGGACGCCCGCCAGCCCCGCGCGGGCGCCGGAGGTGAGCACGAGGTACAGCGACTCGGGCGTCGTGATGAGCACGTCGGGCGGTGCGGTCGCGAACGCCCGCCGCTCGTTCGGCGGCGTGTCGCCGGTGCGGATGCCGACGCTCACGTCGGGCAGCGCGCGCCCCAGGCGCGTCGCGGCCTGGCGGATGCCCACGAGCGGCGAGCGCAGGTTGCGCTCGACGTCGGTCGCGAGCGCCTTGAGCGGCGACACGTACACCACGCGGCACCGCTCGGCGGGGTCGGTCGGCGGCTCGTCCGTCAGCAGGCCGTCGAGCGCCCACAGGAACGCCGCGAGCGTCTTGCCCGAGCCGGTCGGGGCGACGACCAGCGCGTGGTCACCGCCCGACACCGCCTCCCACGCCCCGGACTGGGCGGCCGTGGGCGCGGCGAACGCGCCCGTGAACCACGCACGGGTCGGCTCCGAGAAGCGGTCGAGCACCACCGGGCCATTGTGTCGGTTGGCACCGACACGCGCGGCCCGGCGCGGCGGTGGCAGGCTGGGGGTGTGAGGTATCGCGAGCTGACCGACCTGGTGGACGACGTGCTGGGACCGGTCCAGGGCCGGCTGCTGCTCGACGAGCTGGTGCTCGGCGAGCTCGGGGGGCGCACCGGTGCCGTCGCGCTCGCGGACGGCGAGGACCCGCGCAGCGTCTGGCACGCGCTGTGCGACGAGCTCGGCATCCCCGACGCGCGCCGCTGGGGCAGCGACCCGCACCGCCAGGCGCCGCCGCGCCGCTCGGACCGCTGACCCCCGTGGCCCGCGACTCCCGCCCACCCGCGCCCGACGACCGCCGTCGCCTGGTGCCGCGAGCGGTCGACGTGGGCGACGCGCTCGTCTCTCTCGCGGTCACGGCCCTCGGGCTGGGCGTCGCGATCGTCGTGGTCGACGGCGTCAGCGCGACGACGCCCTGGGGAGTCCTGCTCGCCGCGCTCGCGGTCGCGGTGGGCGACCTGGTGCTGCGGGCGCCGCTGCGGGTGCTCGCGACGGTCGCGGGCGCGGGCGGTGCGCTGGTGGCGGGCCTCGCGGCGCAGGTCCTGGTGCTGTGGGGCGCCCTGTCCGTGGCGTCCGGGGTCGAGGTGACCTCGGGCTGGGCCGTGCTGTGGGTGCTGGTCCTGACGTCCGTGGTCATGGCCGTCGGGCGGTGGCTGTGGGGGGCGAGCGACAACGAGTACGTGGTCGCCGACGTCGTGCGCCGGGCGCAGCGTGGCGCCCGCGTGCCCGCCGGCGAGCCGGGGGAGCGGCCGCGCGGCATGCTCGTCGTGCAGCTCGACGGCGTCAGCGCGCCCGTGCTCGACCAGGCGTTCGACGCCGGGCTCGTCCCCACGATGCAGCGGTGGGTCGAGGACGGCACGCACCGGCTCGCGCCCTGGTGGGCGACCGTGCCGTGCACCACGCCCGCCGCGCAGGCCGGGATCCTGCACGGCGCGGCCGACCAGATCCCCGCCTTCCGGTGGTGGGACCGCGACCTGCGCCGGCTGGTGGTGACGAACCACCCCGACGACGCGGCGCTCGTCGAGGAGCGGCTGAGCGACGGGTCCGGGCTGCTGACGGGCGGCGGCACCGCGGTCGCGACGATGTTCTCGGGCGACGCGGCGTCGTCGTACCTCGTGATGAGCCGCGGGCGCCGGCACGGCCTCGGGCCGGGGCCCGGCTACGTGCGGTTCTTCGCGCGGCCGTTCGTGCTGGCACGGGCCGTGACGGTGACGGTCGGCGAGGTCGTCAAGGAGCTGTACCAGGCGCGCCGCCAGACGGTGCACGACGTGCGTCCGCGCGTGCCGCGCGGCGGCTGGTACGTGCTGCTGCGCGCCGTGACGAACGTCCTGCTGCGCGACCTGGCGACGTCGCTCGTGGCGGACGCGCTGGTGCGCGGCGACCCGACGGTGTTCGTCGACCTCGTGGACCACGACGAGGTCGCGCACCACGCCGGCCCGACGCGCCCCGAGTCGCTGCGCTCGCTCGAGGGGCTGGACCAGGTGCTGCGGATCCTCGAGCAGGTCGTGCGCGTGGCGCCGCGCGAGTACGACCTCGTCGTGCTGTCCGACCACGGCCAGAGCCTGGGCTCGACGTTCGAGCAGGTCGAGGGTCGGTCGCTCCTGGCGACCGTGCGCGCCCTCATGGCCGAGCCCGACGTCGACGGCCTCGAGAGCACGGACGGCGAGGACTGGGGACCGCTCAACGCGCTGCTCACGAGCGTGCTCGGGCGGCCGGGCGACCCGGTCGTGCTCGGCCCCGACGCCGGTCCGGAGCGCCGCCGGGGACGGGCGCGCCGCGACGGCGGCGTCCCGCGCGTGCGCGAGCACGGCCGGGCGCCACGAGCCGACGGCACGGGGTCCGACGACGCCGTGCCCGACGTCGTGGTCGTCGGCTCGGGCAACCTCGGACTCGTGTGGTTCCCCGACGCGCCCGCGCGGCTCGTGCTCGAGGAGGTGCAGGAGCGCTGGCCCGGTCTGGTGGCGGGCCTCGCGGCCCGTCCCGCGGTGGGGGTCGTCGTCGTCGACTCGCGGACCCGCGGCCTCGTCGCCGTGGGGCGGTCGGGGCTGCGCCTGCTGGAGGCCGAGGGGGACGTCGTCGAGGGCGACGACCCGCTCGCGGCCTACCCGGGCCGGGCGCGCGCCGACCTCGTCCGGGCCGCGCGGCTCCCGCACACGGGCGACCTGCTGGTCGTCTCGGCGGTCGACGCGCGCGGGCACGTGCACGCGTTCGAGGGGCAGGTCGGTTCGCACGGCGGGCTCGGTGGCCCGCAGAACCTCGCGTTCCTGCTGCACCCGAGCGACCTCGCGGTCGACGACGCCCTGTGCGAGGACGCCGCCGGCGGCCGGGTGCTGGTCGGCCCGGACGCGGTGCACGCGCAGCTCGTCGCGTGGCTCGTGGCGCGCGGCGTGCGGCCGGTCGGCCCCGGGACGCGGCACGACGTCGGTCGGGGCGCCGGTCACGCCGTCGGCGGCGCGCCCGCGGTCGGGGACGACGTCGGGTCCGGGGTCGGCGACGACGTCGCGGGCGGGGCTGCGCGCGGTGCGGGGGAGGCGACGTGAGCGTGCGGGTCCGGTGGCTGGGGCACGCGACCGTCGTGCTGGACCTCGCCGGCGTGCGGCTCGTGACGGACCCGCTGCTGCGGCGGCACGCGGGCGTGCTGCGACGTCGTGGCGGGCGCGCACCGCACGCCGCCGACTGGCGGGGGGCCGCCGCGGCGCTCGTCTCGCACCTGCACCACGACCACGCCGAGCTCGGCTCGCTGCGCCTGCTCGGCCCCGTCCCGGTGCTCGCCGCGCCGTCGAGCGCGCGCTGGTTCGTCGACCACGGGTTGTCCGGCGTCGGCCTGGCCGACGACGCGTGGTGGGCGCCGCCCGACGGCGCGGACGTCCGCGTCCGGACCGTGCCGGCCGAGCACGGCCACCGGCCGATGCCGCACCGGCCCAACGCCGCGACGGGCTTCGTCGTCCGGGGCGGCGGAGTCACGGTGTGGTTCGCCGGCGACACCGGGCCGTTCCCGGGCCTGGCGCGCGTGCCCGAGCTCGCGGGGGCGCCGGTCGACCTCGCGCTCGTCCCGGTGGGCGGCTGGGGCCCGCGTCTGTCGGGCGGGCACCTGGACCCGCTCGAGGCGGCGCGCGTGTGCGCCGCCGTGGGCGCGCGCGTCGCGGTGCCCGTGCACTGGGGGACGCTGCACGCGCCCGCCGCGCGGCGCCTGCCGCCGGGCTGGATGGACCGCGCCGGGCACGCCTTCGAGGCCGCGGCCCGGCGCGTCGCGCCGGACGTGGACGTGCGCGTCCTCGTGCCGGGGGCGGCGACCGAGGTGACGGCCGTGCGCCGCGGGGGTCCGGGCGAGGTCGGTCCGACGGCGGACGACGCCTGAGAGCGGCACGACGCTCGGGTCCTGACGTCGCGACACGCGACACGCGCGCCGGTGCGTGCGTCGAACACGTGTTCGGGTAGCGTGTGCGGCGGTGACACGGTCGAACCGACCACAGACCCGCCGGCGCACCGCCGGACCACGGGCGAGGGGCGGCCCGGCCGGGATGTCGGTGGTCGGGCATAGCGTCACGCACGACAAGACCAGTTCCCGCAGGAGCAGCGCGACGCTGCACGACACGACGAGGTACATCATGGCCGCTCCGGATCGCGCGAAGGCCCTCGAGGCCGCCCTCAGCCAGATCGACCGCCAGTTCGGCAAGGGGTCGGTCATGCGCCTCGGCGACGAGAGCCGCGCTCCCGTCGAGGTGATCCCCACCGGCTCGATCGCGCTCGACGTCGCGCTCGGCATCGGCGGGCTCCCGCGCGGCCGCATCATCGAGGTGTACGGCCCCGAGTCCTCCGGCAAGACGACCGTCGCGCTCCACGCCGTGGCGAACGCGCAGAAGGCCGGCGGCATCGCGGCGTTCATCGACGCCGAGCACGCGCTCGATCCCGAGTACGCGAAGAAGCTGGGCGTCGACACCGACGCGCTGCTCGTGTCCCAGCCGGACACCGGCGAGCAGGCGCTCGAGATCATGGACACGCTGATCCGGTCCGGCGCGATCGACATCATCGTCATCGACTCGGTCGCGGCCCTCGTGCCGAAGGCAGAGATCGAGGGCGAGATGGGCGACTCGCACGTCGGCCTCCAGGCGCGCCTGATGTCGCAGGCGCTGCGCAAGATCACCGGTGCGCTCAACTCGTCGGGCACCACGGCGATCTTCATCAACCAGCTGCGCGAGAAGATCGGCGTGTTCTTCGGCAGCCCGGAGACGACGACCGGCGGCAAGGCGCTGAAGTTCTACGCCTCGGTGCGCATGGACATCCGACGCATCGAGACCCTCAAGGAGGGCACCGACGCGGTCGGCAACCGCACGCGCGTCAAGGTCGTGAAGAACAAGATGGCCCCGCCGTTCAAGCAGGCGGAGTTCGACATCCTCTACGGCGTCGGCATCTCGCGCGAGGGGTCGCTCATCGACCTGGGTGTCGAGCACGGGTTCATCCGCAAGTCCGGGGCCTGGTTCACCTACGAGGGCGACCAGCTGGGTCAGGGCAAGGAGAACGCGCGCAAGTTCCTGCGCGACAACCCTGACCTGGCCAACGAGCTCGACAAGAAGATCAAGGAGAAGCTCGGCATCGGCGCCAAGGTCGACGCCCCGGCCGACGCGCCGGTCCCCGTCGACTTCTGATCGGCGTGGGGGACCTCACCGGCCGGCCCGCGGCGCGTCGCCGCGGCCGGCCGGCCGCCGAGCCGCCGGACGCCGGTGCGGCCGCGCAGGACGCGGAGCCGGACCCCGAGTCCGTCGCCCGCGCGATCGTGCTGCGACGGCTCACCGGGGCGCCCCAGTCGCGCGCCCAGCTGGCCGAGGCGCTGGCGCGTCGGGACGTCCCCGAGGACGTCGCGTCCCGTGTTCTCGACCGCTTCACCGAGGTCGGACTCGTCGACGACCAGGAGTACGCGCGGATCCTCGTGCGGTCGCGGCACGCCGAACGCGGGCTGTCGCGCCGGGCGCTGGCCGTCGAGCTGCGCCGCAAGGGCATCGACGACGAGACCGCCGCCACCGCGCTGGCGGGCGTCGACGACGACGACGAGGAGCACGCGGCGCGCGAGATCGTGCGTCGCCGTCTGCGGTCGACCGCGGGCCTGGACCGGGACGTGCGGGTGCGTCGCGTGTACGGCGTGCTGGGGCGCAAGGGGTACCCCGGCGGGCTCGTCGCGCGCCTCGTGCGCGAAGAGCTCGCCGCCGAGGGCGACGGCGACGGCGCCGACGAGGCGCCCTAGCCTGCCGGCGAGCGGTGGTCCGTGGGTCAGGTCGACGTCCCGACGGACGTCGCTGGTCACGGCCGACGCGTCCGACCTGCACAATGAACGCACGGGCGCCGCCGCGGCACCCTTCGTCGGGAGGTGACGTGGAGCAGAGCGCGATCGCGACCATCGTCGGGCTGCTCGGGGCGTGCCTCGTCGCGCTGCTGCTCGTGCTCGTCGCACGCCGCGAGGCCGACCAGCAGCGCCGCCGGGCGTCGGAGGACGTCGAGCGGATCCGGCAGGACGCCCGGGAGATGCTCGCCGACGCCGAGCGTCGCGTGCGGCGCGTCGTCGAGCGTGAGCACGAGATCGCGACGCAGCGCGCCGAGGTCGCCGAGCTCGAACGCCGCACGCGCGCCGACGCGGAGGCGGTGGCGGAGTCCGAGCGCTCCGCCGCCCGCGCCCTGGACCGCGCCGAGCACGTCGCGGCCCGCACGCTCGCGGACGCCGACCGTGCGGCCAACGAGCGGCTCGCCGACGCCCGCTCGCAGGCCCGTGCCGAGCTCGAGTCCGTCAGCGGGCTCACCCAGGACGAGGCCCTCGCCGAGCTGACACGTCGCATCGCCGACCAGGCGGCGAACGACGCGGCGGCACAGGTGCGCCGCGCCGAGGCGCAGGCGCGCCGCACCGCGGACGCGCGGGCACGCCGGATCGTGTCGACAGCCGTCCAGCGTCTCGCCGTGCCGAGCAGCGCGCAGAGCGCGCTCACCGTGCTGCCGCTGCCCTCGGACGAGATGAAGGGCCGCATCATCGGCAAGGAGGGTCGCAACATCCGGCACTTCGAGGCGCTGACCGGTGTCAACGTGCTCGTCGACGAGACGCCCGACACCGTGGTGCTGTCGTGCTTCGACGCCGAACGTCGCGAGATCGCCCAGGTCACGCTGGACACGCTCATGGCCGACGGGCGCATCCACCCGCAGCGCATCGAGGCCGCGTACGCCGACGCGCTCGCCGGTGCCGACGAGCGGCACGACGCCGCCGGTCACGACGCCGCCGAGCGTGCCGGCGTCGCGGGTCTGCACGCCGAGGTCGTGCGGACCGTGGGCCGCCTGCGGCTGCGGTCGTCCTACGGTCAGAACGTGCTCGAGCACCTGGTCGAGTGCGCGCAGGTCGCTGCCTCGATCGCCGCCGAGATCGGTGCGGACGTCGACGTCGCACGGCGCGGCGCGTTCCTGCACGACCTCGGCAAGGCGCTCACGGCGCAGGTGCCCGGCACGCACGCCGCGGTCGGTGCGGACCTCGCGCGCCGCCACGGCGAGAGCGACGCCGTGGTGAACGCGATCGCCGCGCACCACGACGAGGTGCCGCCGTCCACCGTCGAGGCCGTGCTCGTGCAGGCTGCCGACGCGATCTCCGCCGCCCGCACCGGGGCGCGGCGGCAGGAGCTCGACCAGTACGTCGAGCGCATGGTGGAGCTGGAGACGCTCGTCGCGGAGCACCAGGGCGTGCGACGCGCGCTCGCGATGTCCGCGGGGCGCGAGGTGCGCGTCGTGGTCGAGCCCGAGGAGGTCGACGACCGTGCGCTGCCGCACCTGGCGCGCGCGATCGCCCAGCACATCGAGGCCGACCTCACCTACCCCGGCGAGATCCGGGTGACCGTCGTCCGGGAGCTGCGGGCCAGCGCCACCGCGGGGTGAGTTGGCCGGCGCCCGCCGACGGCCTCATCGGGTGGCGGCACCGCAGCGCCGACCGGGCGTCGCGCGCTATCGGGTCGTCGTGGCTGCCATCGCCGGCGCCTCCGCCGTCGCGTCACCCGCCGTCAGCCGTCCGACGCGTGACGCGAGGCGCTCGGCGAGCGTCGTCAGCGCGTAGTTGATGACGATGAAGACGAGCGCCGCGATCAGCAGCGCCTGCAGCATGTTCCCGTTGCCCGATCCGAAGCGACGGGCGGCGTCCAGGAGCTCGGGGTAGGTGATGATCGCGCCGAGCGCGGTGTCCTTGAGGATCACGACGAGCTGGCTCGCGATGGCCGGGAGCATCGCGATGAGCGCCTGCGGCACCTCCACGAGCCGCAGCGACTGCGACGGGCGCAGCCCCACGACGAGCGCCGCCTCGCGCTGACCCTTCGGCAGGTTGTGCACGCCCGAGCGCACGAGCTCGGCGAACACCGATCCGTTGTAGAGCGTGAGCGCCAGGACCACGGCGAGCAGCGGGACGTCCGGGGGGTCGACGACCCGCAGCTGGGCGATGCCGCTGTAGAAGAAGACCATCATGAGCAGGACGGGGACGGCGCGGAAGAACTCCACGACCGTGCCGCTGACCCAGCGCACCACACGTGAGCCGGACAGCCGACCCATCCCGAACACCAGCCCGAACACGGCGGACCCGACGATCGCGAGACCCGCCGCGCGCAGGGTCTGCAGCAGACCCGGGAGCAGGTAGGCCGTCCACGTGCGCGGCTGCGCGAACGGCTCCCACATCGCGGGCTCGAGCTGGCCCTTGCGGTCCAGCAGGACGAGCGCCCACGCGGCGATGCCCGCGACGACGAGCGCCGCCACGACGTTGACGACCACCATCCGGCGGCGCGTGCGCGGACCCGGGACGTCGAAGAGGACGAGGTTGCTCATCGGGCCACCGCCAGCCGTCGCGAGAGGGACGTCGTCGCCAGCCCGACGGGGACGACGATGATCACGTAGCCGATCGCGAACGTGAGGAACACCGCGAGGATGACGTCCGGGCGGAACTCGATCATGGTCTTCATCAGGCCGGAGGTCTCCGCGACCGAGCCGGCCGCGGCCACGGTCGAGTTCTTGATGAGGGCGATGAGGACGTTGCCGAGCGGGGCGACGGCGCCCCGGAACGCCTGCGGCAGGATCACGAGCCGCGCGGCCGGCCAGAAGCCGAGGCCGATGGCGCGTGCCGCCTCGGCCTGGCCCACCGGCACGGTGTTGACTCCCGAGCGCAGCGCCTCGCACACGAACGCCGCGTGGTAGACCGCGAGCCCCAGCACGGCGAGCCGGAAGAAGTTCGTCTGGAAGTCGCTCGACAGCGTGATGCCGAGCTGACCCCACAGGCCCAGCACGCAGAACACGATGATGATCGTCAGCGGTGTGTTCCGCAGCAGCGTGACGTACGTCGTGCCGGCCCACCGCAGGCTCGGCACGGGGGAGATCCGCATGACGGCGAGCACCGTGCCGATGACGAGCGCCAGCACGGCGGCGTACGCCGTGAGCTGGATGTTCACCCAGAACGCGCCGAGCACGTCGTACTGGTCGAACAGGGACACGAACTGGTCGAGGTAGCCCTCGTCCACGCGGCCTCCCGGGTGTGCGGTGGGGTGGGAGGACCCGGGGCCGGCCCGCGTGGTGCGGGTCCGGCCCCGGGCCGACGGTCAGTGCTGCGTCACGCGCAGGTGTCGACCTTCGGCGGGTTGAGGGACTCGTTCGGCGTGTACCCCGAGGCGCCGACGTTGTCGTCGAGCGCCTTCTGCCACGCGCCGTCGGAGATCATCTTCTCGATCGCCGTGTTGACGTCCTGGCAGACGTCGTTGTCCTTCGGCAGGCCGACGCCGTAGTTCTCCTCGGAGAACGGGTTGCCGACGACCTTGACCTTGCCCTCGTTGGCCGGCAGCGCCGCGAGGCCCGCGAGGATGATGTCGTCGGTCGTCACGGCGTCCACCGTGCCGGCGACGAGCGCCGTCACGCACTCGCCGTAGCCCGGCTGCTCGAGCAGGTTGGTGCCTGCCGCGTACTCGTCCTTGATGCGCTGCGCCGACGTCGAGCCGGTCACCGAGCACAGGTTCTTGCCCTCGAGGTCCTCGGGACCGGAGATCGAGTCGTCGTCCTCCGCCACCAGCAGGTCCTGCCCGGCGACGAAGTACGGCCCCGCGAACGCCACGACCTCCTTGCGCTTGTCGGTGATCGAGTACGTCGCGAAGATCATGTCGACCTGGCCGTTCTGCAGCATCGTCTCGCGCTGCGCCGACGGCGCCTGCACCCACTCGATCTGGTCGGGCCCGTAGCCGAGCTCGCCGGCGACGTACTTCGCGACGTCGACGTCGAAGCCGGTGTAGTCGCTGCCGTCCTGGAAGCCGAGGCCCGGCTGGTCGAACTTGATGCCGATGCGGATCGTGCCGTCGGCGCCGCCGCCGGAGGTCTCGCCGCCGCCCGCGCCGCCGGTCTCGGCGGGTGCGTCGTCGCCGCCGGAACAGGCGCCGAGCGTGAGCGCGGCCACCGCGGTCAGTGCGAGGGCCAGTCGTCGTGCACGCATGTGTGCTTCCCCTTCGTTCGTCCTACGTCGGTCAGGGTCGGGAGGTCGGTGGTCGGGTCGGTGCGGGTCGGTCGGGTCAGTGCGTGAGGATCTTGGACAGGAAGTCCTTCGCCCGGTCGCTGCGCGGCGCGGTGAAGAACGTCTCGGGCTCGGCCTCCTCGACGATCTGCCCGGCGTCCATGAACACCACGCGGTGCGCCGCGCGGCGCGCGAACCCCATCTCGTGCGTGACGACGACCATCGTCATGCCGTCCCGCGCGAGGCTGACCATCACGTCGAGGACCTCGTTGATCATCTCGGGGTCGAGCGCCGAGGTCGGCTCGTCGAAGAGCATGGCCTTGGGCTTCATCGCCAGCGCCCGGGCGATCGCGACCCGCTGCTGCTGACCGCCCGAGAGCTGCGCGGGCCGCTTCTGCGCCTGGTTCGCGACGCCGACGCGCTCGAGCAGCTCCATGGCCGTGGCCTTCGCCGTCGCGGGCTTGACGCCCTTGGCCTTGACCTGGCCGAGCGTGACGTTCTCGAGCACGGTCTTGTGCGCGAAGAGGTTGAACGACTGGAACACCATGCCCACGTCGGCGCGCAGCCGCGCGAGCTCGCGCCCCTCCGCGGGCAGGGGTCTGCCGTCGATCGTGATCGTGCCCGAGTCGATCGTCTCGAGGCGGTTGATCGTGCGGCACAGCGTCGACTTGCCGGACCCCGACGGCCCGATGACGACGACGACCTCGCCGCGGTGGACGGTCAGGTTGACGTCCTTGAGCACGTGGAGCGCACCGAAGTGCTTGTCGACGTGGTCGAGGACGAGGAGCGGCTCACCGGTCGGACGCGTGTCCACGTCGGCAGGTCCGGGCTCCGCCGTGATGCTGTCGGCCATGGACCGAACCTACGGGTGAGATGTTGCGTATGCCACGTGTGCGCGTCACGGTCGCGTAACAGCGGGTTCACACGAAAGGTCCCTTCCGTGGCGTGGGCGTGCTCGTCCGGGCGCCTCGGAGGTGCCACCACGCGGGTCGTACCCTGGTGGGCGATGTCCACGACCCTGACCACCGCCGCCGCCCCGCAGGACTCGCCCAGCGCACCCGCGGGCGTCGACGCGCGCCCTCGCACGTACCTCGTCAAGACGCTCGGCTGCCAGATGAACGTGCACGACTCCGAGCACATGGCGGGCATGCTCGAGCAGGCGGGCTACGTGCCGGCGCCGCCCGCGCAGGCCGCGGCTGAGGACGTCGACGTCATGGTCATCAACACGTGCGCGGTGCGCGAGAACGCGGCCGACAAGCTCTACGGCAACCTCGGGCGGCTCGCGGGCACCAAGCGCACGCGGCCCGGCGGCATGCAGATCGCCGTGGGCGGCTGCCTCGCCCAGAAGGACCGTGCCGGCATCGTCGAGCGCGCGCCGTGGGTCGACGTCGTGTTCGGCACCCACAACCTCGACGTGCTGCCGGCGCTGCTCGAGCGCGCGCGCCACAACGAGGCCGCGCAGGTCGAGATCGCCGAGTCGCTGCAGGTCTTCCCGTCCACGCTCCCGACGCGCCGCGAGTCGGTCTACGCCGGCTGGGTCTCGATCAGCGTCGGCTGCAACAACACGTGCACGTTCTGCATCGTGCCCCACCTGCGCGGCAAGGAGCGCGACCGGCGACCGGGGGAGATCCTCGCCGAGGTCGAGGCGCTCGTCGCGGCCGGCGCGATCGAGGTCACGCTGCTCGGGCAGAACGTCAACTCCTACGGCGTCGGTTTCGGCGACCGGCACGCGTTCGGCAAGCTGCTGCGGGCCGTCGGCACCGTGCCCGGGCTCGAGCGCGTGCGCTTCACGTCCCCCCACCCGGCCGCGTTCACGGACGACGTGATCGAGGCCATGGCGCAGACGCCGACCGTCATGCCGCAGCTGCACATGCCGCTGCAGTCGGGCTCCGACCGTGTGCTGCGCGCGATGCGCCGGTCGTACCGCTCGGACCGGTTCCTCGGGATCCTCGAGCGCGTGCGCGCGGCGATCCCGCACGCCGCCATCACGACCGACGTCATCGTCGGCTTCCCCGGGGAGACCGAGGAGGACTTCGCCGAGACCCTGCGCGTCGTCGAGGCGTCGCGGTTCTCGTCGGCGTTCACGTTCCAGTACTCGCCCCGCCCGGGCACCCCCGCCGCCGACCTGCCCGACCAGCTGCCGAAGGCCGTCGTGCAGGAGCGTTACGAGCGGCTCGTCGCGCTGCAGGAGCGGATCTCGGCCGAGGAGAACGCCGCCCAGGTGGGGCGCACGCTGGACGTGCTCGTCGCCGAGGGCGAGGGGCGCAAGGACGGCGCGACCGCGCGCATCTCGGGCCGGGCGGAGGACAACCGGCTCGTGCACCTCGCGCTGCCCGCTGACCTCGCGCCGCAGGACGCGCCGCGCCCCGGCGACCTCGTCACGGTGCAGGTCACCCGCAGCGCGCCGCACCACCTGGTCGCGGACTCGGCGCTCGCGCCCGGGGGCACGTTCCGGGTGCGTCGCACGCGCGCCGGCGACGCGTGGCAGGCGCGCGCCGAGGGCGGTGACGAGCACGACCACGGCGGCTCGGCCTGCGGGACCGGCGCACCCGCGCCGGCGGGGCCCGTCGTGCTGGGGCTGCCGACGCTCGGCCGCCCCACGCGCTGAGACCTCCGGCTCGATCCGTGCCCGTCGACGCGGGCGGGTCCGCCACCGGGGTGCGGTGACCCGGGCCCTAGGGACCAGGACCACGGCACGGGTCAGGGCTTCAATGAACGCGGCAGTGTCGCCACGTCGCAGCGTCAGTGGAGCCCGTCATGCGAGACGTCTTCCTGTTCCTCGCCCAGCAGCCCGTGCTGCTGCTCTTCGTCGTCATCGGCGTGGGCTCCGCGGTGGGCCACGTCAAGGTCCGCGGCGTCGGGCTCGGGGCGGCCGCCGTGCTGTTCCTGGCGATCGCGCTCTCGGCGTGGGCGTCGTCGTACGACGTCGACCTCGAGATCACCGAGGCGCTCGGGACGCTCGGCCTGACGCTGTTCACGTTCTGCGTCGGCCTGGTGTCGGGCGCGACGTTCTTCTCCTCGCTGCGCCGCTCGCTGGCGCCGATCCTCGCGACGGCCGGCGTCCTGGTCGTCAGCGCGGTGGTCGCGGTGGGAGCGGGGCGCGTGCTGGGCCTGGACGCCCCGACCGTGGCCGGTGCGTGGGCCGGGGCGGTCACGAACACGCCCGCGCTCGCGGCCGCGCGCGACGCGGCCGGCGACGCGACGACGCCCACGATCGGCTACGCGGTCACCTACCTCTTCGGCGTGATCGGCATGCTCGTCGCGGTGTCGGTCGCGCTGCGCCACCGCGAGCACGACACCGACGCCCCGCCGACCCTCGTCAGCCGCACCGTGCGCGTCGAGGCCACGTCCGGGTCGAGCGTGCGCGACCTCGAGGAGCGGCACCGCGACCGCATCAAGTTCTCGCGCGTGCGGCGCGGGGAGACCTCGCCGATCCGCACCGCCGACGACGCCGACCTGCTCGTCCTCGACGACCTGGTCACCGTCGTCGGGCCGGTCGAGGACGTCGACGCCGTCACGCGTGAGCTCGGCCACGCGTCCTCGCACCGGCTCGAGGCCGACCGCATGTACCTCGACATGCGCCGCGTCACGGTGTCGGCCGAGCGGGCCGCCGGTCACACCATCGCCGAGCTGGACCTGCTGCACCGGTTCGGCGCGACGATCTCGCGCGTGCGCCGCGGCGACGTCGACGTGGTCGCGACCGACGACTTCCAGCTGCAGCTCGGGGACCGCGTGCGCGTGATCGCGCCACGCGAGCGCATGACCGAGGTGTCGCGCTGGTTCGGCGACTCCTCGCGCGGGCTGTCCGACATCACCCCGGTGGTGCTGGGCGTCGGCATGGCGCTCGGGATCCTGCTCGGAGCGGTCGCGTTCCCGGTGCCCGGACGCGTCTTCTCGATCGGGTCCGCCGCCGGCACGCTGCTGGTCGGCCTCGTCCTCGGTCGGATCGGGCGGGTGGGCCCGCTCGTGACGGCCATGCCGTACACGGCCGCCCAGGCGATCGCCGAGCTCGGGCTGCTGGTGTTCCTCGCGCAGGCCGGGTCGCGCGCCGGTGCGCAGATCGGCGCGGCGTTCACGTCGGGCGAGTGGTTGCGCATCCTGGTGCTGGGCGTGCTGGTCACCGCGACGGTCGGGGTCGGGCTCCACCTCGTCATGCGGCGGGTGTTCCGGGTCGGCGGCACGCGGCTGTCCGGCGTCGTCGGGGGCACGCAGACCCAGCCGGCGGTGCTCGCGTTCGCCAACGCGCGCACCGGCTACGACGCGCGCGTCGCGCTCGGGTACGCCCTGGTGTACCCGGCGGCGATGATCACCAAGATCGTCCTGGGGCAGGTGCTCGGGGGCCTGTGAGAACCGGCGCCGCGGGACGCGCGGGGCGCCGCGGGTCGCAGGTGTCAGTTGTCGGGGACGTCGGGTGGCGGCGTGCCCTCCGCGGGCACGACCGGGTCGAGCGCCGCGAACAGCTGGACGCCCGTGCCGAGCCCGCACGCCAGCAGCTGTGCGAGCTGCAGGTCCGTCACGCCCTGCTCGAGGTCGGCGGACACCTCGGCGTACACCGCGAGCTCGCCCTCCTCCTCGCGCACGTACGCCTTGGGCCAGATGCGCTCGCGGTTCCAGTCGTTGATCGCCAGCGCGATCGCACGGCGCTGCTCGAGCGGCAGGCTGCGGTGCCAGCGCCCGCGCACCTGCAGGATCTCCGACTGCTCGCCCAGCAGCAGGAACCAGAACCGGCTGCCGTCCCACGTGCCGGTGAGGTCGCCGTCCTCGTCGATCACGAACCGGTACCCGCGGCCCAGCAGGTAGTCCGCGACGCGGTCGCGCGTCAGGGGCTGGGGCGGCTCGTCGTCCTGCGGGCGCGGCTTGGTCGGCTTGGGCAGCCCGCCCAGGACGCGCAGCAGCCAGCCGGGCGCGCTCACGGGGCCGTCACCGCGGGGTCGGGGTACCGCTCGTCGAACGCGTCGAACAGCATGCTGCCGGTGGACAGGCCGCAGAACAGCAGCTGGCTGAGCTGGGCGTCGGTCACGCCGTGCTCGAGGTCCGTCGCGACCTCCGAGACGACGTGCACGCGGCCGTTGTCACGCACGCGCGCGTACGCCTTGGGCCAGATGCGCTCCGCGTTCCACTCGTTGCACAGGTCGAGCACCTCCTCGAGCCGCTCGATGGTCAGCTCGCGGTGCCACTGACCCCGCACCTGCAGGATCTCCGAGCGCTCGCCGAACAGGAAGAAGTAGAAGAGCCTGCCGCGCCACAGCCCACCCAGGTCGCCGTCGTTGTCGACGAAGTAGGAGAACTGGTTCTCGGCCATCCACGACGCGATGCGCGCGGGCGACACGGGGGCGGGCGAGGTGGTCGAGGGCTGCGCGTCACCCAGCTCGCGCACCAGCAGCTCGGCGACGCGGTCGTGCAGCTCGCGGTCCGTGACCGGGTCCGCGACGGACGCGGGTGCGGGACGCGTGCGAGCCCTCCAGCGCGCAGCGCGCAGACGGAACCATCCCATGCCGCGACCCTACCTGGCCCCACCGACCGTCCGCGGGGTGGGGCCGCACGAGGCGGGGCGTCGGCGTGCGGCGCGTTACCGTCGGTCCGTGCTCGCCGCCGCCCTCGTCCCGGACACCGTCCTGCTGCTGCCCGGCGTCGCCGGTCGCGGGCCCGACGAGCCGGTGCTCGTGGCGCTGCGGGCGGCCGCGGCGGCGGTCGTCGCGGACGCGGTCGCCGGGGCCGTGCGCGTGGTGGTCGTCGCGCCGGGCCGTGCGGACCGTGCGGTCGTCGGCGACGTCGCCCTCGGCGCAGCAGCCGCCGGCGTTCCCGACGCCCTGCTGCGCGAGCCCGTGCCGACGGTCCGTCTGGACCCGCCGGGCGTCGGCCCGTCGACGGGCTGGGGGGCAGTCGGGTCGGGCACCGTCGTCGGGCTGCGTCTCGCGCTCGCCGCGGGCGTGCCCGCGCACCGCCTGCACGCGCTCGAGGTCGCACCCGGTCCGGTCCCCCCGCTGCGGGCGACGGGGGCGGCCCTGGGCGAGGGCACGGGCACCGTGCTCGTGGTGGTCGGGTCCGGCTCGGCACGTCACGGGGACGACGCACCGCTGCCCGGCGACGCGCGTGCGTCCGCCGTCGACGCGGCGCTGCTCGCGGCGCTGCAGCAGGGCGGTGCCGCGGCCCGGTCGGCGCTGGCGGCCCTCCCGGAGCCGACGGCGACGGCGCTCGCCGTGACGGGCTGGGCGCCGTGGCAGGTGCTGGTGGGCGCGCTCGACGCCGGGTCGGGCGATCCGGCGGACGACCGCACCGACGTGCGGCACGCGACCGTGTGGCGCGGCGCCGCGCACGCGGCGGCGCTGTGGCGGGTCGCATCGTGAGCCTCGTCGTGGCCGTCGTCGGCCCCACGGCGACCGGCAAGTCCGACCTGGCGCTCGATCTCGCGCAGGCGCTGGGCGGCGAGGTCGTCAACACCGACGCCCTGCAGCTGTACCGCGGCATGGACGTCGGCACGGCCAAGCTCGCGCCCGACGAGCGACGCGGGGTCCCGCACCACCTGCTCGACGTGCTCGACCCGCGCGACGAGGCCTCCGTGGCGGACTACCAGACGCGGGCGCGCGGCGTGCTGGCCGACCTCGCGAGCCGCGGCGTGCGCGCGGTCGCCGTGGGCGGGTCGGGGCTGTACGTGCGCGCCCTGCTCGACCGCATGGAGTTCCCCGGCACCGACCCGGACGTCCGCGCCGCGCTCGAGGCGCGTGCCGAGGCCGAGGGGCCGCGCGCGCTGCACGCCGAGCTCGCGGCGCTCGACCCCGTGGCCGCGGAGAGCATCGGCCCGCGCAACGCGCGCCGCGTCGTGCGCGCGCTCGAGGTCATCGAGCTCACCGGACGTCCGTACTCGGCGAACCTGCCGCGGCACGAGTACGAGGTCCCCGCCGTGCAGATCGGGCTCGACTGCGACCGCGCCGCGCTCGACGAGCGCATCGAGCGCCGGGTGGCGCGCATGTGGGACGACGGACTGCTCGCGGAGGTGCGCGCGCTGAGCGCGCACGGCCTGGGGCGCACGGCCTCGCGCGCCGTCGGGTACGCGCAGGCGCTCGCGGAGATCGCCGGCGCGCTCGACGGTGCGCAGGCACGCGCCGAGACCGCTGCGGGGACGCGTCGTCTGGCGCGCAAGCAGATGGGCTGGTTCGGCCGCGACCCGCGCGTGCACTGGCTGGACGCGCGCGACCCGGACCTCGTGGCGCGCGCTCTCGACGTCGTCGCGCAGGCCGACGAGGGCCGCCTCGCCGCGCCCGACCCCGCCGCTCGCGTGCGCCGTACCCTGGGGTCGTGACCGACGCCCTCGCCCCGACCCCGACGTCCGCGCCCGCACCGGACCGCGCCCGGATCGTCGCGACCAAGGGCCACGGCACGCAGAACGACTTCGTGCTCCTCGACGACCGCGACGGCACGCTCGTCCTCGTCCCCGCGCGCGTACGACAGCTCTGCGAGCGCCGCGCGGGCGTCGGCGCCGACGGCGTGATCCGCCTGGTCGCCACCGAGCACGTCGAGGACGCACCCGCCGCGGCCCGTGCGGCGCGGTGGTTCATGGACTACCGCAACGCCGACGGGTCGGTCGCGCAGATGTGCGGCAACGGCGTCCGCGTGTTCGCGGCCTACGCGCAGCGGCTCGGCCTCTGGGACCCCGTGACGGGCCCGCTCGACGTCGGCACGCGCGCGGGGCTGCGCACCGTCGCGGCCGTCGCGCCCGAGGTCGGCGACGGGCCGTGGTTCGAGGTCGGCATGGGCCCCGTCACGCTGCCGGCCGGCCCGGGTGCGCTCGCGGACGGCGGCGACGCGCACGTCGACGTCGCGGGGCTGTCCGTCACCCGCCCGGGGCTGTCGGTCGACGTCGGGAACCCGCACACGGTCGTCGTGCTGGCCGACGGCGCCGACCTGGCCCGCGCCGACCTGACGACCGCGCCGGGCGTCGTGCCCGTGCCGCCCGAGGGGACGAACGTCGAGCTCGTGGTCCCGCTCGGCGAGGAGGTCGGACCCGACGGCCGGCCCCGTGGTCACGTGCGCATGCGTGTGCACGAGCGGGGTGTGGGGGAGACGCGCTCGTGCGGCACCGGCGCCGTCGCGGCCGCGGCGGCGGTGCGCGCGTGGGGCGGGCCGCAGGCCCCTGACGTCTGGCTCGTCGACGTGCCCGGCGGCACGGTGCGCGTCACGCTGCGCGCCGACGGCCACGCCGAGCTGGCCGGACCCGCGCTGCTCGTGGCCGAGCTCGACGTCGACCTGGCGGCGCTCCCCGCGTGAGCGAGCCGCTGGTGCTCGCGCCGCGCGACCTCGGCGCACCGCTCGGCGAGCGCGCGACGCTCGTGCAGGTCTCGACGGCGTTCTGCGCGCCGTGCCGCGCCGCGCGGCGCGTCCTGGCCCGCGTCGCCGACGCGGTGCCCGGGGTCCGGCACGTCGAGGTCGACGTCGCCGACGCGCCCGCGCTCGCGGACCTGCTGCAGGTCGTCAGCACCCCCACCGTCGTCGTGCTCGACGCGACCGGGACGGTCGTCACGCGCGCCGCGGGGGTGCCGACGCCCCGTCAGGTGCTGGACGCGCTCGTCGGCGCGCTGCCGTCCGTCGCGAGCGGCGGCGGCGGCGAGACGGCCGAGCCCGCGGCGTCGGGCGCGGCGGCGGCCGAGGGCGCGGCACCCGGCACCGTGACCCGCTCGGTGGGCGGCACCCCGACCCGCGGCGCGGTCGCGACCGCTGCGAGCGCGAGCACCGCCGTGAGCGCGAACGCCGCGACGAACGGCCCCGGCCCGGCGTAGCCGGCTCCGCCGCCGGCGAGCACGACCACGACGCCCGTGAGCGCGAGCGCGAGCGACGCGCCCACCGAGTCGCCGATGTTGTGCGCCGCCGAGTTGCGCCCCTGGTCGCGCGGTGCGGACCAGCCCAGGACCAGGACGTTGAGGCGTGAGGACGCCATGCCCATGCCGGCGCCCGCGGCGGTCCACACGGCCACCACGGCCCAGGCGGGCAGCCCGAGCACGGTGACGACCGTCGCGCCCACGACGGCGACCGCGACGAGCGTCGTGCCGATGCGCACGGCGCGGCGGCTGGGCAGCCGGTGCCCGAGGCGGCCCTGCACGATCGAGGACGCCGACCAGGCCAGCGCCGCGGTCGACAGCCCGAGCCCGCTGGCCGCGGTCGACCAGCCGTCCCGGTCCACGAGCAGGTAGGGCACGTACACCTGCGCCCCGAAGAACGCGCCGGACACCAGCACGCGGGTCGTGATCACCGACGGCAGACCGACCCGTGCGCGCAGCGTCCCGCGCGGCAGCAGGGGACGCGCGGCCGCGAGGGCCGCGACCGCGGCGACCACCGCGACCGGTGCCGACCAGGGGCGCGGCAGCTGCGCGGCGACGTTGAGCGCGAGCACGGCGCCCGCGACCAGGACGGCCCACAGCACGCGCCGGCCCGCGTCGTCGCGCGGCGCGGGACCGCGGTCGGTGTCCGGCACGGCGTCCGGCCGCGCGGGGCCCAGGCCGCGCACCGCGCCCAGCAGGGGCACGGTCGCCGGCACGACGAGCAGGGCGACGCCGAGGAACACCGATCGCCACCCGGCGAGCTCGGCGAGGAACCCCGCGACCGCGGGGCCGACGATCGAGGGCAGAACCCAGGCGGTCGAGAACCACGCGAACACGCGCGGGTGCAGCACGGCCGGGTAGGCGCGGGCCACGGCGACGAGCAGGGTCACGTTGACGACGCCGCCGCCCAGCCCCTGCGCGAGCCGGCCCGCGACGAGGACGGGCATGCTCGTCGCGACGCCGGCCACGACCAGACCCAGGACGAACACGACGGTGCCCGCCGCGAACGGCGCGGCCGGTCCGCGGCGGTCGGCCCACGCCCCGGCCAGCACCATGCCGACGACGCCCGTCGCGAGCGGCCCGGCGAACGCGAACGCGTACAGCGAGCGGCCGTCGAGCACGGCGGCGACCTCGGGCATGACGGTCGTGACGGCGAACGACTCGAACGCCACGAGCACGACGAGCGCGAACATCGCGAGCGAGGTCGTGCGGCGTGCGCGCCACATCGCCTCGGGCGACGTCGCGGCGGGCTCGGGCGGGGTCGCGGCTGCTCCGGCGGTCCCCGCGCTCACGGCACGACCCGCAGCACGCGGAAGCCCTTGGCGCTCGCCTCGCGGGACGTCGGCAGGCCGGCCTCCTCCGTGAGCCAGCGTTGCAGCGGGTCGGCGCCGAGGTTCTTGCCGACCACGAGCCACGCGTCACCGCCGGGGGCGACGCGCGGCAGCCAGCGCCGCAGCAGGTCGTGCAGCGCGGGCTTGCCGATCCGCACGGGCGGGTTCGACCAGCAGGTCGCGAACCGCACGTCGTCGGGCACGTCGTCCGGGAGCGTCGCGACGACGTTGTCGAGCCCGAGGCGTGCGGCGTTGCGGGCCACGAGGTCGAGCGCGCGCTCGTTGACGTCGACCGCCCACACGCGTGCGTCGGGCGACGTCAGCGCGAGCGTCAGCGCGACCGGGCCCCAGCCGCACCCGAGGTCGAGGAGGTCGCCCGCGGCGGGCGGCTGCGGCACGGTGCGCAGCAGCACCTGCGTGCCGAGGTCGACGTGGTCGGGCGAGAAGACGCCGCCCGCGGTCTCGACCTCGACGTCCCGGCCGGCCAGGCGCACGTGGCGCGTCCTGCGCTGCTCGGCGGAGGCCGGACGGGCCGTGAAGTAGTGCTCACCCTGCGGGTCGTCGGTGCCGGTCACCCGCCGAGGCTAACGGCCGCGCGGCGCTGTGCCGGCAGCGAAATCCCGTCGCGACGCTCGTACGTGCGTGCGATCCTGGACACACCCCGATCCCGGACGAGAGGCCCCGCGTGGACGACCGAGAGCACACCACCGACATGACGCCGCAGGCGTCGGCGCGCAGCGCGCAGGAGGTGGCCGACGACGTCGTCGCACGGGTGCTCGCACGGGCCGGGACCGCGCTGCAGGCGGGTGGCACCGACCACACGGCGTTCGACGGCGACCAGCTGGACCTCGAGGAGCGCACGTCGCTGCGCCGCGTGGCGAACCTGTCGACCGAGCTCGAGGACGTCACCGAGGTCGAGTACCGCCAGCTGCGGCTCGAGAAGGTCGTGCTGGTCGGCCTGTGGGGTGCCGGCACGGCCGAGGAGGCCGAGATCTCGCTGCGCGAGCTCGCGGCGCTCGCCGAGACCGCGGGCTCGCAGGTCATGGACGGCCTGCTGCAGCGGCGGCGGACGCCCGACCCGGGCACGTTCCTCGGATCGGGCAAGGCGGCCGAGCTCGCGACGGTGGTCGCCGCGGTCGGCGCCGACACGGTCGTCGTCGACGGCGAGCTCGCACCGTCGCAGCGGCGCGCGCTCGAGGACGTCGTCAAGGTCAAGGTCGTCGACCGGACCGCGCTGATCCTCGACATCTTCGCGCAGCACGCGAAGTCCCGGGAGGGCAAGGCGCAGGTCGAGCTCGCGCAGCTCGAGTACCTGCTGCCGCGCCTGCGCGGCTGGGGCGAGTCGATGAGCCGGCAGGCGGGCGGCCAGGTCGGCGGCGCGGGCGCGGGCATGGGCTCGCGCGGTCCGGGCGAGACGAAGATCGAGCTCGACCGTCGGCGCATCCGCAACCGCATGGCCAAGCTGCGCCGCGAGATCGCGGCGATGGCGCCCGCGCGCGAGACCAAGCGCGCGTCGCGCCGGCGCAACGCGATCCCGTCGGTCGCGATCGCCGGGTACACCAACGCCGGGAAGTCCTCGCTGCTGAACCGGCTGACGCACGCGGGCGTGCTCGTCGAGAACGCGCTGTTCGCGACGCTCGACCCGACCGTGCGCCGGGCCGAGACCACCGACGGGCGCGTCTACACGCTCGCCGACACGGTCGGGTTCGTGCGCGCGCTGCCGCACCAGCTCGTCGAGGCGTTCCGCTCGACGCTCGAGGAGGTCGCCGACGCCGACCTCATCCTGCACGTCGTGGACGCGGCGCATCCCGACCCCGAGGGGCAGATCGCAGCCGTGCGGCACGTGTTCGCCGACATCCCGGGGGCGATGGACGTGCCCGAGATCATCGTGCTCAACAAGGCGGACCTCGCGTCGCCCGAGGCGGTCGCGCGCCTGCGCTCGCGCGAGGTGCACTCGGTCGTGGTGTCCGCGCACACGGGCGAGGGCGTGGCCGAACTGCAGGAGCTCATCGCCGACCAGCTGCCGCGCCCGGGCGTGAGCGTCGACCTCGTGGTGCCCTACTCGCGCGGCGACCTCGTGAGCCGCGTGCACGAGCACGGGGACATCGACCACGAGGAGCACACGCCCGACGGCACGCTGCTGCGGGCGCGCGTCGACGAGGGCCTCGCGGCCGAGCTCGAGGCGGCGTCCCGCACCGCGTGAGCCCCGCGGTGCACCGACGTGACGCGACCCCGGCACGTCGGTGCGCCGTGACGCCCCTGCAGGACGCCTAGGGTCGAGGGGTGCTGCCCACCGACCTGGACCTACTGACCACTCCCGGCGCCCCGACCCTGCTGCCCGACGGCTCGGCCGCGGTCGTCGCCGTGACCCGGCCCGACGTCGCCGCCGACGCGTACCGCGGCGAGCTGTGGCTCGTGCCGCTCGACGGCCGCGACGCCCCCGACGGCACGGGCGACGCGCGCCGGCTCACGCACGGCCACCGCGACGCCGACCCGCAGGTCTCGCCCGACGGGCGCTGGGTCGCGTTCACCCGCGCGCCGCTGACCGGCGGGCCGGCGCAGGTGCACGTCCTGCCGCTCCTCGGCGGGGAGCCCGCGCGACTCACCGACGCACTGCTGGGCGCCGCGTCGCCGCGCTGGTCGCCCGACGGCACCCGCCTCGCCTTCACCGCCCGCGTGCCCGAGCCCGGGCGCTACCTGCCCGGCGGCGACCCGTCCGCCGAGGCGCCCCGGCACATCACGACGTTCTCCTACCGCGAGGACGGCGCCGGGTTCGTGTCCGACCGCCCGCGGCACGTGCACGTGCTCGACGTGCCCGCCGACCCGGGCGGTGCGCCCGAGGTGCCCGCGGCCGTGGCGCTCACCTCGGGTCCGCTCGAGGTCACCGACGCCGCCTGGGCCCCGGACGGCCTGGCGCTCGTCGCGACGTGCGCACGGCACGCGGCGCGCGAGCGCGATGTGCGCCGGGACGCGGTGCTCGTGGCCGCGCCGCGCGGTGCGACGGGCCCGGCGGCGGTCGTGCCGCTGACCGACGCCGACGCGGGCAGCACGCTGCGCGTCGACGCCGTCCAGGTCGACGGCGACACCCTGTGGCTGCTCGCCGCGGACCTCGGGGCGGACGGGACGGACACGGTCGCGGCCCTCACGGGGCTCTTCCGGGCGCCCCTGACGGGCGCCGGCAGCGCGCTGCGGACGGCCGCGGCGCCCGAGCGGCTCACCGACGCCGAGCGCACCGACCTCGGCGGTGTCCTCCACCCGACGCGCGGCGGCGCGCTCGTGACGCTCGAGGAGCGCGGCGCCGTCGTCCTCGCGCACGTGGCCGCGGACGGCACCACGACGCGCCTGCTGGACGCGCCGCACGTCGTGCTCGGCGCCGCTGCCGTCGTCCACGACGGCGACCTGCGCGTCGTCGCGAGCGCCGCGACCCCGACCAGCGCGGGAGCCCTGCTGCGCGTCGACGACGACGGCCGGGTCCTCGCCGACTGGTCCGGCCCGCTGCGCGCGACCGGCCGCACGGTGCTGCCGGCGCCCCTGACGGCCACGTCGCCCGACGGCTACGAGGTCCACGGCTGGCTCGCTCTGCCCGACCCCGCGCGCCACGGCGCGGGACCGCACCCGACGCTGCTGATGATCCACGGCGGCCCGTTCGCGCAGTACACCCACGCGCTGTTCGACGAGGTGCAGGTGCTCACGGGCGCGGGCTACGCGGTCGTGCTCGGCAACCCCCGGGGATCCTCCGGCCGGGGACGCGCGCACGGGCGCGCGATCCGGCAGGCGATGGGCACGGTCGACACCGACGACGTGCTCGCGCTGCTCGACGCCGCGCTCGAGGCCCACCCGCAGGAGCTCGACGCGGCACGCGTCGGCGTCCTCGGCGGCTCGTACGGCGGCTACCTCACGGCGTGGCTGACGACGCGCACCGACCGGTTCGCCGCCGCCGTCGTCGAGCGCGGCTTCCTCGACCCCGTGAGCTTCACCGGGTCGGCCGACATCGGCTGGTGGTTCGGGCTGGAGTACGTCGGCGACCATGCGGTCGACCCGGTCGCGGTCGCGGCGCAGTCGCCCATGGCGCACGTCGGGCAGGTCACGACCCCCACGCTCGTCGTCCACTCGGAGCACGACTGGCGCTGCCCCGTCGAGCAGGGGCAGCGCTGGTACGTCGAGCTGCGCCGCCGCGGCGTCGAGGCCGAGCTGCTGCTGTTCCCCGGCGAGGGGCACGAGCTGTCCCGCTCGGGGCGGCCGACGCACCGGCGCGCGCGGTTCGAGCACCTGCTCGACTGGTGGGCGCGGCACCTGCCCGTCGGCGGCTGAGCCCGGGGCGTGCCGACCCGCCACGTCGAGGGTGCCGGGGGTGTCGGGGGCCGCGACTACGCTGTCGCGGTGCCCGACCCCGACCCGACCCCTGCCCCGGCCGACCCGGCGCAGGGCGCGTCGACCGTGACCGCACCCGGCCGCGACGCGCAGGAGGTCGCCGAGGTCGGCGAGCTGCTCGACCTGGCGGTCGGTGCGCTGGGCGGCGGTCGCCGCGAGGGTCAGCACACGATGGCCGTCGCGGTCGCCGAGTCGCTGCGCACGGGTGAGCACCTGCTCGTCCAGGCGGGCACGGGCACGGGCAAGTCCCTGGGCTACCTCGTGCCGGCGGTGCGGCACGCGGTCCGCGCCGACGAGCGCGTCGTCGTCTCGACCGCGACGCTCGCCCTGCAGCGCCAGGTGCTCACGCGCGACCTGCCGCTCGTGACGACCGCGCTCGCGTCGCACCTCCCACGCCCGGCGCAGATCGCGCTGCTCAAGGGCTGGCACAACTACCTGTGCGTGCACAAGGTCGCGGGGGGCTACCCGTCGGACGAGCAGGGCACGCTGTTCGACGTCCCCGAGCGGCCGGGCGCCGCAGAGCACCCGCCCGAGGACACCGACTCCGGGCGCGAGTCCCTCGGCGACCAGGTCGTGCGCCTGCGCGAGTGGGCCGAGGAGACGGCGACGGGCGACCGCGACGACCTCGTGCCCGGTGTCTCGGACCGTGCCTGGCGGCAGGTGTCCGTCACGGCGATGGAGTGCCTGGGCGGGCAGTGCCCGATGCTCGCGCAGTGCTTCCCCGAGGCCGCCCGCGCGCGCTCGCGCGAGGCCGACGTCGTCGTGACCAACCACGCCATGCTCGGCATCGCGGCGTCCGGGTCGCCGAACGTCCTGCCCGAGCACCAGGTGATCGTCGTCGACGAGGCCCACGAGCTCGCCGACCGTGTCACGGCCCAGGCCACCGCCGAGCTGTCCCTGCCGACCATCGACCACGCCGCACGCCTGGCCCGCCGGCACGGCGGCGTGCCGACCACCGACCTCGACACCGCCGGTCAGCACCTCGCGAGCGTGATCGTCCCGCTGCCCGAGGGCCGCTTCCCGCAGGGACTGCCCGACGACGTGCGCACCGCGGTCGCGACCGTGCGGGACGCCGCGCGCACGATGCTCACGGCGCTCAAGCCCGACGGTGCGCGCGACGCCGCCGACGGCGGCCGCAAGATGGCCACGTCGACGATGCTCGCGCTGTTCGAGGTCGCCGAGCGGATGGCCGCCGACCCCGAGCAGAACGCCGCGACCGTGCTGTGGTGCGCGCGCGGCGAGGACCGTCGTGGAGTGACCACGACCCGGCTGCACGCGGCGCCCCTCGCCGTCGCCGGCCTCGTGCGCACGCACCTGCTCGCGGGCCGCTCGGGCGTCCTGACGTCCGCGACCCTCACGCTGGGCGGGTCCTTCGACGCGACCGCGCGCGCGGTCGGCCTCGCGCAGCGACCTGACGCCGCACCCGTCGGTCCTGTGACGCTCGTCGGCACCGGTGACGCCGCCACCGGCGGCGCGGGCGACGCGCGGCCGGCCGGGGAGGCGACGGCCGCGCCGGGGGGCGGTCGGCCGGCCGCCGACGCGCCGCAGCGCTGGCGCGGCCTGGACGTCGGCAGCCCGTTCGACTACCCGAGGCAGGGCATCTGCTACGTCGCCAAGCGCCTGCCGCCGCCGGGCCGCGAGCCGGCCACCGAGGCGCAGCTCGACGAGATCGCCACCCTCGTCGAGGCGGCTGGCGGGCGCACGCTCGGCCTGTTCACGTCGCGGCGCGCCGCGACCGTCGCGGCCGAGGCGATGCGCGAGCGGCTCGACGTGCCGGTCCTGCTCCAGGGCGACGACCAGCTGCCGACGCTCGTGCGGCGGTTCTCCGACGACGAGCCGACCTGCCTGTTCGGCACCCTCTCGCTGTGGCAGGGCGTCGACGTGCCCGGCCCGGCGTGCCGGCTCGTCGTGATCGACCGCATCCCGTTCCCACGGCCCGACGACCCCGTGCGGTCCGCGCGCTCCGACGCGGTGGCGCGGGCCGGCGGCAACGGCTTCATGTCGGTCTCGGCGACGCACGCGGCCCTCCTGCTCGCGCAGGGCGCGGGCCGTCTCGTGCGGTCGTCGCAGGACCGCGGCGTCGTGGCGGTGCTGGACCCGCGGCTCGCCACCGCGCGCTACGGCGAGTACCTGCAGCGCTCGATGCCGCCGTTCTGGCGCACCACGGACCGCGACGTCGTGGTCTCCGCGCTACGTCGGCTCGCCGGTTCCGACTAGCCTCGGGTGCGGGACGTGCCGCACCGGGCGGGCGCGCCCCGCACCACCGGTTCCGCGCCCGTGACGAGGGGAAACGACCATGGTCGACGCCATCGAGGGCGACGAGTTCGCCTTCAGCCCGACGCCGTCCGTGCCGCGGCGCACGTCCAAGCTGGGGATCGTGGGCGCCGGGGCGGTGGGCTCGACGATGGCCTACGCCGCGCTGATGCGCGGCGCGGCCCGCACGGTGGCGCTGCTCGACGTCAACAAGGCCAAGGTCGAGGCCGAGGTCCTCGACCTCTCGCACGGCATCCAGTTCATGTCGATGGCCGAGGTCATGGGCTCCGACGACGTGTCCGTGATGGCCGACTGCGACGTCGTCATGTTCACGGCCGGCGCCAAGCAGAGGCCGGGCCAGTCGCGCCTGGACCTCGCGGAGGCGACGATCTCCCTGGTCAAGAAGGTGCTGCCCGGCATCGTCGAGGTCGCCCCGAACGCGGTCTACGTGATGGTGACCAACCCGGTCGACGTCGTGACGTACGCGGCGCTGAAGATCTCCGGCCTGCCGCCCTCGCAGCTGTTCGGCTCGGGAACGGTCCTCGACTCCTCGCGCCTGCGCTACCTCATCGCCCGGCACACGGGTGTCGCGGTGCAGAACGTGCACGCGTACGTCGCGGGGGAGCACGGCGACACCGAGCTCCCGCTGTGGAGCTCGGCGACGATCGGTTCCGTCCCGATCCTCGAGTGGTCGAGCGGCGAGGGCGGACCCCTGACGCGCGAGGTGCGCGACGCCATCGCGCGCGAGGTCGTCGAGTCGGCCTACCGGATCATCGAGGGCAAGGGCGCGACGAACTACGCGATCGCGCTGGCCGGCTCCCGCATCATCGAGGCGGTCCTCAAGGACGAGCGGCGCATCCTGCCCGTGTCGTCGCTCCTCGACGGCTACCTCGGGATGTCGGACGTGTGCCTGAGCGTGCCCTCGATCGTCGGGTCGTCCGGGGTGCACGAGCGCCTCGAGGTCCCGATGTCGTCGGACGAGCTCATGGGGATGCGGCGCTCGGCCGAGGCCGTGCGGTCGGTGGCCCGGCGGTTCGGCTTCTGAGCCTGCCGTGACGGGCGAGGGTCGGTCGGAGGGCCGGGCGGGTGCTCCCGCCCGGCCCTCGTGCCGTCGGTGCTCGTACGCGGCCCGCGGCGGCCCGACGTCAGTGGCGGCGCAGCGCGTCGATCAGCTCGCCCTTGCGCAGGCGTGACCGGCCCGCGATCCCGAGCTCGGCCGCGCGGCGCCGCAGGTCCTCGACGGTCCAGTCCTCGTAGTCGCTCGCGCGCCCACCCGCACGCGCGACCGACGAGCGGCCGCGCGCCGCGGCGGCGTTGGCGATGCGCGCGGACTTCTCCTTGCTGTTGCCGTCGTCGCGGAGCGACTCGTAGAGCTCGGGGTCCTTGACGCTGGGGCCGGGGTCACGGCGTGCGGGCACGGGGGCCTCCTCGCGGTCGTCGCGCCGGCGGCTGCCGGCGGCTCGCGTCCAGCCTCACGCGCGCGGTGCGCGCCCGCACGCGCACGGCCTCACAGCGCCCGCAGCACGCTCACGACCCGGCCGAGCACGGTCGCCTCGTCGCCGTCGATGGGGGAGTAGGCCGCGTTGTGCGGCAGCAGCCACACGTGCCCGTCGACGCGCTTGAGGGTCTTGACGGTGGCCTCGCCGTCGATCATCGCGGCCACGATCTCACCGTTCTCGGCGACGGGCTGGCGGCGCACCACCACCCAGTCGCCGTCGCAGATCGCGGCCTCGACCATCGAGTCGCCCGCGACCTTGAGCAGGAACAGCTCACCCTCGCCGACGAGCTGGCGGGGCAGCGGGAACACGTCCTCCACGACCTGCTCGGCCAGGATCGGTCCACCGGCGGCGATGCGGCCCACGACCGGCACGTAGGACGGTGCGGGCGCACTGTCGCGCTCGGGGGAGTCGGGGTCCACGACGGTCGGCCGGGGGCGGTCGGGCAGCGCGGCGACGGTGCGTGCGTCGTCGGGCTGCACGACCTCCATCGCGCGGGGGCGGTTGGGGTCGCGCCGCAGGTACCCCTTGCGCTCGAGCGCGGTCAGCTGGTGCTTGACGCTCGAGGGGCTCGTGAGGCCGACGGCCTCGCCGATCTCGCGCATGCTCGGTGGGTAGCCGCGGCGCTCGACCGAGGACCGGACGGTCTCCAGCACGAGCCGCTGACGGGACGTGAGGCCGTCCCCCGGCACCTCGGTGGCGTCGGTGGGTGCACCGGCCGCGCTGCCGGTCGTCGTGCCGGCACTGCCCGTGCCCGTCGTCGAGCGCTCCTGCACGTCCACTGCGCCTCCTGCCGTCCGTCGACGCGGGGCCGGCGGCCCCGCGCTCAGCCGCGCACCGCGGCCCACGGGTGTCGTTCCTGGTGAGGAGCTCGTCCCGCGGGTGCGCCCCGACGTCCCCGCAGGAGATGTCAGTGGTCGGTGGTGCACTCGCTGCAGCAGTCACCCTAGGCGGGTGGACCAGGTGTTTCAAACATCTGTTCGAGCGTGTCTCGACGATGTCGGCGATCTCTGGTAGACATCGTACAGATGTTCGACGTACAGGCGTTCGAACGCGGCAGGCGGCCCGGACGGCGGGCGCACGGCGAGAGGGGCACGACATGAGCGCGATCACCATCGCTCCGCACGCGGTCCGTGGGGTTCCGCGAGCGCGGGTCGGGTCGCCCTCGGCATCCCGCCTCGCGGCGCGGGGCTGTTTCGCGCGCGAGCGTTCCGCGCGGGAGCCGGCTCCGCTGCGCCTCACTCGGCGCGGCCGCGTCGTTGTCGGGGTGCTCGGTCTCGCGCTGGCCGCGGGTGCCGGGGGTGCGACGCTCTCGGCGCACGCCGACGGGCCGAGCGTCGGGAGCGAGGTCGAGCGCGTCGTGGTCCAGCCGGGCGACACGCTGTGGGCCATCGCGGCGGAGGTGGCCGCCCCGGGTGAGGACGTGCGGGACGTCGTCCTCATGCTGATGCGGATGAACGAGCTCCCGTCCGGCGGGCTGGCTGCCGGCCAGACGATCGTGGTCCCGACCGGCTGACCCCAGTGGCACGGGGCGATCGCTGCTCATCAGGGGGAGCGTGGGTTGTCAGCGCGAACGGAGCCCAGTAGGTTAGCCTTACCTCATTCGGCGGGCTGGGGGGCCGGCCGGAGGTGTGTGCGACGACCCGGTGCGACCGGTGCACGTCGCGCAGCAGCAGGTGGTGCCGAGGCGAGTCGGCGCCACGAGGGACGGGGGCGTCCCCGCGAGGGCGGCCGTCGAACGACGGCCGCCCTCGTGCTCCTCGGCGGCTGCGCGACCCCGAGACGCGCGACGCCCGGGCGCTCGGCCCTGCACCGCGGGCCCGCCCGTGTGCACCCGTCATGCCTCCCGCGCGGGGCGTCGCGGGGCCCGGCCTGCGGGGCCCACCGGGATCGATGTTGCGGTCGCGCGCGCGACGTCCTAGCGTCGCGTGCGTCCGCGCGGCGTCGTGCCGCGCCGGACGTCGTCCCGTGACCGGCAAGGCCGAGAGGTTCGTTGTGCACTGTCCCTTCTGCCGGCACCCCGACTCGCGCGTGGTCGACTCCCGCACGTCCGACGACGGATCGTCGATCCGGCGGCGGCGCCAGTGCCCGAGCTGTCAGCGCCGGTTCACGACCATCGAGACCGCGAGCCTCTCGGTGGTCAAGCGCTCGGGCGCGACCGAACCGTTCAGCAGGACCAAGATCGCGAACGGCGTGCGCAAGGCGTGCCAGGGGCGTCCGGTGAGCGAGGACGACCTCGCGCTGCTCGCGCAGAAGGTCGAGGAGAACCTGCGCACCGCCGGCTCCGCCGAGATCGACGCGGGTGACATCGGCCTGGCGATCCTCGGGCCGCTGCGCGAGCTCGACGAGGTCGCCTACCTGCGGTTCGCCTCCGTGTACCAGGCGTTCGACTCGCTCGAGGACTTCGAGACTGCGATCGGCACCCTGCGCGCGGAGAACGCGGGTGGCTCCGACGGCACGCCCGTCGGCGCGGAACCGGCCCGCGACGCCTGACGTGCGCACGGCGCTCCAGGAGCTCCGGCTGCCACGCACCCGTGGCGGCCGACAAACCGGTGGCGTCGGGGCCCCGAGTCCACCACGCTGGGGGAGCCCGACGACCACCTCGCGAGAGCGGAGGACCATCGCATGACGCAGGACGAGAAGCCGTCGGCAGTGAGCGACGAGACCAGGGAGCGGTTCCGCGAGGCGCTCGAGCGCAAGAGGGCGAGCGGCCACCGCACGGCGGACGGCGACCGGAACACCGGGGCCGTGCACGGCTCGGAGACCGCCGGGCCCGTGCAGCGCCGCTTCCAGCGCAAGTCGGGGTCTGCCTGACCGACGCCCGGACGGGTCGTCGCGCTCGGGCGGTGTCGCCCGGTGCGTGACGACCCACCCGGAGGAACGACGAAGGCCGCGCAGCAGCAGCTGCGCGGCCTTCGTGCGTCGCGGACGGATCGCCCGCGGCGGTCCTGGCGGCTGCGGTCAGTCGAGCAGCCGCAGACGCAGCGACTCCGGACGCCCCGCGAGCACGTCGACGACGGCCGGCGCGACGGGCGACGACACGTCGGTGACGACGTAGCCGTACTCGCCGCGCGTCGCGAGCAGCTGGCCCTCGATGTTCACGCCGTGCTCGGCGAGCGTCGCGTTGATGGTCGCCAGGACGCCGGGCACGTTGCGGTGCAGGTACGCGACGCGGTGCGCGTCCGGGCGCTGGTCGAGCGCGAGGTTCGGCAGGTTCACCGAGAGGTTCGTGGAGCCGGTCGCGAGGTAGTCGCGGACCTTGTGCGCGACGAACTGGCCGATCGCCTCCTGCGCCTCCTCGGTGGACCCGCCCGTGTGCGGCGTGAGGATCACGTTCGGCAGCCCCTGCAGCTCGGAGACGAACGGGTCGCCCTTGCGCTTCGGCTCCTCGGGGAAGACGTCGACAGCAGCCCCGGCGACCTGGCCGGCCAGCACGGCGTCACGCAGCGCGGCGTAGTCCACGACGAACCCGCGCGAGAGGTTGAGGAAGATCGCGCCCGGCTTCATGCGGGCGATCTGCTTGGCGCCGAACATGCCGGCGTTGCCCGCGCGCCCGTCGACGTGCAGCGTGACGACGTCGGCGGTCTCGAGCAGCTCGTCGAGCGTGCGCATGCGGCGCGCGTTGCCCAGCGCGAGCTTCTCCGCGGTGTCGTAGAACACGACCGACATGCCGAGGTTCTCCGCGAGCACCGACAGCTGCGTGCCGATGTTGCCGTAGCCGATGATGCCGAGCGTGCGGCCCCGCACCTCGTGCGCGCCGGTCGCGGACTTGTTCCAGACGCCCGCGTGCATCTCCTTGTCCAGCACGGTCTGGCGTCGCGTCAGCGAGATGATGTCGGCGATCGCGATCTCGACGACCGAGCGCGTGTTGGAGAACGGTGCGTTGAAGACCGCGATGCCGCGCCCGGCGGCCGCGGCGAGGTCGACCTGGTTGGTGCCGATGCAGAACGCGCCGACCACCTCGAGGTCGGACGCGGCGGCCAGCACGTCCGCGGACACCTGGGTCTTGGAGCGGATCCCGAGGACCTGGACCCCGGACAGCGCGTCGGCGAGCTCGTCCTCGTCGAGCGCGCCGGTGCGCGTCACGACGTCGAAGCCCGCGGACTCGAGGATCGTCCGGGCGTGGGGGTGGAGGTTCTCGAGGAGCAGCGCGGTAGGCACGCCCCATGGTGCTCCCGGTCCGCGAGCCGGACCAAAGCCGTCCCGAAGGACGGGACGCGCACGCCCGACCGCGCCGACCTGGTGCCGCGGGGCCGCCGGACGCCGCCCCTCAGGACGGGTCGAGAAGACCCGCGGGCAGGTCCCGCGCGTGCAGGACGTGCAGCGCGTGCGTCGGGCGCGTCATCGCGACGTACAGGTCGCCCGCCGAGGCCTCGAGCACTTCGGCCGGCTCGACGAGCACGACGACGTCGAACTCGAGCCCCTTGGCCTGCCCCGGCGTGAGCACCACGAGCGTGGCGTCCAGGTCGGGCAGCGCGGCGCGGTGGCCCGGTGCCGTCCCCGGGGTCGGGTCGTCGGCGGTGCCGCCCAGGGCGCGTCGCACCTCGGCGACGCGGCTGTCGGCCGCGACCAGCGCGACGCGTCCGGCGCCCGAGCTCTGACCGACCGCCGCGGCGAGGTCGCGCGCGGTGCGCGCGGCCTCCGCGGCCAGCCTCGCGGGGTCCGCGCGGACGACCCGCAGGGCGTCGGGCACGTCGCGCGCCGACGTCTGCGGGCTCACCGGTAGGCCAGCGGCGAGCGCGACGCGCCGCGCCGCCTCGGCGACCGTGGCGGGCGTGCGGTAGTTCACCGTGAGCTCGGCCAGCCGCCAGGACCCCCGCAGCAGCGGTCCGAGCATGGCCTCCCAGTCGTGCGTGCCACCCGCCGACGAGGTCTGCGCGACGTCGCCGACGATGGTCAGCGACCGGGTGGGGACGCGGCGCAGCAGCGCGCGCCACGCCATCGCCGACAGCTCCTGGGCCTCGTCGACCACGACGTGCCCGTACGTCCACGAGCGGTCCGCGGCGGCGCGCTCGGCGGTGGTGAGCGACGGACCGCTGCTGGCGAACCGGTCGGCCAGCGCCTCGGCGGAGACGAGGTCGCCCGCACCCGTGCTGCGCAGCACCTGGCGCGCGTACTCGAGCTCCTGCGTGCGCCGCTCGGCGTCGGCGCGCGCCTGCGCCCGGGCGGCCTGGTCGTCCTCGCCCAGGAGCTCGGCCGCCTCGTCGAGGAGCGGCACGTCGGCGGGCGTCCAGGGGGCGTCCGCCGGTCGGGCCAGCAGGCGCCGCTCGTCGTCCGACAGCCCGGGGGCGGCCGCGGCGAGCCGCTGGGGCTTGGTCCACAGGTCGGTGAGCAGGCCCTGCGGCGTCAGCGGCATCCACGCGAGGTTGAGCGCGATGCGGATCTCGCGCGTCGTGCGCAGGTCCTCGACGATCTCGGCGCGGTCCTCGGGCGGCACGTCCCACGCGAGCTGCTTGACGTACTGGTCGGCCAGCCGCGCCAGCATGTCCCGGACGAACGTCACGCGTGCGACGTTGTGCGGGCGGTGCTGGCGCCGTGCGCGGGCGATGGCCCCGGCCACGTCCTGGGGGCGCACGACGACGGTGCGCCCGTCGATGCGCACGCTGGTCGGACGCTCCGGCACGCGCTGGCGCTGGCGCACGGCGCGCTCGACGACGCGGGCCATGAGCGCGCGGCCCTTGATCTCGGCGACCGCGTCGGGCTCGGTGCCGCGCGCCTCGACGCCCGGGTAGAGCTCGGCGAGCGTCGCCGTGACCACGCCGGTCTCGCCGAGCGAGGGCAGGACCTGGTCGATGTACCGCAGGAACGTGCGCGAGGGGCCGACGAGCAGCACGCCCGAGCGCTCGAGGAGCCGCCGGTGCGCGTACAGCAGGAACGCGGCACGGTGCAGCGCGACGGCGGTCTTCCCCGTGCCGGGGCCGCCCTGCACCACCAGCGCGCCGGCCAGCTCGGAGCGGATGATCGCGTCCTGCTCGGCCTGGATGGTCGCGACGATGTCGCCCATGCGACCGGTCCGCGCGGCGCCGAGCGCCGCGAGCAGCGCGCCCTCGCCGGAGACGCCGGCGAGCGTGCCGGGGTCGACGCCCGCCTCGTCGAGCGCGTCGACGTCGAGCACGTCGTCCTCGAGGCCCGTGACCTGCCGCCCGGAGGTGACGAGGTGGCGACGCCGCACGACGCCGTCGGGGTGGGCGGCGGTCGCCCGGTAGAACGCCTGCGCTGCCGGGGCGCGCCAGTCGGTGAGCAGCGGGGTCTGCTCCTCGTCGGTCAGCCCGAGCCGCCCGATGTAGCGACGTTCGCCCGCGCGCAGGTCGAGACGCCCGAACGCGAGCCGGTCCTCGACCGCCTCGAGCTGTGCGAGCCGGTCCTCGTAGAGCGTCGCGAACGCGTCGCGCTCCGAGCGGTTCTGCGGCGACCCCGAGGGTCCCGCGCGGCGGACGGAGCCGAGCCGGCGCCGGGTCTGGGCGCGCAGCGCGTCGAGCCGCGCGTAGAGACCGTCGACGACCCGCTGCTCGCCGTCCAGCTCGCTGTCGATCCCAGCCACCAGCCCGTCCCACCCCTGCCGCACCCGGTGCGCACCCGGTCGTCGAGGCCGTCGGGACCGGCCCCGACGGCGCGCCGCCCGTCGCGGGCGGCCGTCCATTATCCGCTCGTCGGGCCGGTGCCCGGGCCACGACGCGCGCGGCACCCGATCGTGGCTCTGGTCGCACGTCGGTGACGGTCCTGCCATACAGTGCGTGCACACCGACGGGAAGGACCCCATGCACGGCTCCGCAGCGCGCGAGGCGCAGGCACCCCCTGCCGCCCCCGCGGACGACCTGCCGATGCGCATCCTCGTCGTGGAGGACGACGAGGGGGACGCCCTCCTCGTCCAGGAGCACCTCTACGACGCGGGTCTCGCCCACGAGACCGTCTGGGTCCGCACCGTCGACGAGGCGCTCGAGAACCTCGACGTCGACTGCGTCCTCCTCGACCTCGGGCTGCCCGACGCCATGGGGCTGGGTGCGCTGCAGCGCGTGCTCGACGCCGGGGCGCCCCCCGTGGTGGTGCTCACCGGCCTCACGGGCACGGACGCCGGCGTCGAGGCGGTGGCCGCGGGCGCGCAGGACTTCCTCGTCAAGGGCGACGTGCACCCCGACGTCCTCGCGCGCTCGGTGCGGTACGCGGTGCAGCGTCGTCGGCTCGAGGACACCGGCCGCGCGCTCTACCGCAGCCTCGTGCGGGCGGCCGAGACCACGCGCCTCGAGCGCGCGCTGCTGCCCACGCCGCGCGTGGCCGACGAGCGCCTCGAGGTCCGTGTGGGGTACCGCGCGGGACGCGACGGGCTGCTCGGCGGTGACTTCTACGACGTGGTCGAGCGCCCTGACGGCACGGTCCTGGTGATGGTGGGCGACGTGTGCGGGCACGGCCCCGACGAGGCCGCCCTCGGCGCGACGCTGCGCACGGCCTGGCGCACGCTCGTCATCGCGGGGACGCCGGCCGACGAGATCCTCGGCCTGCTGGAGCGCGTGCTGCAGGCCGAGCGGTCGCGGCCCGAGGTCTTCACGACCGCCTCGATGCTCGCGATCCACCCGGACCGGCGCTCGGCGGACCTCTACCTCGCCGGTCACCCCGTGCCGCTGCTGGTCGACGAGCGGTCGACCCTGCTGCCGTCCGACGCGCGCGGCCGGGCGCTCGGCATCCCCGTGGGCGGCGGCTGGCCGGCGCGTCGGCTCGAGCTCGCGCCGTCGTGGCGCGTCCTGCTCTACACCGACGGCCTGCTCGAGGCCACGGTGGACGACGCGGGGACGCGTCTGGGCAAGCCCGGCCTGCTCGAGCTCGCCGACCGGACGCTGAACGCCGAGCCCGGGCCCGGGCCCGGGGGCGACGGGATCGCGCCCGACGAGGACCCCGTGCTGGGTCGGCTGCTGTCGGCCGTGCGCGAGCGGCACGGCGGCGACCTGGTCGACGACGCCGCCGTCGTGCTCGTCGGGTGGCGCGCGTGAGCGGGCCGCGCGCGGTCGCGACGCGGGCGACCCTGCGGCGTCGCCTCGCGGTGCTGCTCGGTGTCGCGGGTGCGGTCCTCGGAGGCGTGCTCGTCCTGACCGGGTACGTGGCGGCGCGGTCGTCCGAGGCACAGGAGCTCGTCACGACCACCTACTTCGACGCGGTGACGCGCGCCGACGCGGCCTACATCCGGCTGGTCGACGCCGAGACCGCGGTGCGCGGGTTCGCGCTCACGGGCGACGACGTCACGCTCGAGCCCTACCACCGCTCGCGCGAGCAGGAGGACTCGATCGCCGACGTCGCCCGGCGCGTCGAGGAGCGTTCGCAGGACGAGGACCTGGTCGCGACGGCTCGCGCCGCGCGCGACGCGGCCGACCGCTGGTACGACGAGTTCGCCGAGCCGACCATCGCGGCCGTGAGCGCCGGCGGCCCGCAGGCGGTCGACGCGGCCGACGTGGAGCGCGGGCGCGTGCTGTTCGACGCGACGCGCACGGCCGTCGAGGAGTACAACACCGAGCTGCGCGCCAACCGGCTCGAGGCCGTCGACTCCGTCGAGGGGTGGCAGCGGCTGACCGCCGTGATCATCGCGGGCCTCGTGGTGGCCGCGCTCGCGGTCGGCACGGTCCTGTGGGTCGTGCTGCGCCGCTGGGTCCTGGCGCCCGTCGACCAGCTCGCGTCCGCGAGCCGTGCCGTGTCGTCGGGCGACCTGAGCCACGTGGTGCGGGTCGACGGCCCCGGGGAGTTCGTGCAGCTCGCGTCCGACGTCGAGACCATGCGCGTCGGTCTGGTGACGCAGCTCGCTGCGCTCGAGGAGTCGCGCCGGGAGATCGCGGGCGCGCACGACCGGCTGTCGGAGCAGGCCGAGGAGCTGCGGCGCTCCAACCGCGACCTCGAGCAGTTCGCTTACGTGGCCTCGCACGACCTGCAGGAGCCGCTGCGCAAGGTCGCGAGCTTCACGCAGCTGCTGCAGAAGCGGTACGGCGGACAGCTCGACGAGCGCGCCGACCAGTACATCGACTTCGCGGTCGACGGCGCCAAGCGCATGCAGCGGCTCATCCAGGACCTGCTCGGGTTCTCCCGCGTCGGCAGGGTCGGGGGCGAGGTCGTGGACGTCGACATGGCCCGGGCGCTCGACCGCGCGGTCGACCAGCTCTCCGAACGGGTCGAGGAGACCGGCGCGGTCGTCACGCACGACGAGCTCCCGGTCGTGCGGGGCGAGGAGCCCCTGCTGGTCCAGCTCCTGCAGAACCTCGTCGGGAACGCCCTGAAGTTCCGGCACCCGGACCGGGTGCCGCACGTGCACGTCAGCGCGACCCGTGTGGAAGACTCCTGGGAGCTCGAGTGCCGCGACAACGGCATCGGGATCGACCCGCAGTACGCCGACCGGGTCTTCGTCATCTTCCAGCGGCTGCACGCCAAGGACCTGTACGAGGGCACCGGCATCGGGCTCGCGCTGTGCAAGAAGATCGTCGAGTTCCACGGCGGTCGCATCTGGATCCCGGAGACCGCCGGGGACGGCACCAGCATCCGCTGGACGCTGCCGGCGGCCGACGACGAGCGCCCCGCCCCCGGGGACGAGGAGAGCTGACGTGTCGCTGCAGAAGCCGATCGACGTGCTGCTGGTCGAGGACGACCCGGGCGACGTCCTCATGACGCGCGAGGCGTTCGAGCACAACAAGGTGCGCAACCGGCTGTCGGTCGTCGCCGACGGCGTGAGCGCGCTGGAGTTCCTGCGCAAGGAGGGCGAGCACGCCGACGCCCCGACGCCGGACCTCGTGCTGCTGGACCTCAACCTGCCGCGCATGGACGGCCGCGAGGTCCTCGAGGCCATGAAGTCCGACGCGACGCTGCGCGCCATCCCCGTCGTCGTGCTGACGACCTCCGAGGCCGAGGAGGACGTCCTGCGGTCCTACTCGCTGCACGCCAACGCGTACGTCACCAAGCCGGTCGACTTCGACCGCTTCATCGACGTCGTGCGGCAGATCGACGAGTTCTTCGTCGAGGTCGTGCGGCTCCCCGGACACTGACCCGTCCCCGGGCCGCCGGCCCGGGAAGACACCGGACCGGTCCGGCGTTGCACCACTCGACCGCACGACGAGAGGCGAGTGAGCGATGCTGGACCCCCGGGACATCTACGACGTGGACGTCGACGTGGCCGAGCGCGTGGACGCGACGGCCCGCAGCGGCGGCAGCGGGCCGGTGCTCCTGCACGCCGTGCGCGGCTTCGTCGACGCGGGTCAGGCCGGCCAGGTGGCCGTCGACCACCTGGTGGCGGGCGGCGCGGGCGAGCGGCTCGTGACCTTCGACGTCGACCAGCTGGTCGACTACCGGTCGCGTCGTCCCGTCATGACGTTCGACGAGGGCTGGACCGCCTACGACGCCCCCGAGCTCGCGGTCGACCTGCTGCACGACGCGCAGGGCACGCCGTTCCTGCTGCTGCACGGTCTGGAGCCGGACGTGCAGTGGGAGCGCTGGGTCGCCGCCGTCCGGCAGGTCGTCGACAGGTTCGACGTGCCGCTGGTCGTCGGGCTGCACGGCATCCCGATGGGAGTGCCGCACACGCGCCCGATCTCGGTGACCGCGCACGCGACGCGTCCCGAGCTCGTCGCCGACCACACGTCGTTCTTCGGCGCCGTGCAGGTCCCGGCGAGCGCGTCCGCGCTGCTCGAGCTGCGGCTGGGGGAGTCGGGGCACGACGCGATGGGCTTCGCCGTGCACGTGCCGCACTACCTCGCGCAGGCGCCGTACCCGGCCGCGGGCCTGGCGGGGCTGCGCCACGTGCAGCGCGCGACGGGCCTGGACCTGCGGCTCGCCGAGCTCGAACCGGCCGCGGCCGAGGCGATGCGCGAGGTCGAGCGGCAGGTCGAGGGGTCGAGCGAGGTCTCCGCGGTCGTGCAGGCGCTCGAGGAGCAGTACGACGCGTTCACGCGCAGCGTCGGCCGCACGAGTCTGCTGGCCCAGGCGACCGACCTGCCCACCGCCGAGGAGATCGGTGCGGAGCTCGAGCGCTTCCTCGCGACGCAGGTGGACGACGCCGACGGAGACGTCTGAGCCGTCACAGGTCGTCCGGGGTCGCCGGGCGACGCGTCCGGCGTGTGAGGGCGCCGTGACCGGATCGTTGCCGTCCGCGGGGGACGAAACGGCCCGTTCCGTGGCGTACGCCACAGCGGCGTGGGAGGATTTCAGGCGTTGCAGTGACGTACGGACGCTTGACCGGTCTCGCGCCACGACCTCGGTCGCGGTGGCATGAGGTTCCGCCCGTCCCCGTGAGGGACCGGACCGCCCGGTGCAGGTCGTGAGGCATTGCGGCGCGGTGCGGGCAGTCGGCACGCACCGTCACACGGTGGGACAGAAGGATGCGGGACATGGCACAGGGCTCGGTCAAGTGGTTCAACGCCGAGAAGGGCTTCGGCTTCATCGCTCAGGACGACGGCGGCGCCGACGTCTTCGTCCACTACTCGGCGATCGACACGCAGGGCTACCGCTCGCTCGACGAGGGTCAGCGCGTGGAGTTCGACATCACGCAGGGCCAGAAGGGTCCGCAGGCGGAGCACGTCCGCCCGCTGTGACCCCCGCCCTCCGGGTGATCCGGGGGTCGTGAGCCGTGGGGCCGCACCGTCACGACGGTGCGGCCCCACGCGCGTCCGGGGGGTCCGCGGGTCCGTCCGTCCGCCCGTCGGCCGGCCCGGGGTCGTGGCGCACGGCTGCTCGGCCGGCGAGCGTGCGCGTCTCGTCGGCCGCGAGCAGGCGCGCGGGCACGGGCAGGGTCCGTAGCGTGCGCGCGAGGCCGGGGTCGGCGAGCACGGTCGGGTCGTCGGTGCCGACGAGCACGAGGTTCCCGTAGCGGCGGCCCCGCAGGATCGCCGGCTCGGCCACGACGCCCACGTGCCCGAACACGTCGAGGAGCGTCGCGACCTCGGTGCGCGCCAGCGCGAGCGGGGGGCGGTCGGCGCAGTTGGCGAGGTAGACGCCGCCGGGACGGAGCACCCGCGCGACCTCGCCCGTGAACTCGCGTGTCGTGAGGTGCTCGGGCGTGCGGTCCCCGGCGAACACGTCGCGGACGACGACGTCGAACGACGCGTCGGGAAGGGCCGTCAGCTCCGCGCGGGCCTCACCCGTGCGCAGCCGCAGCCGAGGTGCGCGTGGTAGCGCGAACCACGCGCGTGCGAGCCGTGCGAGCTCGCCGTCGAGCTCCACCGCCAGCTGGCGCGCCTCGGGGTGGTGGTGCGCGAGGGCGCGCGCGAGCGCGCACCCGCCGGCGCCGAGGTGCAGGACCGTCAGGTCGGGGCGGTCCGCGGCGACGACGTCGACCACGGCCGCGGCCTGCTGCATGTACTCGAAGTCGAGCAGTCCGGGGTCGTCGAGGTCGACGTACGAGCTGGGTACCCCGTTGACGAGCAGGGTGGCGGCGTGCGGGCGCCCGGGCTCGGGAACGACCTCCGCCGTGCCGGTCGACACGGGCACGGGGCCGACGGGCCAGGCGGGCGTCGCCGTGGCCGACCGGGATGTCGGTGGTCGGCGGGACGATGGGTCACGACGTCGGGCAGCCACGTGCACACCGTACGTCGGGTGGTACCGGGGGTCGGCCAGGCGTTGACGGATTCGAACACGTGTTCGAAGATGGTTCCACGACGGACGTCCCGTCGAGCGGAGGGGGTGGCGCGAGATGAGCGCGAAGATCGCTGTGCTGCACGCCGAGGCGCTCCCGCCGCAGACCGTGGAGATGCTCGGGCGCGCGGACGCCGAGCTGCTCGCGGCGCAGTTCTCGGGTGAGGCGTGGGAGATGTTCTCGCACGCCCACCTCGCGGCGCTGCGCGCCGGTGCGGCCCTCGTGGCGGCGCGTGGTCGGCCGACGGGGCGTGGTGCGCCGCGGACCGTGTGGGGGATGCTCGACGTCGTGGCCCCGGAGCTCCACGTGCACGCGGCGTTCTTCGCGCACGCGGCGACGCTGCGCGCCGCGGTGGACGCGGGCCGCTTCGAGCTCGTCGCGCCGGCTCGTGCCGAGCGCGCCCTGTGCGCGGCGGAGGACATGGTCGACGCGGTCCGGGCCCTGCTCGCCGACGACGCCGCGGGTGACGCCGAGGGTCGACGCGTGGCGAGCAGGTGAAGCCTCGGTGTGCGGCGTGGCCGGAGGTGGCGCGCGCACAGGTTCGTGACGCATGATGTTCGCCCTGCCAGACGGACGCTCGACTACCACCTTGGGGTCAGCCGATCTATCCTGAGGCCACACAGTCCACCGGAGTGCGACGGGGGTCGGGATGCCACTCTCCGAGTACGAGCAGCGCGTGCTCGAGCAGATGGAGCGTCAGCTGACGTCTGACGACCCGCGGCTCGCGAACACGCTCGCGCCGCGCGGCGGTCGCCGACCTGTCGTGCGCTACGCCGTCGCGGGCGGTGGGGCCGTCGTCGGTCTCCTGCTGCTCGTCATCGGTGCGGCGACGTCGCTCCCGTGGCTCGGGGCTGCCGGGTTCGTCGTGATGTTCGCGGCGGTCGGCTTCGCCTTCGCGACGCCGCGTCGCGAGCACACCGGTCCGCAGGGCACCGTCGCCCCCGACGGGACGGTGCGTCCCGCCCGCCGCGGCGCCGCCCCCACGAAGAAGCAGGGATTCATGTCGCGCTTCGAGGAGCGGTGGGACCGTCGCCGCGACGGCGACGGGCGCTGACGTCGCCGCGTCGTCCGCCGGGACGACCGTCCCGCGCCCGCGCGACCCGCAGGTGACAGTGTCGCCTGCGTGATCCATCTCTACCTGCACGCCTGCGTGCTGCCTGGTCGGCGCGCCGACCTCGAGCGGTTCCTCGTCGAGGCGCGGCCCGTGTACGAGGAGCCCGACGGTGTCTCCGTGCGCCTGCAGTGGTCCCTCGACGACCCCGACGCCTTCGTCGAGATCATGGACTACCCCGACGACGCCTCCTACCGCCGTGACCAGCTGCGTGTCGAGTCCGACCCGCGCATGCGTGCGCTGCTGGCGCGCTGGCACGACCTGCTCGCCTCCGGCCCGGTCGTCACGGTGTTCGAGGACGTGCCGATCGACCCGTCGGCGCGCTGAGCGCCGCTGAGCGTCGCAGGTCCGGTGCGTCGCGCACGCCCGGTCGACCCGCGAGGACCGAGGTCGCCTAGGACGTGGCGACCCGCTCACCGGCGCGCGGGGCGGCAAGGACCTCCGCGACGCCCGCGCGCACGCTCTGCCGCCAGTCGTCGAGGACGGTCGTCCCGACGCTCGGCGGCGTCGGCGCGTAGCGGCTCATCTCGACCGCCCGTGCCAGGTCCTCGAGCGCGGCGAGCGGACGCCCCTCGAGTGCCGCGCCGCAGCGGCGGGACAGGGCGTCCTGGACCTCGCGGACCGCCCCCCGGGGGGTGACCGCGTCGGACCAGCGCAGATCCGACCGGGCGAGGTCCCGGCGCAGCAGCGTCCACGCGTGCTCCGGCGACGTCGCCGACCTCCCGCGACGCCGCGCGAGCAACGCGACCGCGACCGCACCGAGGAGCAGGACGGCGCCCGCCGACACCGTGAGCGCCACCGGCAGCACGGAGGACCGCTCCTGCGGGTCGGGCGACGCCGCGCTCGTCGACGGAGGGCTCGGAGCCGTCGACGGTGCGCCGCCCGGCTGGGCGGCGGCGATGTCGTCGTCCGGGGTCTGGTCGCTCGCCGTGGACGCCGCGAACGGGTCGGCCCACACGGGCGGGGGGCCGGTCTGCGACGCGGGGGTCGGCTCGAACCGCACCCACCCCTGGCCCTCGAAGTACAGCTCGGGCCACGCGTGCGCGAGCCGGCCGGTCACGACGTACGTGTCGTCGCGCGTGCGCTCGCCCGGCAGGAACCCCACGCCGACGCGTGAGGGGATGTCCAGCGTGCGCGACATCATCGCCATCGCCGTGGCGAACTGCACGCAGTAGCCGCGGCGGTCCTCGAGGAAGTCCCACACGGCGTCGGACGAGCGGGCCGGCGGCACCCGGGTGTCGTACGTGAAGTTCGCGACGGACCGCAGCCACGTCTGGAGGGCGAGCGCCTGCTCGTAGGGTCCGGACGCGCCGGCCGTGACCTCGGCGGCGAGCGCGGCGATGTCGTCGCGGTGCTCGGTGTCGGGCACGGCCGTGTACAGCCCGGCGTCCTCGGGCACCCCGACGCGTGCGTCGCGCAGGTCGGCGGCGCTCAGCGCGGGCACCTGCACCTGCATCTGGTAGGTCAGGCCCGACCGTGTCGGTCGCTGACCGACCACCTCGTCGCGCTGCTCGTCGTACGCCCACGAGCCCTCGACCGCGAGCGTGCGCGCGAACGTGCTCATCGGCAGGCGCCGCTCGCGCAGCGCCCCCACCTCGACGTCGACCAGCGCGAGGGTGCCCGGCCCGGACGACGGCGGCAGGCCGCGCAGCGCCGGGTCGGAGGAGAGCAGGAGCGCCGGGTCCCAGTCGGTGAGGCGGTCGCTGTCCGTGCGCTCCCACAGGCGGCCGTCGAACGTCGCGAGCGTGAAGGCCCGGAGCGGTCCGACGAGGCGTGCGTCCACGCTCGGCGACGAGGTCCCGGACGTCGTCTCGTCGCTCGCGCCGTCAGCGCTCGCGTCCCCGCCGGCCGCGTCGTCCGGGTCGTCGCCCACCGGGTCGTCGCCCACCCCGTCGTCGCCCACCCCGTCGTCGGACGGCGCGTCGTCCGCCGCGACGTCGTCCTGCGGGGCGTCCGACGAGGTCGCGTCCTCGGCGTCCGCGCCCGGCGCGGGGGCGAGGGGGTCCACGACGCGGTACGTCAGGACCACCTGCGACGAGCGTTGACCCAGGCTGTCGCGCAGGTCCAGGTCGTCGCTCAGCTCGAGCGGGCCGACCGGCCCGGACCCGAACGACGGCAGGGAGACGCTCGCCCACCCGGGCGCGGCCATGAGCGGCGGCCCCGCCACGACCGTCAGGCCGCCCAGCGACGCGGCCGTGCCGACCGCGACCACGGCGCGCCGGGCCCGACCTGCCCGCACGTGCAGCGGCGCGGCGCCGTAGGCGAGCAGCGCGAGATAGGCGGTCGCCGTCCAGAACACCGCGGCCGCGCCGGCCGGGAACCCGAGGACGACCGCCGGCACCCACAGCGCGAGCAGCGGCACGCCGCTGAGCGCGGGGACGCGCAGCGCGAGCACCGCGGCGTCGACCAGCAGCACGACCGCGACCGCACCGATCACGACCAGCATCTCGCCGGGCCGGATGTCGGGCATCGGCACGAACGAGTCGTTGACCACCGTCACGCCCTGACGCGCGGTCGCCCACGCGCGTCCCACGGCGTCGAGGTCGGGCAGGAACTGCGGGCGCCCGGGCGGCGCGCCGTAGCGCAGCACGAGCCCGAGGAGCGCCACGAGCGTGCCCACGAGCGTCGGCACCCACCAGCGCCGTGTCACGGCGCGCGCGAGCGCGGTCGTCGCGCCGACGACGAGCACCGCGGTCGCCGCCACGACGAACCAGCGCGTCCCGGCGATGAGCCCGGTGAGGGCCAGGAGCGCGGCCCAGGTCGCCAGCACGCCCAGCGCGGACCCGAGGAGCGCGCGCACCCCCTGCTCCGGCGCCGGCGTCATCGTGCGCTCCCCAGCAGGCGCGTCCAGCACGCCAGCAGGTCCTCGCCGCTGCCGGCGCGCGCGGTGCGCCACCCGGCGCGCTGCAGCGCGGTCGCGGTGACGTGCGTGTCGCGCGCGTCACCGGTGTGGCGCGCGTCCTCCCGCACGACCGCCCACGCCTGCGCCTGGTCGCCCAGGTGCGCGAGCGCGCCGCGCGCCGAGGCCGTCAGCGGGCCCAGCACCGCGAGCACGATCTCGCCCGCGCTGTGATGGGTGCCGAGCACCCGGACCGCGTCGAGCAGCGCCGACTCGCCCTCGGCCGCCGAGCGCGCGGGGGCCAGGTCGAGCGTGAGGTCCAGGAGGGCGGCCCGCGACTCGGGGCCGCTGCGGGCGTGGACGAACGGGGAGGCACCCGGCCGGTCGCCGGTCGAGATCCCGGCGCCCGCCAGTCGCACCGGGTGGCCGTTGTCGAGCATCGCCAGGGCCATCGAGGCCGCGAGCGAGATCGTCCACTCGGCCGAGCTCGCACGGACGGGCAGGTCCAGCAGCACGGTGACGGGCCGCATGCCCGCACGCTCGTCGGAGCGCACGAGCAGCGAGCCGCGCCGGGCGCTCGAGCGCCAGTGGACGCGACGCAGGTCGTCGCCCTCGCGGTAGTCGCGCAGGTTCGCGTCGTCCGTCGACGGCGTCCGCGCACCCAGCGCGACGCGGTCGGGCTCGCCGACCAGGACGTCGGACGGCGCAGGCAGGGTCGCCACCGCGGGCCACACCGCCACCTGGGACTCCTCGCCCAGGGTCCGGCGGGAGCGCACGACGCCGAACGTGTCGGTGCGCGTCACGACGAGCGGCCCCAGCGGCCAGCGCCCACGCTGGGTGGCGCGCACGGGGTAGCGCACGGTGGCGCGGTCGGCGTGCCGCACGACGCGCGCCCGCAGCGCGCGACCGCCCGACAGCTCGACGGCCGCCTGCTCCGAGAACCGCAGCCCTGCGAGCCGGGCGCGACCGGCCCGGTCGGTCGCGCGGATCTCGACGCGCACGTCGGCCTCCTGCCCGGCGTGCACCGGGTCGGGCGTCACGACGCGACGCACGTCCAGGCCGCGCCGGCCGCGGGTGGCGTCCAGCGTGAGCGCGACGACGAGCGCGACGAGCGGCAGCGCGAGCAGCAGGAGCCCGATCCGCACGAGGTCGAGCGAGCCGAGGCCGATGCCGACCTGCAGCGCGACGACCCCGGCCGCGGCGAGCGCCCAGCCGCGCGGCGTCGGGCGCAGGCGCATCAGCCCGACGTCCGCCGTGCGTGCACGGCGGGCTCGACCGTCGGCAGCGGCGTCCGGGCGACGATGCCGGCGACGACGTCCTGCGTCGTGCGGCCGGCGAGGCGGGACTCGGTGCTCGGGAGCAACCGGTGCGCGAGGACGGCGACGGCGAGCTCCTGCACGTCGTCGGGCAGCACGTGGTCGCGGCCCGCCATGGCCGCGGCGGACTTCGCGGCACGCAGCAGCTGGATCGCGGCGCGCGGGGACGCGCCCAGCCGCAGGCCCGGGTCGGAACGCGACGCCGTCACGAGGTCCACGACGTACCGCTTGACGGAGGGGGCCGCGTGCAGCCGGCGCGCGACGTCGATGCAGCGCTGGATCTCGGCGGCGTCGGTGACGGGCCGCAGGCGCGCGAGCGGGTCGGCGAGCTCCTGCGCGTCGAGCATGTCGAGCTCGGCCTCGACGCTCGGGTACCCGACCGTCAGGCGCGCCATGAAGCGGTCGCGCTGCGCCTCGGGCAGCGGGTAGGTGCCTTCCATCTCGACCGGGTTCTGCGTCGCGACGACCAGGAACGGGCGGGGGAGCGGGTACGACCGGCCGTCGACGGTGGCCTGCGCCTCCTGCATGCACTCGAGCAGCGCGGACTGCGTCTTGGGTGACGCGCGGTTGATCTCGTCGCCGATCACGACGTGCGCGAAGACCGGGCCCGGCCGGAACTCGAACTCGTGCGTCTGCGCGCGGAAGATGTTGACGCCCGTGAGGTCGCTCGGGAGCAGGTCGGGCGTGAACTGGATGCGGCCGACCTGGGCGTCGATGCTGCGCGCGATCGCCTTGGCGAGCGTGGTCTTGCCGACCCCGGGGACGTCCTCGAGGAGCAGGTGCCCCTCGGCCAGCAGGACCGCCAGCGACGTGCGCACCAGCTCGGGTCGGCCCGTGACGACGGACTCGATGCTCGTGCGCAGGCGGGTGGTGACGGCGACGAGCCCGGCGAGCTCGTCCGGTGTCGGCAGTGACGACATGTGTGCGGCTCCCTCGTCGGACTGGGACGAGCGTACGCATCGCGCAGGGCGTGCGGGCGGGCTTGGCGGGCGGACCTCACCCGTCCGCGCGGGTCGGGCGCGGGTGGCGGGGCGCGGCGGGCGCCCCCCCCACTTCCCCCCACGGTGGCTCCCCGTGCGCACCTCGTCGGCGCGTGTGGGCCTCTCGGCGTGCCGGATTGCCGTCGTTCGCACTGGTTCGTCCGGGCGCGACGTGGCCGTGGCGCTCTTCCTGGCAGATCGCGCCCTCCACTCTGCACCACCGCTCTGACCTGCGACGACGCCGATCGAACGGGTGAACTTGGCGGTATCAGAAGATGCGGGTGGAGGGAAGTGGAGTACCGTGGAGGCACGTGGTGAGGGCTGGGGGGAACCGGCCCTGGCCGCCGCCGCGCACGCTCCGCGAGGACCGCGCCGGGGATGGTCCACACGGGTCGGGGCGATCGGGAGGGGAGTGAGGTGTCGTATGAGTCGTCCGGCGCCTTCGGCTCCTTCGCGCCCTTCCTCGGGACGTACACGCCGCGCCTGGACGACAAGGGGCGGCTCATCCTCCCGGCCAAGTTCCGGCCGCAGCTGGCCGGTGGGCTCGTGATGACCCGCGGGCAGGAGCGCTGCCTCTTCGTGCTCCCGATGGACGAGTTCCGCCGCATGCACGACCAGCTGCGCACCGCGCCGGTCACGAGCAAGCAGGCCCGCGACTACCTGCGCGTGTTCCTGTCCGGCGCCAGCGACGAGCAGCCCGACAAGCAGGGCCGCATCTCGATCCCGCCGATGCTGCGCACCTACGCGGGTCTCGACCGGGACGTCGCGGTCATCGGCACCGGCACCCGCGTCGAGATCTGGGACCTGCAGGCCTGGGAGACGTACCTGGCCGAGCAGGAGGCCGGGTACGCCGACACCACCGAGGAGGTCTTCCCGAACGGCCCCTTCTAGCCCGACCCACGACGACGACCGCACGACCGCCGCACGACCGCTGCTCCGCCCGACGAGACCTCCTCCCGTCCGCTCTGACGCCACTTCCCCGGCGCCAGAGGGTCGGTGGGGGATCTGGCCGGACGGAGGAGGGACCGTCCGGCCATCCACCAGCACGACGAGCACCACCGACGCGCAGGACCGAGACCGGCACGACCGAGACCCGCAGGGGAGGGCAGATGGACGAGCAGCACGAGGCCGCGAGCCGGCACACGCCGGTCCTGCTGCAGCGCTGCCTCGACCTGCTCGCCCCCGCGCTGAGCGAGCCGGGTGCCGTGATGGTCGACTCCACCCTCGGCATGGGCGGCCACACCGAGGGCGTCCTGCGGGCGTTCGAGCACGTGCGGGTGATCGGCATCGACCGCGACCCCCAGGCGCTCGCGCTCGCGTCGGACCGGCTCGCGCCGTTCGGCGACCGGTTCACCGGCGTCCACGCCGTCTACGACGAGATCCGGGACGTGCTCGACGACCTCGGCGTCCCCGCGGTGCAGGGCGTCCTCATGGACCTCGGCGTGTCGTCGCTGCAGCTCGACGAGGCGGACCGGGGCTTCGCCTACGCCCACGACGCACCGCTCGACATGCGCATGGACCCCACCACCGGGGCCACCGCGGCCGACGTGCTCAACACGTACGACGAGCGCGCGATCGCGCGGGTCCTGCGCGAGTACGGCGAGGAGCGCTTCGCCGCACGGATCGCCCGGGGCGTCGTGCGCCGCCGCGAGCAGCAGCCGCTGACGCGCACGTCCGAGCTCGTCGACGTCGTGCGCGCCGGCGTGCCCGCGGCCACGCGACGCACGGGCGGCCACCCGGCCAAGCGCACGTTCCAGGCGCTGCGCATCGAGGTCAACGGCGAGCTCGCCGCGCTCGAGCGCGCGCTGCCGGCGTCGGTCGAGGCGCTCGCCGTCGGCGGTCGGATCGTCGTCGAGTCGTACCAGTCGCTCGAGGACCGGCTCGTCAAGCGCGCGCTCGCCGCGGGCGCCACGTCGAGCGCGCCGCCCGACCTGCCGGTCGAGCCCGCGACCCACGCGCCCTACCTGCGTCTGCTGACCCGCGGCGCGGAGGAGGCGGACGACGCCGAGCTCGCCCGCAACCCGCGTTCCCAGTCCGTCCGCCTGCGCGCCGCCGAGCGGCTGCGTCCCACCCCCGACCACCTGCGCACCCCGAGGAGAGCCGCATGAGCGCCCTGCCCCTGGCCGCCGCCCGCACCGGCGCGGCCCGTGCGTACCCACAGCCCGCACGTCCCGCGGCGGCGCCCCCGCCGCGGCTGCGCGTCGTCCGCGCGCCCGCGCAGGCGCGGTCCCGTGTGCCGTTCGTACTGGCCTGCATGGCGGTGCTGGGCGGTGCGCTGCTGGCGGCCCTGCTGCTCAACACGCAGGTCGCCTCGCTCGCGTTCGAGCGGTACGAGCTGTCGAACGAGCTCGGCCAGCTCCGCCAGGACCGCATGGACCTCGTGGCCCAGCTCGACGCGAAGTCGTCGCCGACGCAGCTGGCGCAGGCCGCGCGCGGACTGGGCATGGTCGAGGCCAACGGCACCGGGTGGCTCCGGCTCGCGGACGGCAGCGTCCAGGGAGCCCCCGCACCCGCCGCCGGATGACCACCCGCGCCCGGGGGGAGTCCCCCCGCGTCCGGCGCGTACCCCACGCCCGTGGTGGTGCGGCGGTCCCGCGCGTCGCGGCGGACCGGCGCGCACCGCGTGGCACGGTGGGCGGCGTGAGCGAGCGCAGCACGACCGTCCCGCGCCGCCGGCCCGACGCGGTGCGGTCGACCCGGACCGGCGGCGTCGCGGCGCGCCCGGCGACGGGCTCGGTCCGCGCCGGCGGGCGTCCTCCGCAGGACCCGCCGGCCCCACGGACCGTCGTCGCGTCGCGTGGTCGCGTGGTCGCGCTCGTCGTGGTGTTCGCGCTCGTGCTGTCCGTGTTCGTGGGCCGACTCGTCTACGTGCAGGGCGTCGCGGGTCCCGAGCTCGCGGCGGAGGCGCGGGGCAAGCGCATGACCACGGTCTCGACGATCGGGGAGCGCGGGGCGATCACCGACGCCCACGGCGTCGTGCTCGCGTCGTCGGTCGAGCGCTACGAGGTCGAGGTGAACCAGCGCCTCGTGGCGCAGTACCGCGCTCGCGGCACGACCGACGCGATGGACGGTGCCGCGGGCGTCGCGCAGCAGCTCGCGCCGCTGCTCGGCATGAGCGCCGCCGAGCTCGGCGGTCGTCTGGTGGGTGACCGTGGGTGGCTCGTCGTCGCCAACGACGTGCTGCCCGAGATCGCTCGCGAGATCCGCGCGCTGCGGCTGGACGGGATCACCGTCCGGCGCGTCGCGGAGCGTGTGTACCCCAAGGGGGCCGTCGCGGGGAACATCGTCGGCTTCGTCAACTCCGAGGGCGTCGGGCTGCAAGGGTTGGAGTACACCCTCAACGACCAGCTCGTGGGCACCGCGGGGAAGGAGAGCTTCGAGCGCGGGCGCGGCGGGCAGCCGCTGCCGGGCGGCGTCAACGAGCAGACCCCCGCGCGCGACGGCCGGTCCGTGCGGCTCACGCTCGACTCCGACCTGCAGTGGAAGGCCGAGGAGGCGCTGCGCAACCAGGTCGCCGCGACGGGTGCCGAGGGCGGGACGGTCGTCGTGATGTCCAAGGACGGGCGCGTGCTCGCGCTCGCGGACTCGACGCCGTTCGACCCCAACGCGCCCGGGGACGCCGCGGCGGGGGCGCTCTCGCGCAGCGTCGCCGACCCGTTCGAACCGGGCTCCACCAGCAAGGTCGTGACGATGGCGGCCGCGCTGGAGGAGGGGCTGGTGCAGCCGACCGAGCGGTTCGAGGTCGCCGACCGGTGGCAGACGCCGCAGGGCGAGACCATCAAGGACTCGCACGACCACCCCGTGCTCAAGCTCACGGCCACCGGGATCTTCGCCGAGTCGTCGAACGTGGGGACCGTCGAGTTCGGGCAGCGGCTGTCCAAGCAGCAGCGGTACGACTACATGAGCAGGTTCGGGTTCGGCCAGCGCACCGGCATCGAGATGCCCGGCGAGACGGCCGGCAGCCTGCGCACGCCCGACAAGTGGCAGGGTCGCGACGAGTACGCGGTCATGTTCGGCCAGGCCGTGTCGGTCAACGCGCTGCAGGCCGCGAGCGTCTTCGCCACGATCGCCAACGGCGGCGTGCGCGTCCCGCCGCACATGGTCGCCGGGTACACCGACCAGGACGGCACGTTCCAGGAGAAGCCGGCGCCCGAGGCCACGCGCGTCGTCTCGGAGCAGACGGCCGCGAGCGTGCTGTCGATGATGGAGAGCGTCGTCGACGACGGGACCGGCGGCAACGCCGCGATCCCCGGCTACCGCGTCGCGGGCAAGACCGGCACCGCGCAGCGCTTCAACCCGAGCGGCTACACGTCCTCGTTCATCGGGGTCGCGCCGGTCGACGACCCGCAGGTCGTCACGGCCGTGATCCTGCACAACCCGCGCACCTCGACGTACGGCGGGACGGTGGCCGCGCCGGTCTTCGCGGACGTCACCGGCTACGCGCTGCGCCAGCTGGGGATCGCCCCGTCGGGCACCGCCCCCACGCTGTACCCGGCGACGTGGGAGTGACCGGCCGGGGTAGATTCCTCCCCATGACGTCCCCCCTGGGCCGGCTGCGCCCTGAGCACCCGCCGGTCCGCAGGGTCGACGACCTCGTCGCGGCGTTCGCGCTGCGGACCACCGGCAGCGACCCCGCCGGGACCACCTTCACGGGTGTGTCCATGGCGAGCGGCGACGTGGAGCCGGGCGACGTGTTCGTCGCGGTCCCGGGCCTGAAGGTGCACGGCGCCCGGTTCGCCGCCGACGCGGTCGCTCGCGGGGCCGTGGCCGTGCTGACCGACGACGACGGCGCCGCGCTGGTGCCGACCGGCACGCCGGTGCTGCTGTCCGAGGACCCCCGTCTGCTGGCCGGCCCCGTGGCCGCGTGGGCGCTGGGCGACCCCGGTGAGCGGCTCGTGACCGTCGGCGTGACGGGCACGAACGGCAAGACGACGACGACGTACTTCGTGGACGCCGCGCTGCGCGCCGTGCACCCGGTGACCGCGGTGCTCGGCACGGTCGAGCTGCGCGTGGGCGACGACGCCGTCGAGAGCCCCCGCACGACCGTCGAGGCGCCGGTGCTGCAGTCGCTGCTGGCGCTCGCGCTCGAGCGCGGTGCCAGCGCGCTGACCACCGAGGTGTCGTCGCACGCCCTCGCTCTCGGCCGCGTGCTGGGCACACGGTTCGACGTCGTGGGCTTCAGCAACCTGCAGCGCGACCACCTCGACTTCCACGGCGACATGGAGGGCTACTTCCGCGACAAGGCGCGGCTGTTCTCGCCCGAGCAGGCGCGCCGTGGCGTCGTCGTGGTCGACGACGCGTGGGGCCAGCGGCTCGCGGAGGAGTCGCCGATCCCCGTGGAGAGCGTCGCGACGCGTCCCGGCACGCCCGTGTGCGCGGGTGCCGACTGGGTGGTCGTCGACGCCGACGTCGGTCTCGACGGCGTCGGGTCGCGGTTCTCGCTGCGCGGTCCGGACGGGCGCGTCCACGAGGCCCACAGCCCGCTGCCCGGACTCGTCAACGTCTCCAACGCGGCGCTGGCCGTCGTGCTCGCGCACGCCTCCGGCGTGCCGCTCGACGTCGCGATCGCCGCGGTCGGGCAGGCGCACGCGATCCCCGGGCGCATGGAGCGCGTGGTCGAGCGCGGCGAGGGCCTGCCCCTGTGCCTCGTCGACTACGCGCACACGCCCGACGCGCTGACGCTCGCGCTCGAGGCGGTGCGCCCCATCACGCCTGGCCGTCTCGTGCTGGTCTACGGCTCGGACGGCGACCGCGACCGCGGCAAGCGGCCCATCATGGGGCAGGTGGGCGCGCGCCTGGCCGACGTGCTCGTCGTCACCGACGAGAACCCGCGCTCGGAGGACCCCGCGTCCATCCGCGCCGCCATCCTCGAGGGCGTGCGCGACGTGCGCCCCGACCTGGCCGACGTGCACGAGGCGACCAGCCGCGCGCAGGCCATCCGCGACGCCCTTCGTCTGGCAGGCCCGGACGACACCGTGATCGTCACGGGCAAGGGCCACGAACCGACCCAGGAGATCGCCGGGGTGTTCCACCGCTACAACGACCGTGACGTGTTCCTCGCCGTGCGCGCCGAGTGCCGGGAGCAGCACGCGTGATCGCGCTCACCGTCGCCGAGATCGCCGCCGCGACGGGCGGTGCGCCCGCGGGCGTCGCGCCCGGTCAGGTGGTCACCGGTCCCGTCGTGATCGACTCGCGCGAGGTCCTGCCCGGCGGGCTGTTCGTCGCGCTGCCCGGCGAGCACGTCGACGGGCACGACTACGCCCACGCCGCGGTCGAGGCCGGTGCGGCGCTCGTGCTCGCCGCGCGCCCGCTCGACGGCGTGCCGTGCGTCGTGGTCCCGGACGTCGAGCGCGCGCTGGGCGACCTCGCGCGTGACGTGCTGGTGCGCCTGCGCGAGGCCGCGGCCGCTCCCGGCGGCAGCGGTCTGCAGGTGCTGGGCGTCACCGGCTCGGTTGGCAAGACCACGACCAAGGACCTCCTGGCGCAGCTGTGCGGCGCGGCCGGTCCGACGGTCGCACCGGTGCGCTCGTTCAACAACGAGATCGGCCTGCCGCTGACCGTGCTGCGCGCCGACGAGTCGACGCGGTTCCTGGTCCTCGAGATGGGCGCGAGCGGTCCGGGGCACCTCACGTACCTCACGGACGTCGCCCCGCCCGACGTGGCGGTCGTGCTGCTCGTCGGGCACGCCCACCTCGGCGGCTTCGGCGGGACGGTCGAGGGCGTCGCGCGCGCCAAGGCGGAGATCGTCGCGGGCCTCGTGCCGGGCGGCACCGCGGTCCTCAACGCCGACGACCACCGGGTGCGCGCCATGTCGGCGCAGGCGCCCGGGCCGGTCGTGCTGTTCGGCGTGGCCCCCGACGCGCAGGTCCGCGCGGCCGACGTGCGTCTGGACGCGGTCGGGCGCGCGTCGTTCACGCTCGTGCACGCGGGTGTGCACGGCGCGCAGGAGCGGCGCGTGGACCTGCGGCTCGTGGGCGAGCACCACGTGCACAACGCGCTCGCGTCCGCGGCCGCCGCGCTCGCGCTCGGTCTCGACCTCGACGACGTCGTCGCGGGCCTGTCGGCCGCGGACGCGCTGTCGCCGCACCGCATGCACGTGGTCGACCGGGCCGACGGCGTGACGGTCGTCGACGACTCGTACAACGCGAACCCGGACTCGATGCGTGCGGCGCTCAAGGCCCTCGCGGTCATCGCGGGCCGTGAGCGTCGGTCCGTCGCGGTGCTGGGGGAGATGCGCGAGCTCGGCGACGAGCACCGCGCGGCGCACGACGCGATCGGGCGGCTCGTCGTGCGGCTCAACATCGGTCTGACGGTCGTGGTGGGGGAGCGCGCGCGGGCGATCCGTGACGGCGCCAACCACGAGGGGTCGTGGGGTGACGAGGTCGTGCTGGCCGACGACGTCGACGCGGCCGCCGCGTTCCTCGCCGACGAGCTGCGCGCCGGCGACGTCGTGCTCGTGAAGTCGTCGTACGACGCGGGCCTGTGGCGTCTCGGCGACATCCTCACGGGGGCCGACGCATGAGGGCCGTCCTCATCTCGGGCGGCATCTCGATGCTGCTCGCGCTGCTCGGCACGCCGCTGTTCATCCGGTTCCTGGTCCGTCGGCAGTACGGCCAGTTCATCCGGCAGGACGGGCCGACCGCGCACTTCACCAAGCGCGGCACGCCCACGATGGGCGGCGTCGTCATCATCGGCGCGACGCTGGTCGGCTGGGCGCTCGGCCTGCTGCTGACCGGGACGCGCCCGAGCGCGTCGGCGCTGCTCGCGCTGTTCCTCATGACGGGGCTGGGCGTCGTCGGGTTCCTCGACGACTTCATCAAGATCTCGCGGCAACGGTCGCTCGGCCTGTCGCCGCTGTGGAAGATCGTGGGGCAGGGCGTCGTCGGCGTCGTGTTCTCGGTGCTCGCGCTGCAGTTCCCCAACGGGCAGTTCCGCACGCCGGCCTCGACGCGGATCTCGTTCATCCGCGACACGAACCTGGACCTCGCGTTCGCGGGCGTCACCGTCGGCCTCGTGCTGTTCGTGATCTGGGCCAACTTCCTCATCACGGCGTGGTCCAACGCGGTGAACCTCACCGACGGCCTGGACGGTCTCGCGACAGGCGTCTCGCTCATCGTCTTCGGTGCCTACGTCCTGGTGGGCGTGTGGCAGTTCAACCAGAGCTGCCAGGCCATCCTGTCCGCCGGGCCACGGTGCTACGAGACGCGCGACCCCCTCGACCTCGCGGTGGTCGCCGCAGCCATCACCGGCGCGCTGTTCGGGTTCCTGTGGTGGAACGCGAGCCCCGCCAAGATCTTCATGGGTGACACGGGCTCGCTCGCGCTGGGTGGCGCGCTGGCAGCACTGACCATCCTCACCCGCACCGAGATCCTCGGCGCGATCATCGGCGGCCTGTTCGTGCTCATCGTGCTGTCGGACGTCATCCAGATCGGCTTCTTCAAGATGACCGGCAAGCGGGTGTTCAAGATGGCACCGCTGCACCACCACTTCGAGCTGTCGGGGTGGGGCGAGGTGACGATCGTCATCAGGTTCTGGATCATCGCCGGCCTCTTCGTGGCGCTCGGGGTCGGCATCTTCTACGCGGAGTGGGTGGCGCAGTAGGTGGACGCACGGTTCGACGGCCGCACGGTCCTCGTCGCGGGCCTCGGGGTCTCCGGCAGGGCGGCGGCGCAGGTCCTGGCCGACCGCGGGGCGCACGTCGTGACGTACGACGACCGTGCGCCCGAGGCGGACGTCCGTGACGTCGCCGCGCTCGTCGCCGACGGTCTCGCGGGTGCCGACCTCGTCGTCGTGTCGCCCGGGCTGCCCCCGCACCACGCGCTGCTGGTCGCCGCGCGCGAGCGGGACGTGCCCGTGTGGAGCGAGGTCGAGCTGGCCTGGCAGGTCCGCGTCGCCCGCGACGGCGTCGGCGAGCCCGCGCCCTGGCTCGCCGTGACCGGAACCAACGGCAAGACGACGACGGTCGGCATGCTCGAGTCGATCCTGCGTGCCGCGGGCCGGCACACGGCCGCGGTCGGCAACGTCGGCACGCCCGTCGTGCTGGCGGCGACCGACCCGACGCTCGACGTGCTGGCCGTCGAGCTCTCGAGCTTCCAGCTGCACCACACGCACTCGATGTCGGCGCAGGCGGCGGCCGTGCTCAACGTCGCGCCCGACCACCTGGACTGGCACGGCTCGATGACGGCGTACGCGGCGGACAAGGGACGCGTCTACGAGCGCGCGCAGGTCGCGTGCGTCTACGACGCGACGCAGCCCGTCACCGAGGAGCTCGTGCGCGAGGCCGACGTCGTCGACGGCTGCGTCGCGGTGGGCTTCACGCTCGGGACGCCCGGCGTCGGGCAGCTCGGGCTCGTGGACGACGTGCTCGTGGACCGCGGCTTCGCGCGCCTGCGCCACACGCACGCCGCCGAGCTGGGCACCCTGGCCGACCTCGCGGAGCTCGCCGGGCCCGGCGGCGTCGTGCCGCCGCACGTCGTGCGCAACGCCCTGGCGGCCGCGGCCCTCGCGCTCGCGCACGGCGTCGAGCCGGGGCACGTGCGGGACGGGCTGCGGGCGTTCGCGCCGGGCGCGCACCGGATCGTCACGGTCGGACGCGTCGACGGCGTCGCGTACGTCGACGACTCCAAGGCCACGAACGCGCACGCCGCGTCGGCCTCGCTCGCGGCGTTCGAGCCGGCGTCCGTGGTGTGGGTCGCGGGCGGGCTCGCCAAGGGTGCCGCGTTCGACGACCTCGTGCGCGACCGGCGCGACCGGCTGCGCGGCGTCGTGCTCGTCGGCGTCGACCGCGCGCCGCTGCGGGACGCGCTCGCCCGACACGCGCCCGACGTCCCGGTCGTCGAGGTCGACGCCGGTGACACTGAACCGGTGATGGACCGCGCCGTGACCGCAGCGCGTCGGCTCGCCGCCGGTGCGCCCGCCGGGCTGCCGACGACCGTCCTGCTCGCCCCGGCGTGCGCGTCGATGGACCAGTTCACGTCCTACGCCGCTCGGGGCGACGCGTTCGCCGCGGCCGTGCGTGCGCTCGCCGAGGCCGGGCAGGAGCGGCTCGCGGACGGCGCGCCGTGAGCACGCCGCCGACCGCGCGTCCCCGCACGGCGCCCACGCCGGCCGTGACACCTCCCGGCGGGACGCCCGAGGCCCGCGAGCCCGCGTTCCTCGGGACGTGGAACTCCGCGGTCACGAGCTACTACGTGCTGCTCGGTGCGACGCTGCTGCTCGCGGCCATCGGCCTCGTCATGGTGCTGTCGAGCTCGAGCGTGGAGTCCCTCGCGGCGGGCAAGTCGCCCTACGCGGTGTTCTTCAGCCAGGCGCAGTACGCGCTCATGGGCCTGCCGGTGCTCCTGGTGATGTCGCGGCTGCCGGTCCGGGTGCTGCGGTCCGCGGCGTGGCCCGCCCTCGTCGCGGGCATCGCCTTCCAGATGCTGGTGTTCGTGCCGGGCCTGGGGTGCGGGTCCGGCGGCAACCGGAACTGGGTGTGCGTCCCGGGTTTCAGCGCCCAGCCCTCGGAGGCCGTGAAGCTCGCCCTGGTGGTCTGGCTCGCGGCCGTGCTCTCGCGCAAGCTGCGGCTGATCCACGAGTGGAAGCACGCGCTGGTGCCGGTGGTGCCGGTCGCCGGCGTCGCGATCGGCGCCGTCCTGCTGGGGCACGACCTCGGCACGGCGATGGTCATGGTCCTGCTCGTCGCGGGGGCGATGTTCGTCGCGGGCGTCCCGCTGCGGATCTTCGGGGTCGCGGGGATCCTCGCCGCGGCGGGGGTCGCCGTGCTGGCCATCACGAGCCCGAACCGGGTCAACCGCATCACGGCGTGGCTCTCCGCCGACTGCGACGTGACCAACGAGTGCTACCAGACGCAGCACGCGGCGTGGGGACTGGCCACGGGCGGCTGGAGCGGCGTCGGCCTCGGCCAGAGCGCCGAGAAGTGGTCGTACCTGCCCGCCGCCCACAACGACTTCATCTTCGCGATCCTCGGCGAGGAGCTCGGCCTGGTCGGGACGCTGCTCGTGCTCGCGCTCTTCGCGCTGCTCGCGTTCGCGATGGTGCGCATCATGCGGCGCCACACCGACCCGTTCGTCAAGATCGCCACGGCGGCGGTGTTCGCGTGGGTCATCGGGCAGGCCGTCATCAACATCGCCGTCGTCATCGGTCTGCTGCCCGTCATCGGCGTGCCGCTGCCGCTCGTCTCCGCCGGAGGTTCCGCACTCATCATGACCATGGCCGCCCTGGGCATGCTGCTGTCGTTCGCCCGCACCGAGCCGGGCGCCGCCGAGGCGCTGGCCGCGCGCCCGTCGGTCGTGCGCCGCTCGCTCGCGGTGATCGGGCGCACCCGTGGCTGAGGCCGGCGTCCTGCTGGCCGGCGGTGGTACCGCCGGGCACGTCAACCCGCTGCTCGCGGTCGCCGACGAGCTGCGTCGCCGGCACCCGCACGGGCGGTTCGGCGTCCTCGGGACCGCGGAGGGTCTCGAGGCGCGGCTCGTGCCCGAGCACGGGTACGACCTGCACGTCGTGCCGCGCGTGCCGCTGCCGCGCCGTCCCACGCCGGACTGGCTGCGCCTGCCCGGCCGCCTGCGCGCCGCGGTCCGCGCGGCCGAGGACGCGATCGACGCGGTCGACGCGCAGGTCGTCGTCGGCTTCGGCGGCTACGTCGCGACGCCCGCCTACCTCGCCGCGCGGCGTCGCGGGCTGCCGGTCGTCGTGCACGAGCAGAACGCGCGCCCGGGCATCGCGAACCGGCTCGGCGCACGCTGGGCCGCCGCGGTCGCGGTGACCTTCCCGACGACGGCCCTCCCGGGCGCACAGGTCACGGGGCTGCCGCTGCGCACGGCCGTGCAGGACCTGCTCGTCGCGCGCGCGAGCGACCCCGACGCGGCGCGCCGCGCGGGCGCCGCGGCCCTCGACCTCGACCCGGCGCTCACCACCCTCCTCGTCACGGGCGGGTCGAGCGGTGCGGTGAGCGTCAACCGTGCGGTCGCCGGTGCGGCGACGGCGCTCCTGGCGACGGGCGCGCAGGTGCTCCACCTCACCGGCCGCGGCAAGGCGGACGAGGTCCGCGCCGCGCTGACCGGCGTGCCCGGGGCCGAGCGGTACCACGTGGTCGAGTACCTCACCGCGATGGAGCGTGCGCTGGCGGTCGCGGACGTCGTCGTCGGTCGCGCGGGCGCCGGCACGGTCTGCGAGCTCGCCGCGCTCGGCCTGCCGGCCGTCTACGTGCCGCTGCCCATCGGCAACGGCGAGCAGCGGCTCAACGCGGCGGGGATCGTCGCCGCCGGCGGTGGCGTCCTGGTCGACGACCGCGACCTCACGAGCGGGTGGGTCGCCGCTCACGTCCCGGAGCTGCTCGGCGGCGGCGAGGCGGCCGCGACGCGTGAGCGCATGGGCGCCGCCGCGGCGGCGGCCGGCGTGCCGGACGCGTCCGCGCGCGTCGCCGACCTCGTCGAGGCCCAGCTGCCGCCGCACGTGGTCGCGGCCGCGACGCCGGTCGTGGCGCCGACCACCTCGCGGCCCGCACCCGCGGTCGCCGACCCGGGGGAGCGCGGTCCCGTGGCGCTGGCCGACCTCGGACGCGTCCACCTCGTGGGGGTCGGCGGCGCCGGCATGTCCGCGATCGCGCCGCTGCTCGCGGCTCGCGGCCTGCGGGTCAGCGGCTCCGACGCGCACGACGGCCCGGCCCTCGCCGGGCTGCGCGCCGCGGGCGTGACGGTGCACGTCGGTCACGACGCGGCGCACGTCGAGGACGTCGACACCCTCGTGGTGTCCTCGGCTGTGCGGGACACCAACCCGGAGGTCGTCCGGGCGCGCGAGCGGGGCGTCCCGGTGCTGCACCGCTCCGAGGCGCTCGCCGCGCTCATGGCGGACCGCGACGCGGTCGCGGTGGCGGGCGCGCACGGCAAGACCACGACCTCGGGCATGGTCGCGGCGGCCCTCGTGCACGCCGGTGCCGACCCGTCCTTCGCGATCGGCGGGGTCGTGCGGGCGACCGCCGGCACGCTGGGTGGTGCGCGGCACGGCGACGGCCCGTTCGTCGCCGAGGCCGACGAGTCCGACGGGTCGTTCCTCGCGTACGAGCCGCTCGTGGCGGTGGTGCTGAACGTCGAGCCCGACCACCTGGACCACTACGGCACGCGTGAGCGCTTCGAGGCCGCGTTCGAGCGGTTCGCGGACCGCGTGCGCGACGGCGGTCTGCTCGTCGTGTGCGCCGACGACGACGGCGCGGTGCGCCTGGTCGACGCCGTGCGGGAGCGGCTCGCGGCGCGTGGCGTCGCGGTGCGCACGTTCGGCACGGCCGCGGACGCCGACGTGCGCGTGGGGGAGAGCACGCCGACCGGCGACGGTCGGTGGCGCGTCGAGCTGACGCCGCGCGACGAGCCCGCGGTGACGCTGCACCTGCGCGTGGCGGGTGCGCACCTGGCGCTCGACGCCGCCGCCGCGTGGTGCGCGCTGCGGCGCCTGGGCGTCGCCGGCGAGGCCGCGGCCGCGGGCCTCGACGACTTCGTCGGGACGGGGCGGAGGTTCGAGGACCGGGGCACGGCCGACGGCGTGCGGGTGGTCGACGACTACGCCCACCACCCGACCGAGGTGGCCGCGCTGCTGCGCGCCGCGCGCCAGGTCGCGGGCGGCGGCCGGGTGGTCGCGCTGTTCCAGCCCCACCTGTTCTCCCGCACGCGGACGTTCGCGCGCGAGTTCGGCGCGGCGTTCGACCTCGCCGACGCGGTCGTCGTGACGGACGTCTACGCCGCGCGCGAGGACCCGGACCCGAGCGTGACGGGCGCCCTCGTCGTCGACCACGTGCCCACGCCCGGCAAGGCCGTGTTCGTCCCGGGCCGGGTGGACGCGGCGCACGCGGCCGCGGCGCTCGCCCGACCCGGCGACCTGCTGCTCACGGTCGGGGCGGGCGACGTCACCGATCTCGGCCCGGTCGTGCTGGCCGACCTCGCGGCGCGGGCGACGCGCGAGGACCCCGCCGACGACCTCCCGGGTGGTGCACGGCCGTGAGCCCCCAGCGTCCGCCGACGCCACGACGCCCGGCGGCGTCGCGGCCGGCGACGCCGCGGCGCGCGCCCGGTCGCCCCGACCGGCCCGCCGCACCACCCGCGACGGACGAGTCGCCCGACACCACGCCGACGCGCGTCGGTGCACCGGCGGCCCGGTCGCCGCGCGCGACGCCGGCCGGCCGCGGCGACGCGCCCGCCGCCGACGGCGCACGCCCGGTGCGTGACCGCGCGCGTCCCGACGTGCCGCCGCGCCCCGTGCGTCCGCGGGCGGACCGTCTCGCGCCCGACGCCGAGGAGCCGGGCGGCGCGCGGACCCGCGGCTCGGAGCCCCCGACCGGGCCGACCCGGACGGTCACCACGTACACCACCGGCGGTTTCACCGGGCCGGTGCGACCGGCGGTCGTCTCGACGACGTCGCGCGAGCGGTTCGCCGAGCGCGCGCGGGCACGCCGCAACCTCGCGCGTCGGCAGGTCCTGCTCACGGCGGGCGGCGTGCTGGGCGTCGGTGGTCTGGCGTGGCTGCTGCTCGTGTCGCCCGTGCTGGCGCTCGACCCCACGAAGGTCGAGGTGACGGGCGCGGGGACCGTGGTCGCGGTCGACCAGGTGCTCGCGGTGGTCGCCGAGCGCGCGGGCACGCCGCTGCCGCGCCTGGACACGGTCGGCCTGCGGGACGCGGTGCTCGACGTGCCGGGCGTGCGGGAGGCGCGCGTCGTGCGGGAGTGGCCGGACGGCCTCGCCGTGCAGCTCGTGTCGCGCGAGCCCGTCGCGGC
>NZ_LNTD01000073.1 GCF_001462455.1 Cellulomonas sp. B6
ACCCCGTGGACGTCGTGGCGGCTCGGGGTCACGTTCCCCGGCAACCAGCAGGTCACGCAGGGCTGGAGCGCGACCTGGAGCCAGACGGGCGCCGCGGCCGTGACCGTGACCAACACGGGCTCGACCCCGTGGACGTCGTGGCGGCTCGGGTTCACGTTCCCCGGCAACCAGCAGGTCACGCAGGGCTGGAGCGCGACCTGGAGCCAGACGGGCGCCACGGTCACCGCGACCAACGCGGCCTGGAACGGCGCGCTCGCACCGGGCGGGTCGACGAGCCTGGGCTTCAACGGCTCGTACAGCGGCACCAACGCCGCACCGACGGGCTTCACCGTCAACGGGGCGGCCTGCTCCTGAGGGACGACCCGGGGCGCTCCCCGGTGACGACGGCCGTCGGTCCTGCCGGACCGGCGGCCGTCGCCGTGCTCCGTGCGGCGTGCGACCGTCCGGGCCGTCAGCGCTGGTCGACGAGGTCCAGCTCGAGCCACGTCGCGAGGTCGGCGACCTCCTGCTCGACGTCGGCGCGCTCGGCGGCCGTGAGGTCGACGTCGAGGTGGAGCGCGGCGACGCGCAGCACGCCGGCGCGCACGTCGGCGGTCGCGTCGAGCTTGCCGACGAGCCGGTCGCCGACGAGCACGGGCATCGCCCAGTACCCCCACCGGCGGCGCGTGGCGGGCTTGTACATCTCGAGCTGGTAGTCGAACGCGAACAGCTCGGTGAGTCGGCGACGGTCCATGACGAGCCGGTCGAGCGGCGACAGCAGCGCGGTCCGGTGGGCGTCGCCGACCGGCGCGGAACCGTCGAGCGCGGAGCCGGCGAGCAGCGCGGGGTCGACGCGCCACTCGCCGCGCACCCCGTCCACGACGGCGGGCTCACCGGCGTCGCCGACGTCGTCGGGCTCGCCGGGCCGCTCGGGCGCGCGCGGGCGCGCGACGCCCAGCGCGCGCAGCCGGCGGACGTTCCGCTCGCGGCGCGCCTCGTCGAGCGGGACAGCGGGTGCGGGCGGGTAGACGCGCTCGGCGAGGTCCCAGAGCTTCTCGCGGCCCTCGGTGCCGGCCACGGCCACGTCCCCGCGCGCGACGAGGACGTCGAGCAGCATGCGGACGTTGCGGCCGTCGTTCCACCCGCTGGACCGCCACGGGCGCGCGCACGTGTCGGGGATCGCGGCCGCGGGCAGCGGCCCGTCGGCGCGCAGCAGCCCCAGGACGTCGTCGCGGGCGGCGGAGTTGGCGGCGAGCCACTCGCGGACGCCGGGCCGCGCGGCGACGTCCCAGGCCGCCATCTCGGCACGGAACAGCGCGACGTCCTCGGCGGTTCGCAGGAACCCGTGCAGGTGCACGAGGCGCTGCCCGTCGACGAGGTCCTGCAGCTCGCGCGGGTCGTAGCCGCTGCCGATGCGGCTCCACAGCACGACGTCGGCGCTCGGCGCGACCGCGCTGGTCGGGTCCGGCTGGAGCACCGCGAGGTGCCGCACGACGTCGAGCACGTCGGTGGGCCGTGGCGCGGTGAGCAGCTGCGCGCGGACCGCGACGCGGCGGGCGTCGGCGGGCGTGAGGCGGTGCGCACGCGTCATGCGGCCACGCTAGGCCGGTGGGGCGCCCGCGTCACCGGCTCCTGTCGTCCCGGCGTCGACGCGTCCCGTCGACGCCGGGCGAGCAGGCCCGGTGCTGCGACTCGTCAGGCGCCGAGCGCAGCCGGCGGCCGTGCACGCAGGCCGACACCCGCGCCGATCCCCAGCACGCCGGCCGCGACCGTCGGCCAGAACGCGTGCGCCGGCGTGCCCGCGAGCGCCCCGGCGGCGGCCGCACCGGCCGACACCCCGAGCACGAGCGACGTCGCCAGCAGCGCCATGGTCGACGCGACGCGCCCGGCGGGTGCGACCTGCTCGGCGCGCGCGTACCCGCTGACCAGGAGCGTGCCCGCGCCGACGCCGAGCACGACCGCGCAGGCCGCGGCGGCCCACGGGCCGGGGACGGTCGTGAGGCCGAGCGCGCCGGTGAGCAGCGCGCCACCGCCGGCGACGACGCGCGCGGCGACGCTCGCCCCCCGGAGCCGGGACACCACGACGCTCGCGATCGCGCTGCCGACGCCGGAGCACGCGTAGATCAGGCCGGTGAGCTCCTCGGTGCCGCGGGCGGCGTTGACGGCGGTGAGGCCGGTCTGCGTCGAGCCGAACGCGATGCCGACGCTGCCGGCGACGAGCATCGGCAGCACGAGCGCACCCAGGGGCAGGCGCGCGGGCCGGTCGGTCACGACTCGGGTGGCGTGCCGCGGCCAGGCGTGCCGCTCGGTGCGCAGGAACGCCGCGAAGGCGCCCTGCCCGACGACGGCCGCCGCGACGAGGACCCACAGCGCGGTCACGGGCCCGAGCAGCGCGACGAGCAGCCCCGCGACGACGGGTCCGACGACGAACCCGATCTCGTCGGCCGCGACCTCGTAGCCCATCGCGCGGCCCAGCACCCGCTCCTGCCCGCTGCGGCGCGCCACGAGCGACCACCGCGAGCGGGCGACGGACCCGACCTGCGGGTTCGCCGCACCGACGACTCCCGCGCACGCCAGCAGCGTCCACGTCGACCCGGTGGTCGCGGCGAGCACCCCGAGGAGCGCACCGACCTGCACGAGCGTGGCGACGACGACCACGGGCAGCGGCCCCCAGCGGTCGACGCCCCGTCCGACGACCGGCGCCCCGATCGCCGTGCCGACGCCGACGACCGCGACGGTGACACCACCGAGGCCGACACCGAGGCCGGACGACGCGACGATCATCAGCAGGCCGAGCTGGATCATCGAGGCCGGCAGGCGGCCGAGCAGCGCGGTGACGAGGAACGGCAGCCCGCCGACGGCGATCAGCGAGGGCTGCGGCGCGGGGCCAGGCGTGGAAGTGGGCGCGCCCGAGAGCGCGACGATCTGGGACGGCAAGGCAGTCTCCGGGGACGTCGGGAACCCGTGCGCCCCACCCCACACACGGAGAACTGCCCCTGATCAGCCTCCAGGATACGACGAGCGGGTGATGATCACCTCGACGGTCGCACGCCGGGCAGGAGTCGTGACCGACGAGCCGGGCAGAGCTGCAACCCTCAAGGAGATGACCATGTCGGCCACCGAAGTCACGCACGTGCTGGAGCAGTGGGCGCAGCGCCTGCGTGACCTCGGTGCGCGAGGAGTCGGCCAGCTACGCGCCGGGCTGTCTTCGGACCAGATCGACGCCCTGAGCGCCCAGTACGACCTGACCCTCCCTGAGGACGCGCGCGCGATCTGGGCCTGGCACGACGGCGAGGACACCGGCGCGCAGTCGCTGGCCCCGTACCGGGAGTTCCCACCGCTGCGAGACGCCCTCGAGTACGCCCGCACCTGCGCGCAGAACGCCATCGACTGGGGCGCGGCTGACGACGAGGAACTCGCCGCCATCATCTACCGCCGAGAGTTCGTGCCGTTCCTCGGCTACCAGCACCCGCTGGTGTTCGACTGCCGCACTCCAGCACCCACCACGACGATGTGGACCCCGGACGGCGGCCTGGAGGAGACGATCTCCATGACGACGGTCGAGCGGGTCCGCTGGTGGCACTGGGCGCTGGACCACGGCGCATGGTCGATCACCGCCGACGGGACGTGGGCCGTCGACTTCTCCCGGTACCCGGGGGCGAAGGGTGACCTCAGCGTCAGGGACGTCCTGAGCTGAGCCGCGTCTTCCGACCGGACGCGGGCGCCACGGACGGCGTCCGCCTCGGCGACGACCGCGCTCATCAAGGCAGAGTGCCGGGAGATGCAGGACCCCCGGCCGGATGTGCTCCGACCGGGGGTCCTGTCTCTGTGCGCGAGGCGGGATTTGAACCCGCACGCCCTTTCGGACACTGGCACCTGAAGCCAGCGCGTCTGCCGTTCCGCCACTCGCGCGCGCTGGAGAACGCTAGCACGCAGCAGCCCCCGCCGACGAACCGGCCCGGCTCCCCCCAGCACGCCGCCGCCCACGCACCCCAGTTCTCTCGCGCGCGCACGCGAGAGAACTGGTCACTCGGGGACCCTTCGGGCCCGCAAGTGGGCACATATGCGACCAGTCGACCGGTGCGTCGCCGGGACACGCGGGGCGGACACGGCCCCGTCGAGGTCCCGGGCACCCGTCCAGCGCCCTGCACGGATACCATCGACGCGGACCGTCGTGGCTTCGTGCCCGCCGGGCCACGGAGCACGCTGCACGGACCGCCCGGTCCGCGCACGGCGGGGAGGGAGGTGGACGTGGGGTTCCTCGACAAGTTCGAGAACGGCGTCGAGCGCGTCGTCAACAACGCGTTCGCGCGCGCCTTCCGCAGCGAGGTCAAGCCCATCGAGCTGGCCGACGCCCTGCGCCGCGAGCTCGACGACCGCGCCGCCGTCGTGGGACGCGACCGCACCGTGGTGCCGAACGAGTTCACGATCGAGCTGTCCACCGCCGACTACGACCAGGTCGAGGCGTGGGGTGCCGAGGCGCTGGCCGAGGAGCTCGCCGCCAACGTCACCGACCACGCGGCGAGCCAGCACTACGCGTTCGTCGGCCCCGTGACCGTCTCGTTCAGCGAGGACACCGAGCAGGACGCCGGCCGGTTCGCCGTCCACAGCGCGACCGTGCGCGGCGCCGTGGCCCCCGCGACGTCAGCGGCCCCCAGCCCGCGGCACCCGCTCATCGACATCGACGGCCAGCGGTACATCCTCACGGGCCCCGTCACGGTCATCGGCCGCGGCTCGGAGGCCGACATCATCGTCGACGACCCCGGCGTCTCGCGCCGCCACCTGGAGATCCGGGTGACGCCGGACGGCGTGGTCGCGAGCGACCTCGGCTCGACCAACGGCGTGTTCGTCGAGGGGCACCAGGTGCCCGCGGCCACGCTGCTCGACGGCAACACCCTGACCATCGGTCGCACCCGGATCCTGTTCTGGACCGGCGGCGACGTCGACGGGGACGAGTGATGCCGCCGCATGAGTGAGCTGACCGTCACCCTGCTGCGGCTGGGGTACCTCGCGCTGATCTGGCTGCTCGTGCTGTCCGCGATCACCGTGCTGCGCCGCGACCTGTACGGCACGCGGATCATCGACCGGCGCCGCCCGACCGCCAAGCCGGCCCCCGCCGCCGAGGCCCCGGTCCCGGCCGGCGAGCCACCCCGGACGCCACGCCGCTCCCGCAGCGGCGGCGGCCCCACGCGGCTCGTCGTCACCGAGGGCCCGCTGCGCGGCACGACGCTCCCCCTCGGCTCGTCGGCCGTCGTGATCGGCCGCGCCCCCAGCTGCACGCTCGTGCTCGACGACGACTACTCGTCCTCACGGCACGCGCGGATCTTCCCCCAGGGCGAGCAGTGGTTCGTCGAGGACCTGGGCTCCACGAACGGCACGTTCGTCGGCGAGCAGAAGGTCGAGCAGCCCACGCCCGTCCCCACCGGAACAGCGGTGCGGATCGGCCAGAGCCTCATCGAGCTGCAGAGGTAACGCGTGACGGTCGCCCTCCGCTACGCCGCACGCTCCGACGTCGGCCTCGTCCGGTCCGACAACCAGGACTCGGCGTACGCCGGACCCCACCTGCTCGTCGTGGCCGACGGCATGGGCGGGCACGCGGGGGGCGACGTGGCCTCGTCGGTCGCGGTCGCCGCGCTCGCACCGCTCGACGGCGAGTCGCACGGCCCCGACGACGCGCTCGACCAGCTCGAGACCGCCCTCGACGACGCCCGGTCGGAGATCATCGCGCGCAGCGACGCCGAACCCGACCTCGCGGGCATGGGCACGACCGTCACCGCGATCCTGCGTGCGGGCAACAAGCTCGCGATGGTGCACCTGGGCGACTCGCGGGGGTACCTGTTCCGCGACGGCACGCTCACGCAGGTCACCACCGACCACACGTTCGTGCAGCACCTCGTCGACACCGGCCGCATCACGCCCGAGGAGGCCGAGCACCACCCGCAGCGCTCGGTTGTCATGCGCGTGCTGGGCGACTTCGACGCCGACGTCACCGCCGACCTGTCGGTCCGCGAGGCCCGGCCGGGCGACCGGTGGCTGCTGTGCTCCGACGGCCTGTCCGGCTACGTCTCGGCCGAGACCATCGCCGAGACGCTCGCGGACATCCCCGACCTCGACGCGTGCGCCGACCGTCTCGTGCAGCTCGCGCTGCGCGCCGGCGGGCCCGACAACGTGACGGTCGTGCTCGCGGACGTCGTCGAGCTCGACGACCTCCCCGACGGTGCGATGCCGTCGACCACCGGCTCGGTGGTCGGTGCCGCGGCCGTCACCCGCAACCGTCCGTCGGCGGCCGCCGACGGCCCCGCGGCCCGCGCGGCCCGGCTGTCGCGCTCCGCCCGCTCCGCACCCTCCGGTGAGGACGACGCCGACGACGACGGCCCCGCGCTGCCCGCCACCGTCGAGGCCGCGCCCGAGGACGACGACGAACCGCTCGCCCCACCGCCGCGCCGCCGCGGTCTCGTGGTCGCGTGGGTCGTCGCCGGCGTCGCGCTGCTCGCGGCCCTGGCCGGCGGCTACGCGTGGACGCAGACCCAGTACTTCGTCGCCGCGTCCGGCGGCACCGTCGCGGTGTACCGGGGCATCCCCCAGAGCATCGGCCCGGTCGACCTCGCCGAGCTCGTCGAGGCCTCCGACGTCGAGGTCGACGACCTGCCCGCCTACCTGCGCGAGCGCGTCGAGCAGACCATCTCCGCGAGCTCGCTCGACGAGGCGCGGCGCCTGGTCGTCATGCTCGCCGACGACGCCGCACCCGAGCCGACCCCGACCCCGGTGCCGACCCCCACGCTGCCGACGCCCGCCGCGACGCTCGACCCGGCACCCACCGAGCCGGTGATCCCACCGCCCGCGGACCCCGAGCCGGCAGGCGCCGACCAGGCGGCCGGCGACACGACCGCCGCCGCCACGACCGGCCACGGACCGGCCGCAGCGGCGCTGTGATGGCCAGCGTCCAGCCCCACCGGGTCCGTCCCGGGCGCGGGACCGAGCTGCTGCTGCTCGTGCCCGCCCTCGCCATCGGCATCGCCGGGTACCTGCTCGCCGGTCTCGGCGCCACCGGTGCCGTCCCGCCGCACGCCATGACGTACGCGATCGGCACGACGGTGCTCGCGTTCGCGGTGCACGTGGTGCTGCGGCTGCGCGCGCCCTACGCCGACCCCGTGATCCTGCCCGTGGTGGTCGCGCTCAACGGCATCGGCCTGGCGATGATCTACCGCATCTCCATCGCCTACGCGGCGCGCGGGCGCGACGACGCCGACATCGCCGACCGGCAGCTGGTGTGGACCGCGATCTCGGTGGTCCTCGCGATCGTGGTGCTGCTCGTGCTGCGCGACCACCGCACGCTGCGGCGCTACACGTACACCGCGATGGTCGTCGGTCTCGTGCTGATCCTGCTGCCGCTGCTGCCCGGGATCGGCCGTACCGTCAACGGCGCCCGCATCTGGGTGCGGGTCGGGCCGGTCGGCATGCAGCCCGCCGAGTTCGCGAAGATCGCGCTCGCCGTGTTCTTCGCCGGCTACCTCGTGACGCACCGCGACACGCTCGCGCTGGCAGGCAAGCGCCTGCTCGGGCTGCAGCTGCCGCGCGCGCGCGACCTCGGTCCGATCCTCGTGGTGTGGGCCGCGTCGCTGGCCGTCCTGGTGCTGCAGCGCGACCTCGGCACCTCGCTCATGTTCTTCGGGCTGTTCGTCGCGGTGCTGTACCTCGCGACGGAGCGGACGTCGTGGATCGTCATCGGCCTGACGCTGTTCGCGGGCGGCGCGGCGCTCGCCGCCGCGACGTTCAGCCACGTCGCCGCGCGGTTCGACGTCTGGCTGCACGCGCTCGACAACGACGTGTTCAGCCGCACGTACGGCGGCTCCGGGCAGCTCGTCTACGGCCTGTTCGGCATGGCCAACGGCGGCCTGTTCGGCACCGGGCTCGGCCAGGGCCGCCCCGACCTCGTGCCGTTCGCGTACTCCGACTTCATCGTCGCGGCGCTCGGCGAGGAGCTCGGGCTCACGGGCCTGGTCGCGATCCTGCTGCTCTACACCGTGCTCGTCGAGCGTGGCATCCGCATCGCGATCGGCGTCCGCGACGGCTTCGGCAAGCTGCTCGCGGGCGGTCTGTCGTTCGTCGTCGCCGTGCAGCTGTTCGTCGTCGTCGGCGGCGTCACGCGCCTCATCCCGCTCACCGGCCTGACCACGCCGTTCCTCGCGTACGGCGGGTCGTCCCTGGTCGCCAACTGGATGATCGCGGCCCTGCTGCTGCGCATCTCCGACGAGGCGCGCCGCCCCGTGCCGGCGGTGCGCGCGATCGCGACGCCCGACGTCGGCGTCCCGCTGCCGCCGGTCGACGAGCCGCGGCCCGTCGGCGGCGGGCGCAGCACCGGCCGCACCGGGACGCCCGCGGCCGGGACCCCCGCCGCGTCCACCACGGCACCCGTGCGGACGTCGACGGCCTCGCGCGCCGCCGACGCACCCGGAGCACCGGACGGACCCGAGCCCGACGACAACCCCACCGAGCGACTGGGAGGTGACCGCAGGTGAACACCCCGCTGCGTCGCCTCGCGACCCTCACGCTCGTCATGTTCGTCGCCCTGATGGGTGCCGCGACCTGGGTGCAGTTCTTCCAGGCCGAGTCGCTCAACACCGACAGCCGCAACGTGCGCACGCTGTACCGCGAGCACGGCAACGCGCGCGGTCCCATCGTGGCCGGCGGCGTCGCGATCGCGTCGTCCGTGCCCGTCGACGACCCGTTCGGCTACCAGCGCACCTACGCCGACGGCGACCTCTACTCGGCCGTCACGGGGTTCTACTCGATCTCCAACGGACGCACCCAGCTCGAGAAGTACGAGAACGACCAGCTCACGGGCCGCTCCGACCAGCTCTTCTTCAGCCGCATCCGCGACCTGCTCACGGGCCGCCGCCCCGAGGGCGCCGCGGTGGAGACGACGATCCTGCCCGCGGCGCAGCAGGCGGCCCGCAGCGCGCTGGGCGACCAGTCCGGCGCGGTCGTCGCGATCGAGCCGACCACCGGCCGGATCCTCGCGCTCGTGTCGACGCCCGGGTTCGACCCAAACTCGCTCGCCGGGCACTCCACGAGCGAGGCCGGCACGCAGTACCGGGCCCTCGAGGCGGCACCGGGCAACCCGCTGCGGTCCAACGCGACGCAGGAGCGGTACGCGCCGGGCTCGACGTTCAAGCTGGTCACGGCCGCGGCCGCGCTCGAGTCGGGCTCGTACACGGCCGACACGCCCGTGCCGTCGCCGGTGGAGTACACGCCGCCGCAGACGTCGCGTCCCATCACCAACTTCGGCGGCAGCAGCTGCGGCGGCGACCAGGTGTCGCTCGCCGAGGCGCTGCGGATCTCCTGCAACACGGCCTTCGCCGAGCTCGGCGTGACGCTCGGCGAGGACACGCTGCGCGAGCAGTCCGCCCGCTTCGGCTTCGACGACCCCGACCTCACGGTCCCGCTGCCCGTCACGCGCTCGGTGTTCCCCACGGACCTCGACCCGCCCGCGCTCGCGCAGACCGCGATCGGCCAGCGGGACGTGCAGGCCTCGCCGCTGCAGATGGCGATGGTGGCCTCCGCGATCGCGAACGACGGACGCCTCATGACGCCGTACCTCGTCGACACCGTCCGGGCGCCCGACCTCACGGTCGTGTCGCAGACCGAGCCGCAGGAGTACTCGCGGGCCGTCTCGGCCGCCACGGCCGACCAGCTCACGCAGATGATGATCGGGGTCGTCGACTCCGGCACCGGGCGGTCCGCGCGCATCGACGGCGTGCAGGTCGCGGGCAAGACCGGCACCGCGCAGACCCTCGAGGGCCAGCCCCCGCACGCGTGGTTCACGGCCTTCGCGCCCGCCGACGCACCCCGCGTCGCGGTCGCCGTGATCGTCGAGAACGGCGGGTCGCTGGGCAACGAGGCGACCGGCGGCGGCGTCGCCGCGCCCATCGCCAAGGCCGTCATCGAGGCGGTGCTGGCCTCGTGAGGACCGCACCGGGTGTCGCGCTCGGCGGTGGCCGCTACCGGCTGCTGCGCCGCATCGCCGTCGGCGGCATGGGCGAGGTGTGGGAGGCCAACGACGACGCGCTGGCCCGCGCGGTCGCCGTCAAGGTGCTGCGCGCCGAGTTCGCCGGCGACGCCGGGTTCCTCGAGCGCTTCCGCACCGAGGCGCGCAACTCCGCGTCGCTGCACCACCCGCACATCGCCGCGCTGTTCGACTACGGCGAGCAGGACGGCTCGGCGTACCTCGTGATGGAGCTCGTCGTCGGCGAGCCGTTGTCCGACCTGCTCGAGCGCGAGCCCGTGCTGTCCCCGCAGCGCCTGCTCCCGGTGCTCGCGCAGACCGCCCGCGGGTTGCACGCCGCGCACCTCGCCGGCGTCGTGCACCGCGACGTCAAGCCCGGGAACATCCTGCTCGCCCGCTCGGGCAAGGTGAAGATCACGGACTTCGGCGTCTCGCTGGCGTCCAACCAGAAGACGATGACGGCCACGGGCATGGTCATGGGCACGGCGCAGTACCTCTCGCCCGAGCAGGCCGTGGGCCGCCCCGCGACGCCCCTGTCCGACCTGTACTCGCTCGGCGTCGTCGCGTACGAGGCCCTCGCCGGCAAGCGCCCCTTCACCGGGCCGACGGCCGTCGACATCGCCGTCGCGCACGTCAACGACCCCGTGCCGCCGCTGCCCGCCGCCGTCGACCGCAAGCTCGCCGCCCTGGTGCTGCGGCTGCTGTCCAAGGAGCCCGCCGAGCGGCCCGCCTCGGGCGAGGAGCTCGCGGCGCTGCTCGACCAGCTCGTGCCCCGGACCCCGCCCTCGGGTGTCGCGGTGCTGGTCAGCAAGCCGACGCGCGCGCGCGAGGACCGGGCCCCGGCACGTCCGCGGACCGCTCCCGCGGGCCCCGGCGGGGCCACCGCCGGCGGCACGTCGTCCGCACCGCCCTCCTACGCACCGGTCCGTCGCGACCGCGGGGGGCGCAGCACCGCGCCCGACGACCGTCGGCGGCGCAGCCGCCACGAGGCCCCGTCGACCCGCCCGGCCGACGGCGTCGCGGCACGCGCCCTCGCGTGGGCGCGTCGCCTGCGGCTGCCGCTCGTCGTCCTCGTGCTCGTGCTGGTCGCGATGCTCGGCGCCGCGCTGGCGGACCGCCTGCTGGGGGCCGAGGCGGCCCACGGCACGGGTCAGATCGTGACCGACCAGTACCCTCGTGGCGGTGCGCCTGATGGGATGATCGCCGCAGTGCAGCACCGGGACGGCGCGGCCGCCCCGGCGGACGGGACCCGGGCAGCGGCCCACGACCCGCGATCGACGGAAGTGAAGGACGCCTAGTGGTGGACGACGGATCCCGCATCCTTGCCGGCCGGTACGAGGTCGGCGAGCTCATCGGGCGCGGCGGCATGGCCGAGGTGCACATCGGGCACGACAACCGCCTGGGACGCACGGTCGCCATCAAGATCCTGCGGTCCGACCTGGCGCGCGACCCCTCGTTCCAGAACCGCTTCCGCCGCGAGGCGCAGTCCGCGGCCGCGCTGAACCACCCGGCGATCGTCGCGGTGTACGACACCGGCGAGGACGTCTTCACCGAGCCCACCGGCACCGTCGCGCACGTGCCGTTCATCGTCATGGAGTACGTCGAGGGCCACACCGTGCGGGACATCCTGCGCGACGGCCACGCCGTGCCGATCGACGAGGCGGTCGAGATCACCGCGGGCGTGCTGTCGGCGCTCGAGTACTCGCACCACGCGGGCATCGTGCACCGCGACATCAAGCCGGCCAACGTGATGATCACCCCGACGGGCGCGGTCAAGGTCATGGACTTCGGCATCGCGCGCGCGGTCGCCGACTCCGCCGCCACGATGACGCAGACGCAGGCCGTGATCGGCACCGCGCAGTACCTGTCCCCGGAGCAGGCGCGCGGCGAGCAGGTCGACACCCGCTCCGACCTCTACTCGACGGGCTGCCTGCTGTTCGAGCTGCTGACCGGGCGCCCGCCGTTCGTCGGCGACTCCCCCGTCGCCGTCGCCTACCAGCACGTGCGGGAGAACCCGCCCGTCCCCAGCACGATCGCGAACGACGTCCCCGAGTCGCTGGACCGCGTGACGCTCAAGGCGCTGGCCAAGGAGCGCGACGCCCGGTACTCGTCGGCGGCCGAGTTCCGCGCCGACCTCGACGCGGCGCTGCGCGGCGGGCACGTGGGCGCGCCGGCCGTGGGGGCCGCGATGGCCGCCGTGCCGACCGCCGACGCGACGCAGGTCATGGCCGCGCCCGTCGCGACCACGCAGGCCATGCCGCCGGCCACGGCCGGTGGCGCCCCCTGGGGTCCGACCGGCCTGGCGGCGACGGCCCAGGAGCAGGCCGAGCAGGAGGACGAGGAGAAGAAGCGTCCCTGGCTCATCTGGGTGCTGGCCCTCGTGGCGCTCCTCGCGGTGGGCGGGATCGTGTTCGCCGTCATGCAGGGCGCCAAGCCGCCGCCCGAGACGACCGTGAAGGTGCCGGCCGTCGCGGGCATGACGCAGGAGCAGGCGCTGCAGGCGGTGCGCGACGCGGACCTCAACCCGCAGCCGGCGCAGGAGGCCAGCGACCAGTACCCCGCCGGGCAGGCGACGCGGACCGACCCGGCGGAGGGTCAGGACGTCGACAAGGAGTCCACCGTCACGGTGTACATCTCCACCGGCCCGGCCGAGGTCACCGTCCCCGACGTCGCCGGCATGACCGAGGCCCAGGCCGTCGCGGAGATGGAGAAGGCCGGCCTCGTGGTCGACCCCACGCGGCAGCGCGAGGACGTCCCGACGCAGCCCAAGGACCGCGTCACCAAGACCGACCCCGCGGCCGCCACCCCGGTCTCGGCGGGGTCGAAGGTCGTGCTGTACCTGGCGTCCGGCAACGTGGTGGTCCCCAACGTCACGGGGCAGAACCAGGAGCTCGCGACCCAGGCACTGGGTGACCTGGGTCTGCGCGTCAACACGAGCGAGGTCGAGTCCGACCAGGCCGAGGGCACGGTCGTGTCGCAGTCGCGTGCCGAGGGCGACATCATCCCGCAGGGCACCGTGGTGAACCTCGGGATCGCCGTCCCGCCGTCCACGGCGACGGTACCGACCACGCTGCGGGGCATGTCGTACGACCAGGCCGTGCAGGCGCTGGCCGCCGCGGGTCTGACGAACGTGGCCCGGCAGGACCTCCCGCAGGGGGAGTCCGACGAGCCCGTCGGCACCGTCGTGTCGTCCGACCCGAGCGGCGGCACGCAGGTCGCCAAGGAGCAGAAGGTGACGCTCCGCGTCTCGTCGGGCCCGCGCCCGAGCGCGACGACGGCGCCGCCCAACCCCGGTGGTGGCACCGGCGGCGGCAACGGTGGCGGCGGCGGCAACGCCGGCGGTGGCGGCGGCGGCAACCAGAACGGCGGCTGACCCAGCACGACGAAAGCCCCGGCTCGGGAGAGCCGGGGCTTTCGCGCGTCGTGGCACCTACAGGCGCACCAACGGGTGCAGCCCCGCGGACCGCTCGACGGCGTCCTGCGCCCCGCACACCCGCAGCCAGTTGGCGAACAGGCGGTGACCGCCCTCGGTCAGCACCGACTCGGGGTGGAACTGCACGCCGTGCAGCGGCAGCTCGCGGTGCTGCAGGCCCATGACGATGCCGTTGGTGCGGGCCGTGACCTCGAGCTCGTCGGAGAACGTGCCGTCCACGACGGCGAGCGAGTGGTACCGGGTGGCCGTGAACGGTGACGGCAGGCCCGCCAGCACACCCTGTCCGTCGTGCTCCACGGGGCTGGTCTTGCCGTGCATCAGCTCGGGCGCGTGCGTGACGGTCCCGCCGAACACCTCGCCGAGCGCCTGGTGCCCCAGGCAGACGCCGAGCATCGGCGTGCCCGACGTCGCGCAGTCACGGATGACCTGCAGGCTCTGCCCCGCGTCCGAGGGCGCGCCCGGCCCGGGCGACACCAGCACGCCGTCGTAGCCGGCGCGCTCGGCCGCGGACGGCACGGCGTCGTTGCGCACGACCTCGGTCGTGGCCCCGAGCTGGTCGAGGTACCCGACGATCGTGTAGACGAACGAGTCGTAGTTGTCGACGACGAGGATCCGCGTCATCCCTCACCCACCGTGGTCTCGTTGAAGGGCATGAAGGGGGCGACCGCCGGGTACACCCACAGGAAGCACGCGGCCAGCACCGCCGCCGCGAGCAGGACGGCCAGCAGGAGCCGCACGACCGTCGGGCCCGGCAGGTGCCGCCAGAGCCATCCGTACATCATGAGCCTCCCGTGGTGGTGCGCGTCCGCACGTCCGCCGTCGGTGTCATCCGAGCAGCTCCGCGGGCGTGCCGCTGGACGTCGGCGCCCAGTAGTCCAGCACGCCGTGCACGATGTACCGCTCGCGCGCGGAGAACATCGGGTGGCACGTCGTCAGCGTGATGTACCGCTCGGTGGGCTCGACGCCCGGCTGGTTGGGCACGGGCTCGATCACGCGCACGTCGGCAGGCGTGACGACCTCGGTGCTCGTGACGCGGTAGACGTACCAGGCGTCGGGGGTCCACACGACGAGCGGGTCGTCGACCTGGAGCTCCTCGATGCGGTTGAAGGGCTTGCCGAACGTCACGCGGTGGCCGGCGAGCGCGAAGTTGCCGACTCCGCCGGGCATCGCGGTGCCCTCGTAGTGGCCGATCCCCAGCACGTCGAGCACGGTGGGTCGGTCGGTGCCCTGGCTGATGGGCCGGGCGGGCTCGCCCTGCCAGCGTGGCACCGTCAGCGTCGCGAACGACACCGCGTGGTCCGGCTCGGCCAGGACGGGCGGCTCGTCGGGGCTCGGGTCGGCGACGCCGTCGTCGGTGGCGGTGCTCGCGCTCGGCGTCGGCGCGACGTAGCCCAGGTCGCGGACGATCTCGGCCTGCGCGGCGTCACCCTCGACGTCGGTCCACCACAGCTGCCAGACGAGGAAACCGAGCAGCAGGACCCCGAGCGTGATGAGCAGCTCCCCCAGGACGCCGATCACGCCGTACACGAGGCCGGCGCCGCGACGCGGCCGGGCCGAGCGGACGTGGGCGGGCGGACGCGTCGACGTGGGCTGCGTGCTCATCGGGCACCGTCCTCGCCGGGACCGGCGGACGCGGCACCGTCCGCGGCCGGCGTGCCGGGGAGCACCTCGACGTCGTCGGGCACGTGCGCCCAGGTGAGCTCCGTCGCCCCGGAGTACGCGGGAAGCTCCACCTGGTCCTTGGACTCGACGTGCCAGCCGAGGCCGAGGTCGTCGGCGTCGCGCACGTAGTTCCGTACGGTCGGGTCGGACTCGAGGGCGGCGCGCAGCTCGTCGGGGTCGCCCACGGCGGTGATGACGAACGGCGGCGAGTACATGCGCCCGTGCAGCCGCAGGACGTTGCCCTGGCACTGCACGGCCGTCGTCGACACGACGCGCTGGTCCATGAGACCCATCGCCTCGGCGCCGCCGGCCCACAGCGCGTTCATGACGGACTGGATGTCCTGCTGGTGCACGACGAGCATGTCGGCGTTGACGTCGTCGCGCCGGACGTCGGTCGGGGCGTCGTCCATCTGGACGACCAGCGCTCTGCCGGAGACCGGCACCGAGCCGCCCTCCACGAGGTCGCCCGGGCTCGGGTGCACGCCGGGGCGCCCGGCGAGCGCGTCCTGCTCGGCCGTCAGCCCCTCCACCTGGGCGCGCAGCGTGTCGACCTCGCCCGACAGCCGTTCGACGTTCGCGGCCTGCTGCTGGGTGAGCTCGGCGAGGTTCTGCGGGTGGCGCCCCTCGTCGGCGCCCGCGGCACGGGCGTTGACCGTGAAGAGCAGGCCGGACAGCCCCAGCACGAGACCCACGGCCACCGCCCCGCGGCGCAGACCGGGCTGCCGGCGACGTGCGGGAGCCTCGCCCGCACGCGCGGGCTCACGCACGTCGGTGCGCGCGTCGGTGTGCGCGTCGTGCGTCACGCCGGCTCCCTCCGTCGCACCGCGCACGGGCGGCGGGGCGACGGCACTACGCTAGGTCACGTTCGGCGCCATGCCGACACCGGTCCGCAGGTTCGACGACGTCGCGGCACCCGGACGTCGGACGGTGCCGGCCGTGCCCGTGGCGTCGACGCGCCGCCTGCTCACCGCACCGTCGCAGACAGGAGCCACCCCGTGCCCGAGTCGAAGTCGCGCAAGAAGGCGACCTACACCCCGCCTCCCGCGAAGGCGTCGGCGCCGAAGCCGCTGCCCCGCTGGTTCCTGCCGGTCGCGCTCGGCCTGATGATCTTCGGGCTGCTGTGGCTCGTCGTGACGTACCTGTCCCCCGGCGCCGCGTACCCGATCCCCGGCATCGGCCAGTGGAACCTGGGGGTCGGCTTCGCGATCATCATCGTCGGCTTCGGGATGTTCTCCCGCTGGCGCTGACCGCCCCGACGTCCGCAGGGCGTCCCCGCACGTGACGAGGCTGTGCGCACCCCGGTGCGCACAGCCTCGTCCACATCCCCCGCCGTTCGTCGTCCCCAGGCGGTGCACAGAGCTGTGGATAACTACAGGCGTGTAATTCCACAGCTGTGAGCAACCCTGGGGGCGGTCACAGCAGGCCGTACGACGCGTACACCGATCCCGTCGCGACGGCCAGGACGACGGCCACCGCCACGGGTGCCGCCCACCCGACCAGCGCACGCCGCTCCCGCGGCACGTAGGCGAACGCGGCGCCCAGCGCCGCGCCGACGACGAGGCCGCCGAGGTGCGCCTGCCACGCGATGCCGGGCAGCACGAAGCCCAGGACGCCGTTGAGGACGAGGATCCCCAGGATCGGGCCGGCGTCCCGACCCAGCCGTCGCATGACGACCAGCACGGCGCCGAACAGCCCGAAGACCGCACCGGACGCGCCCACGAGGCCGGTCGTCCAGCCACCGACGACGGGGGCGAGCACGACCGCCCCGACGGAGCCGCCGATGGCGCTCAGCAGGTAGAGGGTCGCGAACCGTGCGCGCCCGAGGGCCTGCTCGAGGTACGGCCCGACCATCCACAGCGCGATCATGTTGAACAGGATGTGGAAGACCTGCCCCTGCGAGTGCAGGAAGGCCGCGGTGAGGAAGCGCCACGGCTCGACCGACCCGGCGAGGGGGCTGAACGCCCAGCGCGACGTCCAGCCGGGCACCGCCAGCTGCAGCACGTACGACGCGACGCACAGGCCGATGAACGTCAGCGTGACGACCGGACGCCCGCCGCGCACACGACCGCCGAAGACGGTGCGCCCCTGGGCGGACGTCCGCGCGGCCTCGGCCACGCAGTCCACGCAGTGCACCCCGACGGCGGCGGGCCGCTGGCACCCGGGGCAGGCCGGGCGGCCGCAGCGCTGGCACGACACGTACGACACCCGGTCGGGGTGGCGCGGGCACACCGGGGCGCCGGTGGGACCGCCACCGGGGACGGCGGGCGGCCCCGCGACGGGGCCGCCCGGCACGTGGGGTCCGCTGATCTCAGTCCTCCACGGCGATCGACGTGATGGTCACGTCCTGCACCGGGCGGTCGCCGGGGCGCGTGGGGGTCGTCGCGATCGCGTCGACGACCTGACGGCTCGCGTCGTCGGCGACCTTGCCGAAGATCGTGTGCTTGCCGTTGAGCCACGGGGTCGCGGCCACCGAGATGAAGAACTGCGAGCCGTTGGTGCCGCCGACCTTGCCGGTCACGGGGTCGAGGCGCTTGCCGGCGTTGGCCATCGCGAGCAGGTAGGGCTCCGAGAACGTCAGCTCGGGGTGGATCTCGTCGTCGAACTGGTAGCCGGGCCCGCCGCGGCCGTTCCCCATCGGGTCGCCGCCCTGGATCATGAAGTCGGGGATGACGCGGTGGAAGACGACGCCGTCGTAGAGCGCGTCGGTACGGGGCTTGCCGGTGGACGGGTCCGTCCACTCGATCGTGCCCTTCGCCAGACCGACGAAGTTCTCGACGGTGCGCGGCGCGTGGTTCTCGTACAGCTCGACCCGGATGTCACCGGCGGACGTGTGGATGGTCGCGAACATGGGGCCAGTCTGGCACCCGCCGCCGACGCCGCGCCCGGGCGTGCCCCGCACTTCGCCCCCGGCGAACCACCCCGCTGCACCGGGCGCACGCGCGCGGACGGTGGCAGAGTGGGAGGTCACAGCGTCGGGACCAGCCGAGACCAGTCCGGGAGTGGCAGATGACCCATCGTCCGAAGATCGACGTCGACACCGAACGACTCAAGGGGCACGCGGCCGACCTCGGCGCGACGCTCGCCGACGGCGCCAAGGACGCGGCCCACAAGGCGTCCGACGCGGCCGGTCAGGCCAAGGAGTGGACGACCCCGCGCATCGAGGCGTTCGTCGACTGGCTCCTGCCGCGGGTCGAGCACCTGTACAAGGAGAGTGTGAAGACCGCGGCACCCCAGGTCGAGAAGGCCGCCAAGAAGGCGACGCCGGCCATCGACACGGCGCACGACAAGCTCGTCGAGGAGCTGATCCCCCAGCTCGTCGCCACGGTGAACGCGGCAGCGGTGCGCGCGGGTGCGCAGGTCGAGCACGCGGCGGACGTCGCCGCGACGCAGGCGGGCAAGCACTCGAAGAAGGTCGCCAAGGCCGCGAAGAAGGCGGCCAAGGAGGCCGCGAAGGCGGAGAAGAGCCGCACGGGCGCCAAGGTGTTCTGGACGGTGGCGGTCGTCGCCGGGGCCGGCGCGGCCGCGTTCGCGTGGCTGCGGTCACGCTCGACGACGGACCCGTGGGCCGAGCCGTGGGAGCCCGCGGACTCGCTGGGCGGCGAGTCCCTCAAGGCGCGCGCCAACGCGGCCGCCGGCGACCTGCAGGACGCGGTCGGCGACGCGGCGGACGCGGTCGGCGAGGCCGCGGGCTCGGCCGTCGCGAAGGGCCGCGAGGCGAGCCGCAAGGCCGCCGACGCCGTGTCCCACGCGGCCGAGGAGGTCGGCGAGAAGGCCAAGGAGGCGAAGGACGCCGCACAGGAGACGGCCCGCAAGGCCACCCGCCGCTCGGCGCCCAAGACGCCCGACGAGGGCGACGCCCCGACCGCCTGAGCAGCTCGCACGCGCCGCGACCCCGGAACCGTCTGACTGTCCGGGGTCGCGGCGCGTCCGGGCGGGTGCGTCCGCGCCGGGTCAGTCCCCGCCCCGGCGGCGCGCGGCCTAAACGGTTCGGCCGTTGACCGTCCTCGTGGCCCGTCAGGACGATCGCCGTACGCCCCCTCCCTCGGCGCGACGACGTCGTCGCGCCCCGGCGGCGGGACGTGGGAGCGCTCCACCGGCGCTCCTCCCCCTCGTCGTGAAGGGACGCCGATGTCTCGCCTCTCCTCCCCCGGCCCACGCCCCGGCCGGCGTCGTGCCCTCTGGGCCGGCGCCGCTGCCGCCGCCGTCGCCCTCGGTGCGCTCGTGCCCGTCCAGGCGGCCCAGGCCGCACCGGCGTACAACTACGCCGAGGCGCTGCAGAAGTCGATGTTCTTCTACCAGGCGCAGCGCTCGGGCGACCTGCCCGACGACTTCCCCGTGTCGTGGCGCGGCGACTCCGGGCTCGACGACGGCAAGGACGTCGGCAAGGACCTCACGGGCGGCTGGTACGACGCGGGCGACCACGTGAAGTTCGGCCTGCCGATGGCCTTCACCACCACGATGCTCGCGTGGGGCGCGATCGAGAGCCCCGAGGGCTACGCCCAGGCGGGCCAGCTCGACGAGCTGCGCGACAACCTGCGCTGGGTGAACGACTACTTCGTCAAGGCCCACACCGCGCCGAACGAGCTCTACGTCCAGGTGGGGAAGGGCGACGACGACCACAAGTGGTGGGGCCCCGCCGAGGTCATGACGATGGCCCGTCCCGCGTACAAGATCAGCGCGACCTGCCCCGGGTCCGACGCCGCCGGTGAGACGGCGGCCGCGCTGGCGTCCTCCTCGATCGTCTTCCGGACCACCGACCCCGCCTACGCCGCGACCCTGCTGACCCACGCGACGCAGCTGTACTCGTTCGCCGACACGTACCGCGGCAGCTACTCCGACTGCGTCACGGACGCCCAGTCGTTCTACAAGTCGTGGTCGGGCTACCAGGACGAGCTCGTGTGGGGCGCGTACTGGTTGTACAAGGCGACGGGTGACGCGACGTACCTCGCGAAGGCGGAGACCGAGTACGACAAGCTGAGCAACCAGAACCAGACGAACCTCAAGTCGTACAAGTGGACGGTCGCGTGGGACGACAAGTCCTACGCGATGTACGCGCTGCTCGCGATGGAGACGGGCAAGCAGAGGTACGTCGACGACGCGAACCGCTGGCTGGACTACTGGACGTCGGGCTACAACGGCGAGCGGATCACCTACTCCCCCGGCGGCATGGCCGTGCTCGACTCGTGGGGCGCGCTGCGGTACGCCGCGAACACGTCGTTCGTCGCGCTCGTGTACAGCGACTGGCTCACCGACCCCACCCGCAAGGCGCGGTACCAGGCCTTCGGCGTGCGGCAGATCGACTACGCGCTGGGCGACAACCCGCGGAAGTCGTCGTACGTCGTCGGGTTCGGCGCCAACCCCCCGCAGAACCCGCACCACCGCACGGCGCACGGCTCGTGGCAGGACTCCAGCAAGGTGCCGGTCGAGACGCGGCACGTGCTCTACGGCGCCCTGGTCGGCGGCCCGGGGTCCGCGAACGACGCGTACACCGACAGCCGCGACGACTACGTGGCCAACGAGGTCGCGACCGACTACAACGCCGGCTTCACCAGCGCGCTGGCCTACCTCGCGGGACGGTACGGCGGCACCCCGCTCGCAGGGTTCCCCGTGGCGGAGACGCCCGACCAGGACGAGCTGTTCGTCGAGGCCAAGCTCAACCAGCCGCAGTCCGGGGCGTTCACCGAGGTCAAGGCCATCATCCGCAACCGGTCGGCGTTCCCCGCGCGGTCGCTGAAGGACGCGTCGATCCGCTACTGGTTCACGCTCGACGAGGGCGTGCCCGCCTCCAGCCTGTCGGTGTCGACCAACTACAGCGAGTGCGGGGCCCAGCCTGCCTCGGTACACCAGGCATCGGGCTCGCTGTACTACGCCGAGATCGCCTGCGCGGGGCAGGACATCCACCCGGGGGGACAGTCGCAGCACCGGCGCGAGATCCAGTTCCGCGTGCAGGGCACGTTGCAGTGGAACGCGCTGAACGACCCGTCGTTCGCGGGCCTGCCGGCGACGGGCGACCCGGTCAAGACGCGGGCGATCACCCTGTACGACAAGGGCGTGCTGGTCTGGGGCACGGAGCCGGGCGGGCCGACGCCGACCCCGACGCCGACGGTCACCGCCACGCCGACGCCGACCCCCACGCCGACCCCGACGCCGACGGTCAGCCCGACCCCGACCGTCACCCCGACGCCCACACCCTCCGTCACGCCCACACCGACGCCCACGCCGACCTCGGGCCCGGCCACCTGCGCGGTGACGTACACCGCGAGCAGCTGGAGCACGGGCTTCACGGCGTCGGTGCGCCTGAAGAACACCTCGGCGACGCCACTGACCTGGTCGTTGACGTTCGACCTGGCGTCGGGGCAGCAGGTGACGCAGGGCTGGAGCGCGACGTGGTCGCAGACCGGCGCGAGGGTCACCGCGACGGGTGCCGCGTGGAACGCCACGCTCGCGCCGGGGGCGTCGGTGGACCTGGGCTTCAACGGCTCGCACACCGGCCAGAACCCGACCCCGACAGCGTTCGCCGTCAACGGGACGGCCTGCGTGACGGGCTGACGATCGGGTCCCGGTCCGGCTCGACCTCGCGGTCGCCGGACCGGGACCGTTCCACCCCCGGGGTCTGCGGCCACGCCCACGGCCCCGGACGCGGCGTCCTCCACGGGGGTGAGGGGACGCCGGACGAGGGCGCCGCCCGGCACGGGCGGCGCCCTCGTGGGCTGCGCGGACTGCTCCCCTGCGCGCCCCGTGCGCCCGGGCGCCGCGCACGCGCCGTCGTGGCGGTCTCCCGGTTGACCGGCCACCCCCGACGCGAGGACCCTGCGGGCATGACCGACGCGCCGCCCGCCCTCGCCCCCCTGACCGACGTCGAGATCTGGCCGCTCACGGGGCTGCGCGTCGTGGCGGGCGACCTCGAGCTGCGCGCACCGGACGACCGCATGCTGCTGGACCTCGCGCGGCTCGCCGCGCAGGGCGTGCACCGTGAGGACTACATGCCGTTCGTCGTGCCGTGGACCCGCGGCACGCCCACGCAGGTCGCGCGCGGGGTGATGACGTACCAGTGGGGCCTGCGGCAGCGGACGACGCCGACGGACTGGGCGATCGAGCTCGCCGTGGTGCGTGACGGCGAGCCCCTGGGCCTGCAGGGCATGTACGCCAAGGACTTCCGGATCACGCGCACGGCGGAGACGGGCTCGTGGCTGGGGCTGCGGCACCAGCACGGCGGCGTCGGCACGCGCATGCGCCTGATGATCCTGCACCTGCTCTTCGAGGGTCTGGGCGCCGAGCGTGCGACGAGCTCGGCGTTCGTCGACAACCCGGGGTCGTCGGGCGTCAGCCGCAAGGTCGGGTACCGGCACAACGGGAGCGTCCTCCAGGTGCGTGAGGGCGCGCCGGTCGAGAGCCAGCTGTACCTGCTGGACCGCGCGGGCTGGGACGCCCGCCCGGACGAGCTGCGGCTCGACGTGCGGATCGAGGGTCTGGGGCCGGTCCGCGAGCAGCTCGGGCTGGACTCCTGACAGGACGTCGCGCCGTCGGGCCGGTGCTCTTTGCCTGCGCTCGACGTGCTCGTGGCGCTTTCCCACCCTTGGCCTGACGATCCCGCGACCGAGGTCCCTGGGCAGCGTCGACGCGGAGGGGTACCGTCCCCGCATGCAGCTCGCCGATCTCCAGGCCCGGGTCCGGATCGCCCTCACCGCGACCCTCGTGGACGACTGGACGATGTTCGCCCCGTCCGCCGGCACGAGCCGACCGACCGAGCGCACCGTCTCGTTCCACCTCGGCTGGAACCTGCGGGGCACGATCGAGAAGACCTGGGACGTCGACGCGGACTACGACCGCTCGGGCATGGTGCTCGAGGAGTCGGTGCGTCTCGACGGCCCGTCCCATCGCGCGCCGCACCTGATCGTCCACCACCGCGGGCGCCTCGGCCCCGAGCACAACCTGCTGCTCGTCGAGCTGACGTCGGACGCCGCGACGTCCGAGCCGGGGTCGGCCGACCTCGGGGTCGCGCAGGCGATCCAGCGCCGCTTCGGCTACCGCTACGCGGTCGTGCTGGACCTGCGGCTCACCGACGACGCCGCGACCGCCGCGGTGCACCCGCACTGGCACTGGTCGACGCTCGACGAGGGCCGCGTGACCGACCAGCCGCAGCCCGTCTACACGGACGACGTGCTGGCGGACGTCCTGTCGCGAGCACGGGCCGGTGCCCGCGCCTGACGCCGTGACGACCCCCGACGCCGTGGACGCGTCCAGGCTGCTCGCCGGCCCACGGGGGCGGTCGCTGTGCTGGGCGGTCGTCGTCGACGCCGTGCCCGAGGCCTCGGTGGCCCTCCACACCGCGACGACCGATCCCGCCCGGACCGGTGACGTCGTCGACGCCCTGCGGCGCGTCGGCGCCGTGGACGCGACGCACGCGCGGCTGTCGCGCGCGCTCGCCGCCGCGGTCGACGACGCCATGTACTGGCAGCCGCCGGACGCGGGGGACGCCGTCCTGGCCGACCCGCGCGTCGTCGCGGCGCTCGAGCCCGTCGCCCGCGCCGTGCTCGCGGCACCGGCGGCGGCGTGGTGGTCGCAGCCCTGCGCGACGGCGTCGCAGGTCCTCACGTCGTACGACGACGCGGCACCCACCCGTCCCGAGCGCGCGCTCGCCGCGCTCGACGCGTGGCGGGCCACGTGCACCGAGGAGGAGCGGCGGGCCGGCGGGCGCCGCCGACCCGTCGGCGGGCCGTGGTGGAGCACCCCGGCCTTCGCGGGCCTTGCCCGGACGACCCGGCGCCTGCCCGACGGCACGGCGCCGGGCTTCGATCTCGTCGAGGACGGGTTCGGCTGGGACGCGGTGACCGCGTACGACGTCGACGTCCCGGCCGGCGCACGGGTCCTCGAGCTCACCCGCCCCGAGGACGTCGTCGCGCTGGTCGAGGCGTTCCCGCTCGAGGTGACGGCCTCCCGGCAGCGAGACTGGTGCGAGACGACGGGCCGGTCGGGCCGGTGGCTGATGCCCGACCACCGCGCGGTCGCCGACGTCTACGACGGCGTGCACCTGACGGTGCTCGGGTGGGCCGCCGCGGCCGGGCGGGCGCTGCCCGTGGGGGAGGGAACTGCGACCGTGCTGGCCGGCTGGGACCCGGACTCGACCTACTGGTACACCGACGACATCGCGATCTGTACGCCGGGGGAGCGGTGGCACCGCGACGACACCCGCTGGCGGCGCGCCGGCGCGCGCTGACGCGCCGACCCGGCCCCGGACCGCACCCGTCGGGACGGCCTCGACGGGCACCGGACGCGCTTCCGGGTGCGGGATCGACCGCACCCTGTGAGGCTCGTCCTCTCACCATGTCGAGGAGGGGCGTGTGTCGGACGGCGGAGCGGTGTTCGAGGTGCCGGATGCGGATGCGGGGCTGCCCCTGAGCCGCCCGCCCGAGGGGTTCGAGCCGGTGCGGCGGTGGTCGCTGGAGACGACCGCGCAGCTGCGTGCGCTGCGGCACGAGCTCGCGAGCACGATCGCCGAGGGCGAGGCCGTCGGCCTGCAGGACCTGGCCGGCACGCCCAAGAAGGTGGTGCTCATCGCGACCGAGCTCGCCGCGAACGCGCTCACGCACGGGCTGCCGCCCACGATCGTGCAGCTCTCGCGCCGCGACGACAGCTGGCTGCTCGACGTGGCCGACCACGACCCGGAGTCGGTCCCGGTCTACGCGGGCCTGCGGATCACCGGGGCGGGTGGGCTCGGCCTGCACCTCGCCCGGCAGCTGTCGCTCGAGGTCGGCTGGTACACCACGGACTCGACCAAGAACATCTGGGCGACGTTCCCCGTCCGCTGACGGCCGGACCGGACGCGGTCAGCCTCGCCCGGGCAGCGGGTCGGTCGCGAGGACCGCGAACACGAGCGTGTCGGTCCACCTGCCCTTGCTCCACCAGTCCTGCCGGAAGTGGGCCTCGCGGTGCACCCCGACGCGCGCCGCCAGTGCCGCGGACGCCGTGTTGCGTGCGTCCGTCTGCGCGGTGACCCGGTGCAGGCCGTAGCGCGCGAACGCGACGTGAAGGACGGCGGCGACGGCCTCCGAGGCCAGCCCGCAGCCGCCGTGCTCGGGGTCCAGGACCCACCCGATCTCCGCGACGCGGCGGTCGCGGTCGGTGAACCAGAGCGTCACGTCGCCCACGGGCGTGCCGTCGTGCTCGACCACCACCGCCAGCGCGCCGTCCTCGCCGTCGAGGTCGGTGCGGGCGACGCGCGTGGCGACGTGGCGCTCCGCGTCCTGCCTGGTCCAGGGGTCGTCGAGCAGGTACCACGCGACGTCGGGGCGGCCGTAGACGCGCTGACGATCCTCACGGACGTCGTGCCCGCGTGGTGCGCCGTTCTCGGGTGGGCCGTCGCCGGTCTCGGGATGGGCGTGGCCTTCAACGCCTCGACCACCGAGACCCTCGGGCAGGCCCCGGCGTCCCAGCAGGGGCTCGTCAGCAGCTCGCTGCAGCTCGCGCAGACCCTGGCCACGGCACTCGTCGCCGGCGTCGGTGGCGCCGCGCTCGCGCACGCCGGCACCTCGGTCCCCGCCCTGCGGACCGCCCTCGTCGCCGTGTTCGTGGCGACCGGCGTCCTCGCGGGGCTCAGCGTGCTCCTGGCGCGCCGGCTGCGGCCGTGAGGCGCGCGTCGTAGTCCGCGATCTTGCCGTCGATCACGCCCAGGGAGCGCGTGAGCGCCGCGATGCGGGCCGTCAGGACCTCCCGGTGCGCCCGGAGCAGCGCGAGCCGCTCCGGGACGCCCGCGGGATCCTGACGGACCAGGCCGGTGAACGTCGCGATCTCCGCGAGCGGCATTCCCGTGTCCCGCAGGTGGAGCAGCACCTCGAGCAGGTGCACGTCGTGCTCGGCGTACCGACGCCGCCCCCCGGCGTCCCGGTCCGCCGGGGGCAGCACACCCGCACGCTCGTAGTAGCGCAGCGCGTCGACGCTCAGCCCCAGCCGCCGCGCGACGTCGCCGATCGGGTAGCCGTCGCTCACGGGCCCACCGTACGGGCGGCGTCCAGCGCCGTCACGACGTCCGCCGGCAGGCGCGTGCCGACGGCACGGACCGCCGACGCGAGCTGGTCCGGGCTCGACACGCCCACGACGGGCAGGACGGGACGGGTGCGCGACGTCATCCAGGCGAGCACCACCTGCCCCGCGTCCAGGCCCGTGACCCGGGACGCCTCCGCGAGGGCCGCGAGCTGCGTCGCCGTGCCGCGGTGCCGGTAGCCGTCCGGCAGCGCACGGTCGGACCGGGTGTAGGCGCCCGAGAGCAGCGACGAGTACCCCGTGAGCGTCGCCCCGGCCGCGTCCGCGACCTCGGCGAGGTCGTCGTCGAGCAGCACGTGCGGGTACAGGTCCGTGCCGGGCACGGGCGTCAGGTAGCTGAAGCGCTGCTGCACGACGGCGTACGCCGGGCCCGGGCCGGCGGCCCGCAGCGCCTCCGCGAACCGCGGCGCGGTGATGTTCGAGCACCCGATGGCGCGCGCCCGACCGCGGCGCACCTCGTCCTGCAGGGCACCGACGGTCTCCGCGAGCGGGACGCTCGTGTCGTCGACGTGCGCGTAGAGCAGGTCGACGTGGTCGGTGCCCAACCGACGGAGGCTGTCGTCGAGCTGCGTCCGCACGGCCTGCGCGCCCAGACCCAGCCCGTCCGCGACCGACGTGCCGCCCGGACGAGGACGCGCGCCGACCTTCGTCGCGAGCGTCACGCGGTCCCGGGCCCCCGGGCGTGCGGCGAACCACGCGCGCAGCGTCCGCTCCGACTCGTCACCCGTGCCGCCGTCGACCCAGAACGCGTAGTTGTTTGCCGTGTCGACGAACGTCGCCCCCGTGTCGAGCGCGGCGTCGAGCACCGCGTGCGCGGTGCGCTCGTCGACCAGCGTGCCGAAGTACATCGCACCCACGGCGAGCGGGGGGACCGAGGGACCGTGCGTGCCGAGCGTCGTCGTCTCCATGCCCCGCACCCTGGCACCTGGAGCGCTCTCCAGGTCAAGCGCTGTCCCGCGCCGGGCGCCGTCCTTGCCCGGCCCGGACGACGCGAGGCGCCCCACCGCCGGTGGGACGCCTCGCGTCAGGATCCTGTGGAGCCAAGGGGACTCGAACCCCTAACCCCCTGCTTGCAAAGCAGGTGCGCTACCAATTGCGCCATGGCCCCCGGTCGAGCCGACCGGTCACTCGAAGGTGTCGGTGACCTCGGCCCACAGGTCGCGCTCGTCGCGGTCCTGCGCGTACTTCTGCCAGGCGACGTAGCCGACGGCCGCGACGGCGGCCAGGAGCAGGATCTTCTTCATCGGGTCCCCCGTCTCGGGTGCTTCCGGTCGATCCACGGGGCGCGCGGTGCACGCCGTGCAGGGTGGGCCTAACAGGACTTGAACCTGTGACCTCTTCCTTATCAGGGAAGCGCTCTAACCGTCTGAGCTATAGGCCCGTCACGCCACCCGACGACGCCGGTCCCGCGAGGAACCGCACCGGTGGGGGCGACGGTCGAGACTACCCCAGGCGAGCCGTCGCGCCCAAACCGGCGGACAGGGGCCCTGCGGCCCACCCGGGGAGTCGACGGATCACTCGTCCGTCATGGTCACGTGCACGCCGCCGACGAGCGCCGCCACGATGTTGTAGAGGAACGCGCCGATCGTCGCGAGGGCCGTCAGCAGGAACACGTCGATGACCGCGACGAGCGTGGCCGCGGACACGGTCTTCTCGAAGGAGACGTAGTCCATGATCGTGAGCGGCGTGCTGGCGCCCACGACCTGCTTGACCAGGCTGTCGATCGTCGAGAACACGTGCAGGCCGTCGAGCGTGAACCACACGACGACCGCCGCGACGACGATCATGATGCCGACCGCGACCGACAGCAGGAACGCGAGCTTCATGACCGACCACGGGTCGACGCGCGAGACGGCGAGCCGGACGCGGCGCGGGCCACCACCGCCCACCGAGGGGACGCGGCCGGTCGCCGGACGGGCGGTCGCCCCGGTCACGGGCGGCGTGGACCGCGGCGCGGGGCGCTCAGCGGTCGACGAACCCGCCTTCGACGGTGTCGTGGTCATGTCGGCATCCTCGGTGCGGGGTCGGGTCAGCTGAGCGTACGCCCTGGAGAGGCCGGAACCCGTGGCTCCGGCGGCCTTCTTGAACCACACGGTGGTCGCGTCGACCGCCGTCACCAGGGGAGAGGGCTGCTCGGACCCGCGGCCCACCTCGCCGTCGGGGCGCGGAGCGGGCACCTCCTGCGACGCCGGGGTGGCCGTCAGCGGCGACGCCTCGGCGGTCTTCCCGCCGGCCGGGGCCGCCGAGGCGCCCCCGCCCCTGTCCTGCCGTGCCGGACCGGCCCCGCCCGAGGCCGCGGGGCGTGCGCCACCGGCCGTCACGGGCGTCGTGGGCCGCTTGCGCGGCGGGATCGAGGGGGGCGTCTCGCTCATGCGTCCTCCGAGGGCCGGTCGCCGCTGTCAGGCACCGCCCTCTCCGGGTCCGGTACGTCGGTTGCGTCGGGATTGCTGACGTTCCCGTCCACGGTACCGCCATCGTCCGTGAGGTGTCGTTCGCTGTTGCGGGCCACCGCGATGATGCGGTCGCCGGCGTCCGGCTTGGCGAAGATCACGCCCTGGGTGTTGCGTCCCGTGGCGTTGACCTCGGACGTCGAGGACCGCACGATCTTGCCGCGCTCCATGATGACGAGCACCTCGTCGTCGGTGTCCGTCACGAGGGCGCCCACGAGCTCGCCGTTCGCCTCGGGCAGGTTCGCGACCTTGATGCCGAGCCCGCCGCGGCCCTGCTGACGGTAGTTCTCGACCGTCAGCGCCGTGCGCTTGGCGATCCCGCCCTCGGTCACGGTGAACAGGAACGCGTCCTCGCGCACGACGTCCATCGCGAGCAGGTCGTCGTCGCCCCGGAACTTCATGCCGGTGACGCCGCTCGTCGCACGACCCATGGGCCGCAGCGCCTCGTCGGACGCCGTGAAGCGCACCGACTGGCCGAGCCGGGACACCAGGATGACGTCCTGGTCGGAGTCGACCAGGCGCGCCGAGACCAGCTCGTCGGCCCGGCCCTCGTCGTCCTCGCGCAGGTTGATCGCGATGACGCCGCCCGTGCGGTTCGAGTCGTACTCCGTCAGGCGCGTCTTCTTCACCAGGCCGCGGCGCGTCGCGAGCACCAGGTGCTCGGCCTGCTCGTAGTCGCGCAGGTCCAGGACCTGCGCGATCTTCTCGCCCGGCTGGAAGGCCAGCAGGTTCGCGACGTGCTGACCCTTGGCGTCCCGGCCGCCCTCGGGCAGCTCGTACGCCTTCGCGCGGTACACGCGGCCCAGGTTCGTGAAGAACAGCAGCCAGTGGTGCGTCGTCGTGACGAAGAAGTGGTCGACGATGTCGTCCTCGCGCAGCTGCGCGCCGCGCACGCCCTTGCCGCCGCGACGCTGCGCGCGGTACGCGTCGACGCGCGTGCGCTTGGCGTAGCCGCCGCGCGTGATCGTGACGACCACGTCCTCCTCGGCGATGAGGTCCTCGATCGAGACCTCGCCGTCGAACGGCAGGATGTGCGTGCGCCGCTCGTCGCCGTACTTGTCGACGATCGTCGCGAGCTCCTCCGACACGATCGTGCGCTGCCGCTCGGGCGAGCCGAGGATCTCGTTGAGCTCGGTGATGATCGCCTGCAGCTTGGCGTGCTCCTCGAGGATCTCCTGGCGCTGCAGCGCCGCCAGGCGGCGCAGCTGCAGGTTGAGGATGGCCTGCGCCTGCTCCTCGTCGATGCCGAGGAGCTCCATGAGGCCCGTGCGCGCGACCTCGGCGTCGGGGGAGCGCCGGATCAGCGCGATGACCTCGTCGAGCGCGTCCAGCGCCTTGAGGTACCCGCGGTAGATGTGGATGCGGGCCTCGGCCTGCGCCAGGCGGTACCGCGTGCGGCGCTGGATGACGTCGATCTGGTGCGACGTCCAGTGCCGCACGAACGCGTCGAGGCTCAGCGTGCGCGGCACGCCGTCGACCAGCGCGAGCATGTTCGCGCCGAACGTGTCCTGCAGCTGGGTGTGCTTGTACAGGTTGTTGAGCACGACCTTCGCGACCGCGTCGCGCTTGAGCACGATCACCAGACGCTGGCCGGTGCGGCCCGACGTCTCGTCGCGGATGTCGGCGATGCCCTGCACGCGGCCCTCGCGGACCAGGTCGGCGATCTTCTTCGCGAGCGTGTCGGGGTTCACCTGGTACGGCAGCTCGGTGACCACGAGGCACTGCCGGCCCTGGATCTCCTCGACCTCCACGACGGCACGCATCGTGATCGAGCCGCGGCCCGTGCGGTAGGCGTCGTCGATGCCGCGCAGCCCCAGGATCGTGGCCGCCGTCGGGAAGTCGGGGCCCTTGATGCGCTGCATGAGCGCCTCGAGCAGCTCCTCCTTGGTGGCCTCCGGGTTCTCCAGGTGCCACTGCACGCCCGCCGCGACCTCGCGCAGGTTGTGCGGCGGGATGTTCGTCGCCATGCCCACGGCGATGCCGGCCGAGCCGTTGACCAGCAGGTTCGGGAACCGCGACGGCAGGACCGTGGGCTCCTGCGTGTGGCCGTCGTAGTTGTCCTGGAAGTCGACCGCGTCCTCGTCGATGTCGCGGACCATCTCCATGGCCAGCGGCGCCATCTTGCACTCGGTGTACCGCGGCGCAGCGGCCGGGTCGTCGCCGGGGGAGCCGAAGTTGCCCTGCCCCGCGACCAGCGGGTACCGCATCGACCAGTCCTGCACGAGGCGGACGAGGGCGTCGTAGATCGCCGTGTCGCCGTGCGGGTGGTACTTGCCCATGACGTCGCCGACGACGCGGCTGCACTTGGAGAACTGCCGGTCGGGCCGGTAGCCGCCGTCGTACATCGCGTAGAGCACGCGGCGGTGCACGGGCTTGAGCCCGTCACGCACGTCCGGCAGCGCGCGGCCGACGATGACGGCCATCGCGTAGTCCAGGTACGAGCGCTGCATCTCGAGCTGCAGGTCGACCTGCTCGATGCGGCCGTGCTCGATGTCGCCGGGGGTCTCGGTCACGTGCGGGTCACTCCAGTCGTCGGCGCGAGGTCAGGTGCGGGCGGGCCGGGGGCACCGGCGCCCGCGTCAGATGTCGAGGAAGCGGACGTCCTTGGCGTTGCGCTGGATGAACGAGCGCCGCGCCTCGACGTCCTCGCCCATCAGCACCGAGAAGATCTCGTCCGCGGCCGCGGCCTCGTCGAGCGTCACCTGCAGCAGCGTGCGGTGCTCGGGCGACATGGTCGTCTCCCAGAGCTCCGAGTAGTCCATCTCGCCCAGACCCTTGTAGCGCTGGATCGCGTTCTCCTTGGGCAGCCGCTTGCCGTTGGCGCGACCCTCGGTGACGAACGCGTCCCGCTCGCGGTCCGAGTAGACGTAGTCGTGGTCCGCGTTGGTCCACTTGATGCGGTACAGCGGCGGCTGCGCCATGTACACGTGCCCGGCCGTGATGAGCTCGGGCATGTACCGGAACAGCAGCGTGAGCAGCAGCGTGCGGATGTGCTGGCCGTCGACGTCGGCGTCGGCCATGAGCACGATCTTGTGGTACCGCAGCTTCGAGACGTCGAAGTCCTCGCCGATGCCGGTGCCGAACGCCGTGATGAGCGCCTGCACCTCCTGGTTGCTCAGCGCCTTGTCGAGGCGCGCACGCTCGACGTTGAGGATCTTGCCGCGGATCGGCATGATCGCCTGCGTCCGCGGGTTGCGGCCCCGCACGGCCGAGCCGCCGGCCGAGTCGCCCTCGACGATGAAGACCTCGCACTCCTCCGGCCGGTTGGACTGGCAGTCCTTGAGCTTGCCGGGCATCGAGTGCGAGTCGAGCAGACCCTTGCGCCGGGTCGCCTCGCGGGCCTTGCGGGCCGCGAGCCGCGCGGCCGCGGCCTGGATCGACTTGCGGATGACGTCCTTCGCCTCGTTCGGGTGCGCGTCGAGCCACGCGCCGAGCTGGTCGTTGACGACCGACTGCACGAACCGCTTGGCGTCGGTGTTGCCGAGCTTGGTCTTGGTCTGGCCCTCGAACTGCGGCTCGCCGAGCTTGACGGAGATGACGGCGGTGAGCCCCTCGCGGATGTCGTCGCCCGTGAGGTTCTCCTCCTTCTCCTTGAGGATGTTCTTCTCGCGCGCGTAGCGGTTGATGAGCGAGGTCATCGCCGCACGGAAGCCCTCCTCGTGCGTGCCGCCCTCGGTCGTCGAGATCGTGTTGGCGTACGTGTGCACCGACTCCGAGTACGCGGTGGTCCACTGCAGCGCGATCTCCACCGAGATCTTGCGGACCGTGTCCTCGGCCTCGAAGTCGATGACGTCGGGGTGGACGACCTCGACCTTCTTGGTCGAGTTGAGGTGCTTGACGTAGTCGACCAGGCCGCCGTCGTAGCGGTACGACACCGTGCGCGGGGCGGCGCCCTCGCCGGCCGTCGCGCTCTCGCCCGCGATCTCGTCGTCGGTGTCGGTGTGCTGCGGGCGCTCGTCGACCAGCGTGATGCGCAGACCCTTGTTGAGGAACGCCATCTGCTGGAAGCGCGCGCGCAGCGTCTCGAAGTCGTAGTCGACGGTCTCGAAGATCGACGGGTCCGCCCAGAACGTCTGCGACGTGCCGGTCTCGTCCGTCGCCTCACCCTGCTGCAGCTCGCCGACCGGCTTGCCGCCGTCGGCGAAGTCCATGATCCACGTCGAGCCGTCGCGCTTGACCACGGTGTGCACGCGCGTCGACAGCGCGTTGACCACCGAGATGCCGACGCCGTGCAGACCGCCCGAGACGGCGTACCCGCTGCCGCCGAACTTGCCGCCCGCGTGCAGGATCGTCATGACGACCTCGACCGTGGGCCGGCCCTCGGTGGGGTGGATCGCGACGGGGATGCCGCGACCGTTGTCCGTGACGCGCACGCCGCCGTCGGCGAGCAGCGTCACCTCGATCGTGTCGCAGTACCCGGCCAGCGCCTCGTCGACGGAGTTGTCGACCACCTCGTACACCAGGTGGTGCAGACCCCGCGCACCGGTCGAGCCGATGTACATGCCCGGGCGCTTGCGGACCGCCTCGAGACCCTCGAGGACCGTGATGGCGCTCGCGTCGTAGTCGCCCCCGCTCGGACGGGCGGGCGCGGGTGCGCCGCCCTGCCCCTCGTCGGTCGGGTCCTGCGGGTCGAGAGGGGTGCTCTGGTCGGCCACGGGCAGCGGTTCTCCTCGAGAGCTCGGTACGCGCCAGGCGCGTCGTGAGCGGCTGGCGGCCGTCGGGAGTCCGGATCACCCCACGGCGGCGGAGTTCTCGTCTCACGAGGGCAGGCAGGCGGCTCTGTTGACCTGTCCAGTCTACCTCCCGGGCGCCCGTTCCCGGGCAGGTCGCGCACAGGGTGTCACGGCCTCCGCCCCGCGCGGTCAGCCGTAGGTGTCACGCGGGCCGCGACCCGCGACCCGCCGCGCGCCACGACCGAAGCCGTGACCCACCGGTCCCAGCACGTCCACCTGCACCACGACGCCCGACCCGAGGGCCTCGTCGAACCGCGCCAGCATCGCCGGAGCCAGCAGGCGCAGGTTCGCCGCCCAGGCCGTCGACGACGCCCGCACCGTCAGCAGGCCGGCGGTGAACGAGACGAACTCGCAGTGGTCCGCGACCTGCGGACCGACGATCTGCGCCCACCGGTGCACCAGGTCGCCCACCACGAGGCCCGGCTCCCAGCCGAGGTCCCGCGCCAGCAGCCCCGCCGAGATCGCGAGCGGCTGCGGGTCGCGCGGACCCGGAGCCGACCCGCTGCTCACCGGGCGCGCCGGCGTCACGCCGGGACGCAGGCCACGGGCCCGGGCCGCCGCCTTGGCCCGCGCGAGCGCGGCGCGGGCCACCTGCTCGGGCGGCGTGAGGTCGACGAGCTCGGCGACCGGCACGCCGTCGGGCACGACCGTCGGGGCGGGCAGCAGCGCGTCGTCGTCACCCGCGGACGACGCCGCGGGGGAGGACACGGGGGAGGACACGGCGGGCGAGGACGTGCCGGCCGCGGGCCGGGCCGCACCGTCCGTGCCGGGACGTGCGCGGCCCGTCGGGCCCGCGGCGGCGGACGTGCGGCGGGGCCGCGCGGCCCCGCGCTCAGCGGACACGCGCGACCTCGCCGCCGAGCACGTCGACCCGCGCACCGGCCAGCGGCTCCGGGACGTCCTGCGGCACGGCCGCCGTCACCAGGACCTGCCGCGCACCGGCCACCAGCTCGGCCAGCCGCTCGCGGCGGCGCGTGTCCAGCTCGGCGAACACGTCGTCGAGGATCAGCACCGGCTCGCCGTCCGGGCCCCAGTCGGCCGCCCAGGCGCCGTGGTCGTCGACGCCGTGGGTGAGCAGCTCGTACGACGCGAGACGCAGCGCGAGCGCGACCGACCACGACTCCCCGTGGCTCGCGTACCCCTTCGCGGGGAGGTCGCCCAGGGTCAGCGCGAGGTCGTCCCGGTGCGGACCGACCAGGCACACGCCCCGCTCGATCTCCTTGGAGCGCAGCCGTCCCATCGCCTCGAGGAGCAGACCCTCGACCGTCGCGGCGTCCGCCGCGGGCGGCAGCGCCGGGTCGTCCTCGGTGCGGCCCAGTGCCGCGTCGAGCGACGCGCGGTACACGAGCCCCAGCTCACCCTGCCCCGCGCTGACCTGCCGGTAGGCGTCCGCCGCGCGCGGGCGCAGGGCCGCGACCAGCGCCTGCCGCGCCACGACGACCTGCGCGCCCGTGGCCGCGAGCTTCGCGTCCCACACGTCGAGCGTGCGCAGGTCGGCGCCCGTGCGCGCACGCGACGCGGCCGCCGCGGACTTCAGCAGCGCCGACCGCTGCCTGAGCACGCGGTCGTAGTCGCCCAGGACACCCGCGATGCGCGGCGTGAGCTGCACGAGCAGGTCGTCGAGGAACCGCCGGCGGCCGTCGGGGTCGCCCTTGACGAGCGCGAGGTCCTCGGGCGCGAAGAGCACCGTGCGCAGGATGCCCAGCACGTCGCGCGCCCGCCCCGGCGACCCGCCGTTGATGCGCGAGCGGTTGGCCTTGCCCGGCGTGACCTCGACCTCGACGAGCGTCGCGCGCTCCTCGCGGACCACCTTGGCGCGCACGACCGCCCGCGACGTCCCGGCACGCACGAGCGCGGCGTCCGACGGGACCCGGTGGCTCCCCAACGTCGCGACGTACCCGACCGCCTCGACGAGGTTCGTCTTGCCCTGCCCGTTGGGCCCGACGAGCGCGGTGATGCCCGGGTCGAGGGGCAGCTCGACCTGCGGGTACGACCGGAAGTCGGTGAGGGACAGGTGCGCGACGTACACGCGGGTCAGGCCTCCGACGTGGGTGGAGCCGTCGGCGTCACGGTGTCGCCGCCGGCCGCGCGCACCGCGTGGCCGCCGAACTGCTGGCGCAGCGCCGCGACGGCCTTCATGGCCGGCGACTCGCCCTGCCGCGAGGAGAACCGGGCGAACAGCGAGGCCGCGATGACCGGGGCCGGCACGGCCAGGTCGATGGCCTCGTCGACGGTCCAGCGGCCCTCGCCCGAGTCCTCGACCCAGTCGTCGATCGCCGCGAACCGCGGGTCCTCGTGCAGCGCCTGCACCAGGAGGTCGAGCAGCCACGAGCGCACGACGGTGCCCTTGGTCCACGCGCGCATGGTCGCCGGGACGTCGGTGATGAGGTCCTTCGCCGCGAGCAGCTCGTAGCCCTCGGCGTACGCCTGCATGAGGCCGTACTCGATGCCGTTGTGGACCATCTTCGCGTAGTGGCCGGCGCCGACCGGCCCCGCGTGCACGAAACCGTCGCCGCGCTCGCCCTCCGGTCGCAGCGCGTCGAACACGGGCATCGCCCGTTCGACGTCGGCCGCGTCGCCGCCGACCATGAGGCCGTAGCCGTTCTCCAGGCCCCAGATGCCGCCGGAGACACCGGCGTCGATGAAGCCGATGCCGTGCTCGGCGAGCGTCGCGGCGTGCGCCGCGTCGTCCTGGTAGTACGAGTTGCCGCCGTCGATCACCAGGTCGCCGGCCGTCAGCAGCCCCGCGAGGTCCTGGATCACGGCGTCGGTGACCGGGCCCGACGGCACCATCACCCACACGACGCGCTCGCCCGCGGGCAGCGCCTCCGCCAGCGCCTCGAGCGTCGGGACGTCCGTCACGTCGGGGTTGCGGTCGAACCCCGTGACCTCGATGCCGGCCTCACGGATGCGTGCGCGCATGTTCGCGCCCATCTTGCCCAGCCCGACCAGACCGATGTGCATGCCTCGCCCCTCTCGACGCGGGCCACGTCGCTCGACGTGGCGCCCCCGCCACTGTGCCGCACGTGCGGCCCGCCCGCGCGAGCGGTGATCAGCTCGCGAAGCGGATCGGCACCAGCAGGTAGCGGTAGTCCTTGCGGTCGTCGCTCTCGAGCGACTCCTGGCCCGTGAACTCCACGGGCTTGTTCGGGTGCGTGAACGACATCCGCACGAAGGTGGTGTCGAGGGCGCCCAGACCGTCGGCCAGGAAGTGCGGGTTGAAGGCCACCGAGATGTCGTCGCCGACGAGCACGGCCTCCAGCGCCTCGGACGCCTGGGCGTCGTCGCCCTGGCCGGCGTCGAGGACGACCTGGCCGTCGCTGAACGTCAGCCGGATCGGGGTGTTGCGCTCCGCGACGAGCGCGACGCGCTTGGCGGCCTCGGCCAGCTGCTGACGGTTGACGATCGCGTGGATCGGCGTCTCGTCGGGGAAGAGGCGGCGCACGGGCGGGTAGTCGCCGTCGACGAGCAGGCTCGTGGTCTGGCGACCGCCGGCCTCGAAGCCGATGAGGTCGACGCCGCCGCCGGTGGACAGCGAGACCTGCACCGAGCCGGACCCGCCGAGCGACTTCGCGGCGTCGGACAGGGTGCGGGCGCGCACGAGCGCGACGGCCTCGACGTCGGGGCTCGCGGGCTTCCACGTCATCTCGCGCAGCGCCAGGCGGTACCGGTCCGTCGCCAGCAGCGTGACCTTCTCGCCGACGATCTCGACCCGGACGCCCGTGAGGAGCGGGAGCGTGTCGTCGCGGCTGGCCGCGACGGAGACCTGCGCGACCGCATGGGTCAGCTCGTCGCCGTCGACCGTGCCCGTGACGGGCGGCATCGCCGGCAGGTTCGGGTAGTCCTCTACCGGCATCGTCAGCAGCGTGAAGCGGCTGGCACCGCACGTGACCTGCACCTTGGTGCCGTCCAGGACGACGTCCACGGGCTTGGCGGGCAGGGCACGAGAGATCTCGGCGAGCAGACGGCCCGAGACGAGCACCGTCCCCGGCTCGCTGACGTCGGCGGGGAGCTGGGCACGTGCCGAGACCTCGTAGTCGAAGCTCGACAGCTGGATCGCACCCGACGAGTCGGCCTCGATGCGCACGCCCGCGAGGACGGGCACGGGCGGCCGGGTGGGCAGGCTGCGTGCGGTCCACGTGACGGCGTCGGCGAGCACGTCACGATCGACGCGGAACCTCATGCATCACCTTCTCGTCGTCCTGCCCGGGTCGGCACGCACGTCGTCGTGGACGTGCGTGCGCCGGGCGTTGGCGGGGCTGAGCCGAAGACTACGCGACAGGTCCGACGCCCGGTACACGGTCGGGGCCTCGTCTCGGTGCCTCGCCCCGGACCCACTGTCCGACCTGCGGTGCGCCGTCGCACCAGCGCAGCCCAGCGTCGGTGTGTGGATCTCTTCCTGGGAGATGGGTCGTCATCGTCGTCGGGGCTGTGGGTGGTGTGGACAACGGCTCGGTGTGCAGGTCAGCGGCCACTTCCGGGTGTGTGGCGGGGTGTGGTCGAGCGGGTCGACGTCCGTGGACGCCGGTGGACGTCCGCGACGGCGTCCACCGGCGTCCACCGACGCGCCCGCTGCCGTCCACATCCGTGTCGCGTGTCGTCCACCGTCGTCCACAGGTCTGTGCACAGGTGTGAACATTCGTCCCATGCGTGTTTCACCCGCAGCCTGGGGACGACGTCAAGCAGTTCGTCCCGGTTTGACGTGAGAGTCCTCTCACGCCCGCGTCGGCGCGACGCCGCCCACGATCGACGACGCGACGGCCTCGTCGTCGCCCCGTGCGGGCGACGACGCAGGTCAGGGCCGCACGTCGCGGAGGCCGGAGCGGCGCCACGCCCGACACGCCCGTTCAGGTGATCGGTTTCACATGTGTCCCCAGGCGGTGGGCAAACCTGTGGACAACGCGCGTGGCGCGGTGGAGGAGATGGCATCAAAGCGGACATCCGCGGCGCGTGCACGGCACCGCGGACCCCACCGCGGCGGTCCGGTCAGCCGCGGTGCTGCTGCTTGATGCGGTTGGTCAGCTCGGTCACCTGGTTGTAGATCGACCGACGCTCCGCCATGAGCTCGCGGATCTTGCGGTTCGCGTGCATCACCGTCGTGTGGTCACGCCCGCCGAACGCCTGACCGATCTTCGGCAGCGACAGGTCCGTCAGCTCGCGGCACAGGTACATCGCGATCTGGCGGGCCGTCACCAGCACCCGCGAGCGGCTCGAGCCGCACAGGTCCTCGATGCTCAGGCCGAAGTAGGCGGCGGTCTGCCCGATGACGGTGGTCGCCGTGATCTCCTGCGTCTGGTCGTCCGTGATCAGGTCCTTGAGGACGATCTCGGCCAGCGACACGTCGACGAGCTGCCGGTTGAGGTTCGCGAACGCCGTGACGCGGATCAGCGCGCCCTCGAGCTCGCGGATGTTCGTGGAGATGCGCGACGCGATGTACTCGAGCACGTCGTCCGGGGCCTGCAGCCGTTCGCTCGCGGCCTTCTTGCGCAGGATCGCGATCCGCGTCTCGAGGTCCGGCGGCTGCACGTCCGTGATGAGGCCCCACTCGAACCGCGACCGCATGCGGTCCTCGAAGCCGTTGAGCTGCTTGGGCGGCAGGTCGGACGTGATCACGACCTGCTTGCTCGCGTTGTGGAGCGTGTTGAACGTGTGGAAGAACTCCTCCATCGTCTGTTCCTTGCCCTGCAGGAACTGGATGTCGTCGATGAGCAGGACGTCGACCTCGCGGTAGCGGCGCTGGAACGCGCCCGCCTTGCCCTCGCTGATGGAGTTGATGAAGTCGTTGGTGAACTCCTCCGAGTTCACGTACCGCACGCGGACCGTCGGGTACAGGTTCTGCGCGTAGTGACCGATCGCGTGCAGCAGGTGCGTCTTGCCCAGGCCCGAGTCGCCGTAGATGAACAGCGGGTTGTAGGCCTTGGCCGGCGCCTCGGCGACCGCCACGGCCGCGGCGTGCGCGAACCGGTTGGACGACCCGATGACGAACGTCTCGAACAGGTACTTGGGGTTGAGACGAGCGGGCTCGGACATCGCGCGGCGCGGTGCGGGACCGGAGCCGTCGATGGCTCGCAGCGCCGGGCGGACGTCGGGCGTCTCCTCCCGGGGCACGGCGACGGCGCGTGGCTCGTTGGCGTCGTCACCGGCGTCGTCACGCGGCGAGAAGCCGGGGTGCGAGGTCACGAGGGCCAGGTCCGGGCGCCCGTCGTCGTCGGCCTCGTACGCGGTCGCGCTCGGGGCGGACGGGCCGGCCGGGGCCGGGGGGACCACCCGCAGCGCGGGGGGAACGTCGCCCGCGACCTCGGGGTCGACGGTGATCGCGAACCGCGCCTCCCGGCCGAGCGCCTCGCCGAGCGCCTGCGTGACCTCGGCGCGGACGCGGGTCTCGAGGTACTCCTTGGTCAGGTCGTTGCCGACGGCGAGGAGCATCGTGCCGTCCAGGACGCCCAGCGGGTGGGCGAGTCGGACGAAGGCCAGCTGCCGCGGGGTGATGTCGGGGCTCGCCTCGAGGCTCGCGACGACGTGTCCCCACACCCGGGCCGGTTCTTCGTCCTGTGACAACGTCCTACCTCAGTGATCGGTCCTGCGGGGCCGGGCGAGTCTGGCACGGCCAGGCGTCGTCCACATAGTTGTCCACACCTGTGAGTGCCAGCCGTGCCGGGTCGTGCCGCGGTTGCGGGGACCGCGTCGTCCCGTCGTCCACAGGGTCCGCCGGGCCGTCGTCCGCAGACCGGGGCGTGCAGCCGCGCGGCACGACGACCACCGACTCTAGTGGCGAGCGCCGAGGCGAAGAAGCGCGCGAGGGGGTGAGACCGACGACACGCCGGACCACCTCCCGTCCTAGGCGTCCGACCTGCGGTATCGCAGTGGGGACGAGCCGTGGTCCGGTCGTCCGACCGACGACGACGTCCGTCGTACCCTGCTGCATTTGACCCCGCTGCTCACCGCGGCGTAGCGTGGCCCAGCCTTCCGACGGCTCCGTCCGGCGCGCCCTGACGCCTTCGCACGTGTCCTTGCGTGCGATCCCTGGAGCGGTGGACGACGGCACCTGTACCTGGTCGTGCGGCTCCGCACGATCGTGACGAGAACGTGTGGAGAACGTCGTGACCAAGCGCACCTTCCAGCCGAACAACCGGCGCCGGGCCAAGACCCACGGCTTCCGCCTGCGGATGCGCACGCGCGCCGGCCGCGCCATCCTCGCGGCGCGTCGCCGCAAGGGGCGCGCCGAGCTCTCGGCCTGACGCCAGCCCCGGTGCTCCCCGCAGCGCACCGGATGCGCCGCTCTGCCGACTTCCAGCAGACGGTGCGTCGGGGCGCGCGCGGGGGACGCGACACCCTCGTCGTGCACCTGACGACGACGACCGACCCCGGCCCGCCGGCGGTCGGTCTCGTCGTCTCCAAGGCCGTGGGCAACGCCGTGACGCGCAACCGTGTCCGGCGTCGGCTCCGTGCGCTGCTCGCGGCGCGCGTCCACCGCTGGGCGCCGGGCACGCTGGTCGTGGTCCGCGCGCAGCCGGACGCCGCGTCGGCGACGTCCGCCCAGCTCGCCCGCGATCTCGACGGCGGTATCGCGGCGGCCGAGCGGCGAGCGGCACGACGTCCCGAGAGCCCGGTGTCGGCGTGAGGCGCGCGTGGGCCGTGGTCCGTCGGACCCCTGCCCGTGTACTTCTCGGCCTGCTGTGGGTGTACCAGCACGTCGTCTCGCCGATCACGCCTCCGACCTGCAGGTTCTACCCCTCCTGCTCGCAGTACGCGGTGATCGCGGTGCAGCGACACGGAGCCGTGCGCGGCACCGCGCTCGCAGCCCGACGCCTGCTGCGGTGCCACCCCTGGAACCCCGGTGGGGTCGACGACGTTCCACCGTCGCGGCACCACCACGCCTTCGACGCGGCCCCCGCCGCTCACTGACGCTCTCGAGGACGCCTCATGCCCTGGATGGACGGCCTGCTCTTCCCGCTCATGGTCGCGGTCGCGTGGATCATGGTGCGCTTCCACGACCTGCTGACGTGGGTCGGCCTCGACCCCGCCAGCGGCGCCGCCTGGGCGCTGTCGATCGTCGGTCTCGTGATCGTCATGCGGATCCTGCTGATCCCGCTCTTCTTCAAGCAGATCAAGGCGTCGCGCGGCATGCAGCTCGTGCAGCCCGAGATGCAGGCGCTGCAGAAGAAGTACAAGGGCAAGACGGACCCCGCGTCCCGCGAGGCGATGAGCCGCGAGATGATGGAGCTCTACCGGAAGCACGGGACCAACCCGTTCGCCTCCTGCCTGCCGATCCTGCTGCAGTCGCCCATCTTCTTCGCCCTGTTCCGGGTGCTCTACGAGCTGCCCAGCCTCGCCGCCGGCACCTACACGCGTGCCGAGTCGATCGGCCCGCTCACGCGGGAGCTCGCCGCCCAGGCCGAGCAGGCGACGATCTGGGGCGCCCCGCTGTCGGGCACCTTCATGCAGTGGGACGGGAACTGGCACATCCGCGTCGTGACGATCGTGCTGATCGTCGCGATGTCGGTCACCACCTTCACCACGCAGCGTCAGCTGACCATGAAGAACATGCCGCCGGCCGCCCTCACAGGGCCGATGGCCCAGCAGCAGAAGATCCTGCTGTACGTCCTGCCGTTCATCTTCGCGGTCTCGGGCGTGAACTTCCCGATCGGTGTCCTCATCTACTGGACCACGACCAACCTGTGGTCGATGGGGCAGCAGTTCTACACGATCCGCCGGATGCCGGCGCCCGGGTCGCAGGCGGAGAAGGCGCTCAAGGAGCGCCAGGCCCGCAAGGCTGCGGCGCGCGGCGAGACCATCGAGGAGGCCTCGACCGCGACGGCGCTCATCGACGAGAAGCCGCGGGGGCAGCGGCAGCAGCCCAAGCGCAAGGACCGCGCGAAGGCGCGTCCCGCGCAGCCCGGCGACGCGACCGCCGCGTCCGTGTCGGATGCCGTCGTCGATCCGACCGAGGACGTCCCGGAGGACGCCGCTGACGCGCCCCCGCCGGCGCCGCGCAAGAAGCGCAAGGGTCCGTCGGGCGGCGGCTCCGCGCCGGGCGGCACCAGCCGGTCCTGACCACCACCCGTCGGAGGTCCGTGCTCGGGCTGACGACCGTGCGACATCGCTGAACGGAGAAGACATGGGTACGACCGAGCCGGCCACCGGCACCGACGCCGACGTCGTGACGCGCCTGGAGGAGGAGGGCGAGATCGCGGCCGACTACCTCGAGGAGTTCCTCGACATCGCCGACCTCGACGGCGACATCGACATCGACGTCGACCACGGCCGCGCCGCCGTCGAGATCGTGGGGGAGGACGGGGGCGACGCCGCCGCGCTGCGTCGTCTGGTCGGAGCCGACGGGCAGGTCCTCGACGCGCTGCAGGAACTCACGCGCCTCGCGGTCCAGACCAAGACCGGTGAGCGCAGCCGCCTCATGCTGGACATCGCTGGTTACCGGGCCCAGCGACGGACCGAGCTGGTCGCCGTCGCCCGCACGGCCATCGACGAGGTGAAGAGCAGCGGTGCGGCAGTGACGCTCGCGGCGATGAACCCGTTCGAGCGCAAGGTCGTGCACGACGCCGTCGCCGAGGCCGGCCTCGTGAGCGACTCGGTCGGTGTCGAGCCCGACCGGCGCGTGGTGGTCAAGCCCGCGTAGCAGCATCGGCCCGGCGGAGCCCGGGCGCTCGCGCAGGGACGCAGGGCGGACGACCTCGGTCGTCCGCCCTGCGTCGTCTCTGACGGGAGATCACAGACCGTGGCGGGTGCGTTCGGGTTCGCCGCCGGCTCCGAGCACGCGGGGTGGCCGGTCCGCAGGGTGATGTGCGGTCGCCCGATGGGTCTCAGGAGAACCGCGCAGGGCGAAACTGGCCCGCCGAGAGAGTCGGAACAGGGGTCTGGAGTTCTCCAGGAACGATCCTCCTGGCGTTTCGTGCTCCGACGGGCCGTGTTTTCGGTCCCTGTCGCGCGCAGGATGGCGCTCCACGAACGGCTTATGCCCGATTCTCGGACGCGTGCGCCTGGCCCTCGCACCGGGCTCGACGCCCTCCGGTCCGTCGGTGGCCGGCGGCATGATGCGCGTCGCACGCCGGTTCGTCGCACGTGCCGGTGATCACGGTGGGCGCGTCGCACTCCTCGTACAGGCGGGGCTCTGCGATCGTTCACCATGGGCGCGTGGGATCGGTGCCCGCGAGGTGGGGCGCGCGCACAGGTGTGCCGCCTCCTGACGCGGCCGCGATCGACGCGGCACACCGCCGCGGATCGGTGAGGGCGGCCGGCGGACCTACTGCCGTCGTATGTCCGCGGGGGAGGGATGCGCCACCCCGGGACGCGTGATCGGCGTCGCCTCACGCGGCGGGCGTAGGCAGTGAGGATCAGCGGCTCGCCGAACGGATGCATCGCTTGCCCATCGGCGAGTGCCGCTCGGCCGGCGGTGCTCTGTGGGATCACGGCGACTGCCGCTCTCGTCACCGCGGAGGTGCGTGGGTCGCTCGATGTCTCTGTTGGTGCGAGGGCGCCGGACGTGGAGGAGTGTCGACGTCCGACGCAGGGTCAGGCCGGCAGCCCCGACGCCGCGCCGCGCTCGTGGCGCTGTTTCACGTGGAACGCGGCGACTGAGGGGAGGGGCCCTTGCCCGACTCGTTCGCGCGCGAGCTGCCCTCGTGTTCCCCGGCCTGTTGCCGCCGTGTTCCACGTGAAACACGGCGGGCGCGAGCGGGAGAGTCGCCACGGGACGCGTCGTATCCACTGTTCTCCGTCGTCAACTTGGGCGAGCGATGGTACGTGCGCGCACGCGCGCTCCGTCTGTCGGTGGTGTGTCCGCCGGGGGTGCTCTGGATGACCTAGGACGGAGTTCGGCGGCGCGCCGCCATGATGCGACCACGTCCCGCCGAGCGGTCGGCGGATCGCGGGACAGCTGAGGCCCAGGCGGTGCAGCACTACGTTCGTGACCCACATGTGTGGGTTCCACGTGGAACGAACGCCACACACCGACCTGCCCTTGGTGCTTCCGCGCTTCCCTATCTGGGTGTCCGATCGGCCGGACGCTCAGACTCCGCTGCGCTCGCTGCGCGGTCGTGCGGATGCACGCCACGTTTCACGTGGAACACACCAGTGCGCGGACGGCTGGTGCCCGTGCGGGACCATGCGCGGAGCGCCGTTCATCTCGTTCGCGGACGATGATCGACGAGAACTGGGCCTCCAGGACCGTCCGCGCACCGTGCTCGACGTGAGGCGGGGAGCGGGGTCCGCTCTCGTGGGCGCGAACGGCGCCGCGTGCTGGGTGGGCTCAACTCTCCGTCGCGCTGAGCGCAGAGCAGAGGGTGGTCGGTCTCGCCAGCGTGCGGACAGCCAGCGCCGTCGCCGCCGTCTCGCTCGACCGTCGGGGCGATCCGAGCGCCATTCGGGCCTGTCGCAACGGGTGCCGCGTTCGGGCCGGGGCGCGCGGTCGAGCAGTGCCGGTGACCGCGCGGGAGCGAGCAGCGGACGACGATCCGCCCGGTGCCGCGCCTCCTTCCGTCGGTATGCGACGGCCGTCGGGCGTCGCGCCGTCTCGAGCTCGTGAGCGCCGTGGCGACGCGTCGGGCGCCCGTCTCATCGGTCCCGGGGTAGGCCGGTGCTCCTGCGCCCTACGAGAGGGCCGTGGCAGTCGGGGAGCGACGCGTCACCGGGAGAGCCTCGTCATGAGTGCGGTGCCAGGGACGGTGCGACTCCGTACGCCTCACGCTCCGGCCGCCAGAGGGCCGGTCGGTGTCGCCGGTGTGGTGGCAGCCGCTCAGCCCGCCCGCCAGGGAGGCCTGCATGGCTCGGTCGCCAACAAGTCCCCGAGCGAGCGTCGCGCAGCAGGTGGGCGGTCCGTCGCGTGCGGGGCGTGGCGCCGGCGTGAGACGCGGCTTCCGACACGCCGTGCGCTGCGCCGAGCGCACGGCGTGGTCGAGACCGCGGCCGCGCGCCGAGTGCCGCTCAGGCGACGTCGGCTCGTGGACGCGCATCGACGGTGGATGGAGGTGCGGCTGCGAGGTCCCGTCGACGGACGCAACGCAGCGTGCGGCGCCCATCGTGCGCCGAGCGCCCCGCGCCGTGTGGTCCGCGGCGGAGTCGCGACCTGTGGGCCGTACGCAGGGAGGCCATGGCACGAACAGCGTCGCGGCCGTCGCAGGGTGTACGTGCGCCCCTGAGCGCACGCCCCCTCCTGGCGGGACGGACGGACGGGCGACGGCGTTGCCCTCCGCCGACGCTGATGGCGGATCGGTGAGGGCCTCGTCGCCGCAGACACGGACCCGGCGGGGTGCGCGGGTCGACACGGCTGGTCGCCGTGCTCCGTCGCGCGCGGACGCATCCGGTGTGTCGCTCAGGTGGCGGTCCGTGCCAGGGGTGTGCGGGTCAGCGGGCCGACATCGCGCGCGGGCGTAACCGCGGCGGTGGTCATCTGCGTTGTTCCACGGGGGACCGACCGGTCGGGCGGGTGGTGGCGCGGGGGTGACGACGATGGCCGGTCCGGAGTGCCCGCCCATGTCCTCCCCGGGGCCGTTCTCTTGCGTGCAAGCGTCCGGCCGGAGTCACCCGCGCCGTGCGATGCGGCGCCGGGTGCGGTGCGTGTGGTCGGGGAGGCGGGGAG
>NZ_LNTD01000074.1 GCF_001462455.1 Cellulomonas sp. B6
GCCCAGTGGTCACCTTGGCGGCGGCCACGTGCCACCGCCGTCCCCGATCTGACCAGTGGTCGACAAACACCCACCCCCGCGACCACTGGTCACTTCGAGGCCGCCCCCGCACCGAGAGGTCATACGAAGTGACCAGTGGTCGGGAGGGATGACGACAAGGTGACCAGTGTCAGGAGGTGGGGTACGGGCTCACCAGCGCAGGTGACGGCGCAGGCGGCGGGCAGCCTCGCGGCCCGCGCGGTTGGCACCCACGGTCGAGGCGCTCGGCCCGTACCCGACGAGCTGCACGCGTGGCTCCGCGACGACCTCGGTGCCGTCCATCGCGATGCCGCCGCCCGGGCCGCGCAGGCCGAGGGGGGCGAGGTGGTCGAGCGAGGCGCGGAAGCCGGTGGCCCACAGGACCGTGCGGGCCGCGACGAACGGGGGTCCGTCGACCCACCGCCCGAGGTCAGGATCGGCTGCCGGCCGGGGCACCGCGGACACGCGTCCGCCGCGGGCCGGGGGCGAGCCGGCGGGGTCGGGGTCGTCCCACGCGACGCCGTCGGCGACCAGCCGGGAGAACACCGGCCGTGCGCGCAGCACGCCCGCCTCGATGCCTGCGCGGTACGCGGGGGTCAGCGGCAGGTCGGTCACGGACACCACGGACTCGGGCGGCAGCCCGGCACGCACGCGCTCCTCGACGCGCGCGACGGCGTCACGCCCGAGCTCGGGCGTGAACTCGGCGTCGACCCACTGCGGCGGGCGGCGCGTGATCCACGTCGTCGTCGTGACCTCGGCGACCTGCAGCAGCAGCTGGACGGCCGACGTCCCGCCGCCCACCACGACGACGTGACCGTCGGCGAGGTCCTCCGCGGACCGGAAGTCGCGCGCGTGCAGCTGCCGGCCGCGGAAGTCCCCGCGGCCCGGGTACGTCGGCCAGAACGGCCGGTTCCACGTGCCCGACGCGTTGACGACGCCGCGCGCCGACCACACGACCTGCGCGTCGGGGTGGTCGACGTGCTGCGTGGCGACGGTGAACCGCGGCTCGCCGTCGACGGGCTCGCCGCGCGAGACCCCCGTGACGCGCACGGGGCGCTGCACGTTGAGGCCGAACGCCTCCTCGTACTGCGCGAAGTAGTACGGGACCGCGTCGGCGGCCGGCTCGGCCTCGTCGACGACCGCGAGCGGCATGCCCGGCAGGTCGTGCACGTGGTGCGCGCCGGCCATCGTCAGCGACCGCCACCGGTGCTGCCAGGCGCCGCCCGCGCGCGGGTTGTCGTCGAGCACGACGAACGTGCCGCGCGCGCGTTCCCAGCCGCGCGAGCCGACGGGCACGAGACCCGTGCGGTCCAGGTGGTAGGCGGCCGAGAGACCGGCCTGCCCGGCCCCCACGACGACGACGTCGACGTCGACCGTGCGGGGCCCGTCGGCCCGGCGCCGTGCACGGCGGCCCCCCGGGGCTGCGGTGGCGACGGCGGGGCTGCTCATGGCGCGTCCACGCTACCCGGTGCCGCCGCGGACCGGGGCGGGGTGCACCCGTCGGGGCGGCCCCCGGGTGCGGGGATCACCCCGACGGGCCACCGCGGGGCGAGCCGTCCGTGATGGGATGGGGCCATGTCGTCCGACACGGAGGTTCCGACGTTGGTCACGGCCGTCGCCGGCCCGCTCACGCCGGCGCAGGCCGACGGGGTCCGCGCGCTCGCCCGGGCCGCGGCGCACCACGACGGCGTGCCCCCGCTGTCGGAGCAGCCGCTGCTGCGGCTGACGGAGGACGACGCGCGCGTCGTGCACCTGCTGGCCCGGCGCGACCCGGCGGCGGGGACCGACGGCGCCGCACCGGCCGGCCCCACGACGGACGGGGCCGCACCGGGCCCGCTCCTGGGGTACGCGCAGCTCGACGTCGGCAGCTCGACGACGGTGAGGGCCGAGCTCGTCGTGCACCCCGACCGGCGTCGGCACGGGGTCGCGCACGCGCTGCTGGCCCGTGCGCGTGCCGAGACCGCGACCGTGCCGGACCGTCGGCTGCACGTGTGGGCGCACGGCGACCTGCCGGCCGCGCGCGCGACGGCCGGGAGTGCGGGCCTCGTGGTGGTGCGCGAGCTGTGGCGCATGGCGTCCGACCTGCGGGCGCACCCGCCGACGGCTCCGACGCTGCCGGCCGGGGTCCGGGTCCGCGAGTTCGTGCCGGGGCAGGACGAGGAGGCCTGGCGGCGCGTCAACGCGCGCGCGTTCGCGCACCACCCCGAGCAGGGCCGCATGACGTCGGCCGACCTGCGGGCGCGCGAGGCGGAGCCGTGGTTCGACCCCGCGGGGTTCCTGCTCGCCGAGCGCGACGGTCAGCTGCTGGGCTCGGTGTGGACCAAGGTGCACCCCGCGGGCGAGGCGCCGGACGGTGCGCCCGACGAGGAGGTCGGCGAGATCTACGTCGTCGGCGTCGACCCCGACGCGCAGGGCCTGGGCATGGGGCGCGCGCTGACGGCGCTCGGGCTCGCGCACCTCGCGGACCGCGGGCTGCGCACGGTGATCCTCTACACGGGTGCGGAGAACACCGTCGCGATCCACACCTACCGGCGGGCGGGCTTCGAGCGCACCGCCGTCGACGTGATGTTCGGACCCGACCCCGGGAGCCCGCCGCGCGGCGTCCCCGCGGTCGGCGAGGAGGCCGCCGCGCAGCGCGACGGGCGGGCGACGACGAGGTGAACGGCGAGCAGACGCCGAGTTCACCGGACGGTGCCACGATGAGCACATGACCGACGCCCCCGCGATGGACCCCGCGCTGGCAGAGCGCATCGCCGAGCACGTGGAGACCCCCGACGAGGCGCCGCAGCCCGTCGACGAGGCCCTGCCGGACGACCGGTTCCTCGACCGCGAGCTGTCGTGGCTCGCGTTCAACCAGCGCGTGCTCGAGCTCGCGGAGGACGCGGACCTGCCGCTGCTGGAGCGCGTGCGGTTCCTGGCGATCTTCGCGTCGAACCTCGACGAGTTCTTCATGGTGCGCGTCGCCGGCCTCAAGCGGCGCATCGCGACGGGCATCGCGGTCACGGCGGCGTCGGGGCTGTCACCCCGGCAGGTGCTCGAGTCGATCAGCGAGCGCGCGCACGTCCTCATGGAGCGGCACGCGCGGGTCTTCGCGCAGGACGTGCAGCCGGCGCTCGCGGCCGAGGGCATCACGATCGTGCGCTGGGACGACCTGGGCGACGGCGAGCAGGACCGCCTGCACAAGTTCTTCCGGCGGCAGATCTTCCCGGTCCTGACGCCGCTCGCGGTGGACCCCGCGCACCCGTTCCCGTACATCTCGGGGCTGTCGCTCAACCTCGCGGTGAGCGTCGTCAACCCCGCGAGCGGCAAGGAGCACTTCGCGCGCGTCAAGGTGCCGCCGCTGCTGCCGCGGTACATCGCGGTCGACGCGTCGGGGCGCCCCTCGGCCCCGGACCACGCGACGGCGGCGCCCGAGCGCGGGCCGATGTCGTTCGTGCCGGTCGAGGACGTCATCGCCCAGCACCTCGACGCGCTGTTCCCCGGCATGGAGGTCCGCGAGTTCCACACGTTCCGCGTCACGCGCAACGAGGACGTGGAGGTCGAGGAGGACGACGCCGAGAACCTGCTCAAGGCCATGGAGAAGGAGCTGCTGCGCCGCCGGTTCGGGCCGCCCGTGCGGCTCGAGCTCGCCGAGGGCATCAGCCCGCGCGTGCGCAAGCTCCTGGTGCGCGAGCTCGGCATGTCCGAGGACGACGTGTACGAGCTGCCCGCGCCGCTGGACCACACGGGCCTCAACCTCGTGGCCGACCTCGACCGGCCCGAGCTGCAGTTCCCGAAGTTCGTCCCGGCGACGCACCGCCACCTCGCGGAGGTCGAGTCGGCCACGCCGACCGACGTGTTCGCGGCGATCCGGGCGCGCGACATCCTGCTGCACCACCCGTACGACTCGTTCTCGACGTCGGTGCAGACGTTCCTCGAGCAGGCGGCGGCGGACCCGCACGTGCTCGCGATCAAGCAGACGCTGTACCGGACGTCGGGCGACTCGCCGATCGTCGACGCGCTCATCGACGCGGCGCAGGCCGGCAAGCAGGTGCTCGCGCTCGTCGAGATCAAGGCGCGGTTCGACGAGCAGAACAACATCTCGTGGGCCCGCAAGCTCGAGCAGGCGGGCGTGCACGTCGTGTACGGGATCGTCGGGCTCAAGACGCACTGCAAGCTGTCGCTCGTGGTGCGGCAGGAGTCCGACGGGCTGCGCCGCTACAGCCACGTCGGCACGGGCAACTACCACCCGAAGACCGCGCGCCTGTACACCGACCTGGGACTGCTGACGGCGGACCCGGACGTGGGCCAGGACCTCACCCGGCTGTTCAACCAGCTGTCGGGCTACGCGCCGAAGTCGCGGTTCCACCGCCTGCTCGTCGCGCCGCGCTCGGTGCGCACGGGCCTGCTGGAGCGCATCGAGCGCGAGGCGGAGGCGGCGCGCCGCGGCGAGCCCGCGTGGATCAAGATCAAGGTCAACTCGATGGTCGACGAGGCGACGATCGACGCGCTGTACCGCGCGTCGCAGGCGGGCGTGCCGGTCGACATCAACGTGCGCGGCATCTGCGCGCTGCGCCCGGGAGTGCCGGGCCTGTCCGAGACGATCCGGGTGCGGTCGATCCTCGGCCGGTTCCTCGAGCACTCGCGGGTGTTCGCGTTCGCGCACGCGACACCCGCCGACGGTGACGGGTTCGAGGGCCCCGAGGTGTTCATCGGCTCGGCCGACCTCATGCACCGCAACCTGGACCGCCGCGTCGAGGCGCTCGTGCGGGTCGCGGAGCCCGCGCAGGTGACCGAGCTCGTGGAGTACCTCGACGAGACGATGGACGACGGCACGTCGTCGTGGCACCTCGGCCCGGACGGCGTCTGGGTGCGGCACCACCGCGGGCCCGACGGCCCGCTGGTCGACCTGCAGGAGGTGCTCGTCCAGCGCCAGAAGCGCCGGCCGGGCGCCCCCCGGTGAGGGCCGGGGCACCGGACCCCGTCGAGGCGGCGGGCGCGCTCGTGTGGCGCGTGCGCGCCGGGCGGCTGCAGGTCGCGCTCGTGCACCGCCCCCGGTACCGCGACTGGTCATGGCCCAAGGGCAAGCTCGACCCGGGCGAGGTCCCGCCCGTCGCGGCCGTGCGCGAGGTCGAGGAGGAGACGGGCATGGCCGTGGTGCTCGGCCTTCCCCTGCCGGGCCTGCGGTACGCGTTGTCCGACGGACGGCGCAAGGTCGTGCACTACTGGGCCGCGCGCGTCGCGGGCCGGGGCGACGACGTGCCGCTGCGCGCGCGCCCGCCCGTGCCGCACGCCGACCGCACCGAGATCGACCACTGGGAGTGGTTCGACACCGCGCAGGCCGCCCGCAAGCTGACGCGCCGCGACGACGGTCGGCCGCTCGACGCGCTCGTCGAGGCGTACGCGAAGGACCGGCTGGACACGCGCGCGCTCGCCGTCGCCCGGCACGGGCAGGCCCGCAAGCGGGCCCTGTGGGGCGGCACGGAGGACGACCGCCCGCTCACCGGGCTGGGTCTGCGGCAGGCCGCGACCCTGACACCGCTGCTCGCGGCGTTCGGCGTCGAGCGGGTCGTGACGAGCCGCTGGGAGCGCTGCGCGGCGACGGTCGCGCCCTACGCGCTGGCCGCGGGCGTGACGCCCGAGGTGGCCGACGGCCTGACGGAGGCCCGGCACGACGAGTCCCCCGCGCGGGTCGCCGCGATCGTGCGGGACGCGCTCGACGCCCGGCGCGACACCGTGCTGTGCACGCACCGGCCCGTCCTGCCGACCGTGCTGGACGTCCTCGAGGTGCACAGCCGCCGCGCGGTGGCCGACGCGCTCCCGCGCGACAACCCGTTCCTCGCGCCCGGCGAGACGCTGGTGGCGCACGCGGCGAGCACGCGACGCGGCGTGCGCGTGGTGGCCGTCGAGCGGCACCGCTCCCCCGCCGGGGCGGACTGACCCGGCCGCGTCGGGCCGACCGCGAGCACGACGACGCCCCGGTGCCGTGCGGCACCGGGGCGTCGGGCGTGCGGCCTCAGCCCAGGATCGGGTGGATGATCCAGAACACGACGGCCGCGACGAGCGCGGCGGCCGGGATCGTGAGGATCCACGCGCCGGCGATGTTCTTCGCGACGCCCCACCGCACGGCCGAGAGCCGCTTGGTGGCGCCGACGCCCATGATCGCGGACGTGATCGTGTGGGTCGTCGACACGGGCGCGTGCAGCGCGAACGCGTTGACGTAGAGGACCACCGCGGAGACCGACTCGGCGACGAACCCGCGCGCGGGGTCGAGCTCGATGATCTTGCGGCCGAGCGTGCGCATGATGCGCCACCCGCCCGCGTAGGTGCCGAGCGAGATCGCGGCGGCCGCGGCGAGCTTGACCCACAGCGGGATGCCCGCCTCCGGGTCCGCCCAGTTGGCGGTGAGCAGCGCGAGGTAGATGACGCCCATCGTCTTCTGCGCGTCCTGCAGGCCGTGCCCGAGCGCCATGGCGGCGGCCGAGACGGTCTGCGCGAACCGGAAGCGCCGGTTGACGCGGGTCGGCGGGCGGTTGCGGATCAGCCACAGCAGGCCGGCCATCGCGAGGAACGCGAGACCGAACCCGATGATCGGCGAGAAGACCATCGGCAGGACGACCTTGTCGACGATCGCCGACCCGTAGATCCCGAACCCGGCGGCGAGGCCCGCGCCGACGAGCCCGCCGATGAGGGCGTGCGTCGAGGACGAGGGCAGGCCGAACCACCAGGTCACGAGGTTCCACGCGATCGCGCCGACCAGCGCGCACACGATGACGACGAGCGCCGAGTGCGACGGCGCGTCCTGCAGGTCGACGATCGAGGTCGCGATGGTCTCGGCGACCTCGGTGCCCAGCAGCGCACCGGTGAAGTTCATGACCGCGGCCATGAGGAGCGCCGCGCGCGGCGTCAGCGCCCGCGTCGAGACCGACGTGGCGATGGCGTTGGCGGCGTCGTGGAAGCCGTTCGTGTAGTCGAACCCGAGGGCGAGCGCGACGACGAAGACGACGAGCACAGGTTCCACGGGGGCTCAGGACTCCTTGAGCGCGATCGTCTCGACCGTGTTCGCGACCTTCTCGAACGCGTCGGCGGCGTCCTCGAGCTTCTCCACGATCTCCTTGAGCTTCATCAGCAGGATCGGGTCGGAGATCTCGTCGAACATCTGCGCGAGCAGCTTGCGGTGCGACTTGTCGGCCTGGTTCTCGAGGCGGTTCACCTCGACCCAGTACTCCTGCAGCGAGTCCATCGAGCGCAGGCGGGGCATGGCCTCGGCCGTGAGCTCGGCGGCACGCTGCAGCACCTGGACCTGGTCGGAGACCCGCGCGGGCAGCTCCTCGACCTTGTACAGGACGATGAGGTCGGACGCCTCGTCCATGTAGTCCATGCAGTCGTCGAGGCTCGACGCGAGGTCGTAGATGTCGTCGCGGTCGAACGGCGTCACGAACGTCTGGTTGAGGCGACGCATGATCGTGTGGGTGGCGTCGTCGGCGGCGTGCTCGGCCTCCGCCATCCGCTTGTTGATCTCTTTGCGGGTCGCGCGGTCGGCTCCGAGCATCTCGGCCAGCAGGTTCGCGCCCGTCACGAGGTGGGACGCGGACGCGGCGAAGAGGTCGAAGTACTGGGTGTCGCGCGGTGTGATGCGCAGGCGCACGGAGGGCTCCGGGTCGTTCGACGATGTGTCCCCCGGGAACCGGGGCGCCAACAGCCTAACGGGCGGTGAACGGCAGGTGCGCCGGACCGAGGTCGCACGCGCTGCGCGCTCGGTGTGAGGTGAACGACGCCGGGCCGGGAGCGCCTCTCGGCGCGAGGCCGCTCGAAGCGGCTGATGATGGAGCCCGGGGCTACCGCGACCCGGCGTCGCCCCTGCAGTCTACGCGGCGGCGCGCGCGGCGCACGGGCTCGGCCTACGTCGCCACCGCCCTCTCGTCGTGGGGCGGCTCCCAGCGGCGCGCGTAGTGCGCCATCGGCTGGAGCGAGCGCAGGAGGTCGACGCCGCGTTCCGAGAGCCGGTAGGTGATGCTGACGGGCGTGGTGGGTACGACGACGCGGTCGACGAGCCCGGCCGCCTCGAGCTCACGGAGCCGGACGCTCAGCATGCGACCGGAGAGCCGGTCGACGCGGCGCTCGATCTCGCTGAACCGCTGCGCGCCCGTGCCGAGCGCGAGCAGGATGCCGCTCGACCAGCGCCGGCCGACGACCTCCATGACGCCGGCGATCCTGCGGCACTCCTCGTCGTCGATGCGCAGCGGCCTGCGCGGTGCCACCGTCTCGTCGGCGCTCATGCACCTTTCGTAAGTAACTGACGGGGGGTTTGTCAAGTACGAGCCGTCGTCGAACGATGGCTCCGTGCCCGACCGGCGTCGGACCCTCCGACCGAGCCGTGCGGCGACCCGCCGCCGGCACCGGTCCGGCACGTCCGTCACGACCCCAGGAGCTGACCACGTTGTCCCTGCTGCGCATCGACGCCTCCATCCGCCACGAGGGCTCCGCCAGCCGTGCGCTCGCTGACCTCGCCGAGTCCCACTGGCTCGACGCGGCCCCCGACGCCCGCGTGGTGCACCGTGAGGTCGGCACGACCCCGCTGCCCAGCGACGCGTGGGCGCACGCGCTGAGGGCCGGCGCGATCCCGGACGACGACCGCACCCCGGAGCAGCGGGACGCGGCGGCCCTCGCCGCGACGCTGGTGGACGAGCTGGCGGAGGCGGACGCCTACCTGTTCGCGGTGCCGCTCTACAACTTCGGCGTCTCGCAGCACCTCAAGACGTACGTCGACCTCGTGATCGCCGACGCCCGCATGAGCCCGGCCGTCCCCCCGGTCACGGCGGGCCGACCCGGCCTGCTGGTGACGGTCCAGGGCGGGAACTACGCCGCGGGCACCCCGAAGGAGGGCTGGGACCACGCGACGGGGTGGCTGCGCCGCATCCTGGAGGACGTGTGGCAGATCGACCTGGAGGTCGTGAACCGCGAGTTCACGCTGGTCGGCGTCAATCCCGCGCTGGACGGTTTCACGGACCTCGCGGAGCAGATCCGGACGACCGCGGAGGACCGAGCCCGGAGCGCCGGCCGACGGCTCGCCGAGCGCCCGGTCGCGACGGCGCACGAGCCGCACCGGGTCTGACGGAAGGTCGGCCCCGCCGCGCGCGTCACTCGAGCCGGTCGGCCCGCCACAGCTGGGCGGCGTGCGCGAGCTCCTCGGCGGTGCGCACGAGCGACGCGGCGCCGCGGGTCTGGCGGTGCGCGGCGGCGGGGTCGACGACGTCGAGGTGGTCGGCGTCGAACGCCGCGCCGGTGGCCAGCACCTGGCAGAACGCGGCCGCACGCTCGAGCGCGACCGCGAGGTCGGCGGTGTAGACGCCGGACAGCACGGCGTCGGCGACCGTGCGGACGTCCTGCGGTCCGGGCTGGTCGACGACGCCCGCGACGGCGTCGTGCACGGGTGCGGCCGCGACGCCCTGGCGGTACCGGTCGGCGACCGTGCCCGGGTCGCGGCGCACCCACTCGCGCAGCACGTACAGCCGCCACAGCGCGCCCGGCAGCGTGTCGGCCGGGCAGTCGGACCACATCGCGGCGACGACGTCGAGCCCCTCGGTCTCCACGAGCGCGACGAGGCGCGCGACGACCTGCGGGTCCTGCGTCGCGCGACCGTGCCGGACCAGCGCCGCGGCGGTGGTGTGCGCGATCTCGTCGCGCAGCGCGGGGTCGAGCGGGCCGGGCAGCTCGTCCGCGAGCGCGGGGTCGACCACGATCGGGCGGTGGTGGCGCCGCCGGCCGCCCGAGCCGCCGCCGCTGCCGCCGCTCGTGCCGCCGGTGCCTGCCGTGCCGTCCGTGCTCATCGCGGCATGATCCCTCGCCCGCGCCGCGCCCACCACCCGCCGCCCGTCCCGGGCGGCACGTGACGTCCGTCGCACCGCCCCGCTCCGGGTGCGACACGTGCACGCCGGGTTCACAGTGAGAGCGACCGGGACGGCCCCGGAGGGAACGGAGCGTGCTGGCCATGACGGACTCGTCGGCGGCGCAGGGGACGGGCGGCACGCCCGTGGCATCGAGGCACAAGGGCAAGGCGATCGCTCTCGCGGTGGCCGCCGCGGTGGGCGGGTTCCTGTTCGGCTTCGACAGCTCGGTCATCAACGGCGCGGTTGAGGCGGTGCAGGGGCAGTTCGAGCTGTCGGGCGTCGTCACCGGGTTCGTCGTCGCGATCGCGCTGCTGGGGTCGGCGCTCGGCGCCTGGCTGGGAGGCCGCCTGTCGGACCGGTGGGGCCGCACCCGCGTCATGGTGCTCGGCGCGGTCCTGTTCTTCGTGTCGTCGGTGCTCTCGGGGTTCGCGTTCGCGGCGTGGGACCTGGCGATCTGGCGCGTCATGGCGGGTGTCGGCATCGGCATCGCGTCGGTGATCGCCCCGGCGTACATCGCGGAGATCGCGCCGGCGTCGATGCGCGGGCGGCTCGGCTCCCTGCAGCAGCTGGCGATCACGCTCGGCATCTTCGCAGCGCTGCTCTCGGACCAGCTGCTCGCGACGTCGGCGGGCGGCGCGGCGAACGAGCTGTGGCTGGGCCTCGAGGCCTGGCGCTGGATGTTCCTCGTGTGCGTGGTCCCGGCCGTCGTGTACGGCGTGCTCGCGCTGCGCATCCCCGAGTCGCCGCGGTACCTGGTCGCGCAGGGGCGGCGCGACGAGGCGCGCGCCGTGCTGGCCGACGTGCTGGGCGCCGAGGAGGACCCGGAGCAGCGCGTCGAGCAGATCGAGCAGACGATCCGCAAGGACGAGGCGCTCGCGCAGCAGGCGAGCCTGCGCGGCCCGGCGCTGGGACTGCTGCCCGTCGTGTGGGTCGGGATCCTGCTGTCGGTGTTCCAGCAGTTCGTCGGGATCAACGTGATCTTCTACTACTCGAACACCCTGTGGCAGGCGGTCGGGTTCGAGGAGAGCGACTCGTTCACCTACTCGACGATCACGGCCGTCGTGAACGTCGTGGTGACGTTCATCGCCATCGCTCTCGTGGACAAGGTGGGCCGCCGCCCGATGCTCCTCGTCGGGTCGGCCGGCATGACGCTGACGCTCGGCCTCATGTCCGTCGCGTTCACCCAGTCGTTCGAGGTTCCGGACCCGGAGAGGGCCGGCGAGGTTCTCACCCAGCTACCCGGGGGCTGGGGCGTGACCGCGCTCGTGGCCGCCAACGCGTTCGTCGTGTTCTTCGGCGCGACGTGGGGCCCGCTGGTCTGGGTGCTGCTCGGGGAGATGTTCCCCAACCGGATCCGTGCGGCGGCCCTGGGCGTCGCGGCGTCCGCGCAGTGGATCGCGAACTTCGTCATCACGCTGTCGTTCCCCGAGCTGCTCGACCGGTTCGGCGCCACGGTTCCGTACGCGACGTACGCGACGTTCGCGCTGCTGTCGTTCGTCTTCGTGCTCACCAAGGTCCCGGAGACCAAGGGCGTCGAGCTCGAGGACATGGAGGGCCTGCAGGTCGAGCGACGGTCGCGCCGCGCGTCGGCCTGACGCCCGCCCACCTCTTCCTCCCCGCCCCGGGTGCGACGCACGTCGCACCCGGGGCGGAACACGTCACCCCCCTGAACTGTTGCCCGAGGTAACGACCCGTCGTAGAGTTGCCCCGAGCAACCGTCGCGCCCGGCTCCAGCACCGCCCGCGACGGCTCCCGACCGCCGACGACGCCCGGTCACCCCCGTCCCCGCGCCCGGAAGCGAGCACCCCCACGTGAGCAGCACCAGCAGCACCGTCGACGGCACCGCCGCCGACTCCCCCAGCGGCGCCATGACGCACCGCGAGGTCCTCGAGGCCCTGTCCGGGATCCTCCTGGGCATGTTCGTCTCGATCCTCGCGACGAGCGTCGTGTCCACGTCCCTGCCGCGCATCATCACCGACCTCGGCGGCAGCCAGTCCGCCTTCACCTGGGTCGTCACCGCGACCCTCCTCACCACCACGGTCTCGACGCCCATCTGGGGCAAGCTCGCCGACCTCGTCGACCGCAAGCTGCTCGTGCAGATCGCGCTCGTCGTGTCCGTCGTGTCCTCGGCGCTGGCCGGGTTCTCGCACACCACCGAGATGCTCATCGGCATGCGCGCGCTGCAGGGCATCGGCGCCGGCGGCCTCACCGCCCTGGGCACCGTCCTCATCGCCGACATCATCAGCCCCCGCGAGCGCGGCCGGTACATGGGCCTCATGGGCGCCGTCATGGCCGTCGGCATGGTCGGCGGCCCGCTGCTCGGCGGCGTCATCACCGACGCGGCCGGGTGGCGCTGGAACTTCTTCGTCGGCCTGCCGTTCGCGATCGCCGCGATCGTCGTGCTGCAGCGCACGCTGCACCTGCCCGCCACCGCGCGGCGCCGCGTGCGCATCGACTGGGCCGGCGCCGTCCTGCTGTCCGCGTCCGTCGCGACGCTCCTGCTGTGGGTCACGTTCGCCGGGCAGTCGTTCGACTGGCTGTCCTGGCAGACGGCCGTCATGGTCGGCGGGTCCCTGCTGGGCGTCGTCGGCGTGATCCTGGTCGAGCAGCGCGCCGCCGAGCCGATCATCCCGCTGCACCTGTTCCGCAACCGCACCGTGGTGCTCACGGTCCTCGCGTCCGTCGCCGTCGGCATCGCGCTGTTCGGCACGCAGGTGTTCCTGTCGCAGTACATGCAGCTCGCGCGCGGCAAGACCCCCACGCAGTCCGGCCTGCTGACCATCCCCATGGTCCTCGGCGTGTTCCTGTCCTCGACGCTGTCGGGCCGCCGCATCACGCGCACCGGCCGCTACAAGGTGATCATGGTCGCGGGCGCCGTGCTCCTGACGGGTGGCCTGGGCCTCATGGGCACGATCGACGAGACCACGAGCTTCGTGCTCGTCGGCGGCTACATGCTCGTCGTCGGCGTGGGCGTCGGCATGCTCATGCAGAACCTCGTCCTCGCGACGCAGAACACGCTGCCCATCACCGAGATGGGCGCCGGCACCGCGACCGTCGCGTTCTTCCGCACGCTCGGCGGCGCGATCGGCGTCTCGGCCCTCGGGGCGCTGCTGTCCAACCGCGTGCAGCACCTCATGGTCGACGGCCTCAGCGGCATCGGCATCGACCCCGCCGCGATGGGCTCGAGCGGCACCAGCACGCTGCCCGACCTCGCGACGCTGCCCGGCCCGGTGCGGCAGGTCGTCGAGCACGCGTTCGGCGTGGGCGTCTCCGAGCTGTTCCTCGTCGGCGCGCCGATCGCGCTGCTCGCGCTGGTCGCCGTGCTCGCGCTGCGCGAGGTCCCGCTCGGCCACGCGTCGGGCGTCGAGCAGCGGCTCGCGGCCCAGGCCGCCCAGCAGGAGCCGGCCGCGGCGTCCTGACGTCGATCACCGCGGCACCACCGCGCACGACGCCCGTCCCGACGACCCCTCAGGGGCCGTCCGGGGCGGGCGTCTGGCGTTCGCCGTGCCGCACGAGGTCCTCGTTGAGCCGCGCCATGAGGTCGGCCAGGTGCGCCAGCTCGTCGGGCCGCCACGCGTCGAGCGAGCGACGCATGTACTCCTGCCGCCCGGCGCGCGCGTGCTCGAGCCGCCGCTCGCCCTCGTCGGTCAGCACGAGCGGGTGGCTGCGCGAGTCGTGCGGGTCCGCCGCTCGCGTGATCAGCCCGAGCCGCTCGAGCCGCGCGACCTGCCGCGACATCGTGCCCCGGCCCACGCCCAGCAGGTCCGCGAGGTCGCTCGCGCGCGTGCCCGGCGTCCGGGCGACCGTCGCGAGCAGCTGGTACGCCGACGGGTCGAGGTCGGGGTGCACGGTGCGTGCCACGCCCGCCGACGCGGCCCGCGCCCGCCGCAGGAACAGGCCGAGCTCCCGCTCGACGCGCAGCACCGGGTCGTCGCTCATCGCCCCATCCTTGCCCAGCCGCGCACGTGTCCCGACCAGCTCCGGTCAGCGCGCCCAGGTGGTGCGGCGCCGCGCGAGCTGGGCGATGGCCTTCACGCGCGCCGCGTCGACGTGCGGGTGCATGCGACGGAACACGTTCGGCACCTCGTGCCGCGCGACGACCAGCGCGTCCTGCGGGGGGTGGTGCACGTCGCGCTCGAGGTCACCGGTGATGACGAGCGCGGCCCGGACGTGCACGCCGGCGCACCCCACCGACTGCAGCAGACCCTGCACGCGCGCCGCCTCGAGCCGCGCGTCCCGCAGGTAGGTCACCGCCCGCCCGTCGACGAGCATCGTGCGCGCCGCGACCCGCACGGCGCTGCCGGGGTGCCTCCGCTCCGAGACGGTCCAGATCCCGCCCGGCCCGATCAGCAGGTGCTCGATCACGGAGCCCTGCCGGCCCAGCGGCACGTCGTGCACGGCCTCCCAGCCGTCGTCCGCCAGCCGCTCGAGCCGCACGCCCAGCGGGCTGCCGCGCAGGCCCTGGTCGCCGCGCGCACCGTCGCGCACGTCACCCAGCCACGCCTCGAGACCCGCGCCCAGCCCCTCGAGCGCGTCGAGCGACGCGAGCTCCGAGGTCACCGGGAGCACGAGCTCGGGGACGTCCGAGCGCAGGTACGCCTGCGCGGCGCGGCGCACGCGGGCCTCGAGCACGGGGTCGTCGGCGACCACCTCGCCCGACTGCAGGTCGACGGAGCCCACCCGCGCACCGGTCTCGTGCGTGACGTAGAGACGGTCGGCACCGTACCTCCGCCACCGTCGAACGGTCAGGACCTCGTCCACCTCCGCATTATCGGCACTGCGGCAGGTGGACTTCAGTCCCGCCTCCGGGCGACTTCACCCCGGACCGGCGTGTCGGGCGTGTGTCGTCACCCGACCGGACGTCTCAGGGACGCGGGTCCGCCGCCGCGCCCTCGCCCGCGGGCTCGAACGTCAGGCTCACCGAGTTCATGCAGAACCGGTCGCCCGTGGGCGTCTGCGGGGCGTCGTCGAAGACGTGCCCCAGGTGCGAGCCGCAGCGCGCGCACCGCACCTCGGTGCGCACCATGCCGTGCGTCGTGTCGGTCAGCAGCTCGACGCGGTCGCCCGCGAGCGGCGAGAAGAAGCTCGGCCAGCCGCAGTGCGAGTCGAACTTGGTGTCCGAGCGGAACAGCTCGTTGCCGCACGCGCGGCAGCGGTAGACGCCCTCGCGGTGCTCGTCGAGCAGCTCACCCGTCCAGGCGCGCTCGGTGCCCGCACGGCGCAGCACCGCGAACTCCTGCGGCTCGAGCTCCAGCCGCCACTGGTCGTCGGACTTGGTCACGGGGTACCGGTCGGTCACCACAGCTCCCTGGGGTCGTCGGGGCGACCACGCCTGCGGTCGCACCGGGCACAACACCGGCGCGGGACGGGACGTTCCCCGACGCACCCGACACGACACGCAGACCGTACGGCGAGGCTCGGACCGATCCAGGTCGGACGTCCTACTCTGTCCGGGACGTTCCCGGCCGGGACGTCGCGGTCGACACGCCGGGGAGGGGTCCGTGTCGCAACGCTCGCGGCGACGCTCGGACCTGACACGCTCGTTCGCCCTGGTCAGCCTCGTCGGCATGGTCGCGCTCGGGGTCGCGCTGGTCGCGATCACGTCCCAGCAGATGCGGGCGCAGGCCCTCGGCGACGGCACCTCGACGGCCGCGGTCGTCGCGCGGCACGCCGCGGGCGGCGTCTCGACCGCGTCGTTCGTCACGGGCGTCGCGTCCGCCGACGAGGCGCAGGCGATCGCGGGGCGCACGAGCGCGTTCGACGAGCGGCTCGTGGAGCTGCGGCTGTGGGGCCTCGACGGCCGCCTCATGTACTCCTCCGACCCGGCCACCACGACGGGCCTGCCGCACGCCGAGCGGTTCGCGGCCGTCATGTCGTCGGGCGTGCCCGGCACGGTGGTGCAGGACGACGTGCGTGGCGGCACGGGCCCGGGAGCCGACGAGCGCACGGTCCTCGACGTCTACGTTCCGGTCCTGCCCCGCGACACCGGCGACGCCGTGGTGCCGGGCGGCGGCACGGCCGAGGAGCCCGTCGGCGTCGCGGAGGTCGTGCTCGACCACACCGAGACGCAGCGGACGCTCGCCCGCACGTCGCGCACCGTGACGTACGCGGTCGCGGGCGGTCTCGTGGTGCTGTGGCTCCTGCTCTTCCGCATCGTGGGTACCACGTCCCGGAACCTGCGCAGCACCGCGCTGGAGAACGCCCGGCTCGCGCTGCTCGACTCGCTCACGGGCCTGCCCAACCGCCGCCTGCTCGGCGAGCAGATGCGCCGCGCGATCACGCGCGCCGAGCAGGACGGCGGCCGCGTCGGGCTGATCCTCCTCGACATCGACCGCTTCAAGGACATCAACGACACGCTCGGCCACGACCACGGCGACACGCTGCTGGAGCACGTCGCGCTGCGGCTCCGGGAGTCGCTGCGCGAGGAGGACGTGGTCGCGCGCCTCGGCGGCGACGAGTTCGCGGTCCTGCTGCCCGACGTGCGGTCCGTCGCGAACGCCGAACGGCTCGCGGGTCGGGTCCGGCAGCTGTTCGCGCGGCCGTTCGAGATCGGCGACATGACGCTGCACATCGACACGTCGATCGGCGTCGCGTGCCTGCCGGACCACGCCGACGACGCGTCGTCGCTCATGCGCACGGCCGACGTCGCGATGTACGCCGCCAAGCACCACCGCACCGGCGTGGCCGTGTACTCGCCCGACACCGACGACTCCTCGCCGACGCGCCTGGTGCTGCTGGGCGAGCTGCACCAGGCGCTGGCGGCCGCGCGCGCCGCGCGGCGCGTCGAGCAGCAGCTGCTCGCGGCGGGACGGGACACGGGACGGGCGCGCACGGCGTCGGACGCCGGCGCACCGCCACCCGCCGAGCTGGTCATGCACTACCAGCCCAAGCTCGACCTCGGCACGGACCGGGTCGTCGGGTACGAGGCGCTCATCCGCTGGTCGCACCCGACGCGCGGCGTGCTGGCGCCGTCGGCGTTCGTGCCGATCGCCGAGCAGTCGGGGCTCATCCACGACGTCACGCGGTTCGCGCTCGAGGCGACGGTCGTGCAGCTCGCACGGTGGGACGCCGAGGGCCGCGACCTTCCGGTGGCGGTCAACCTGTCGGCGCACGACGTCACGACGCCCGACGTGGTCGCGACGATCGAGCACCTGCTCGACGAGCACGCGGTGCCGGCACGCCTGCTCGAGGTCGAGATCACCGAGACCGCGCTGGTGGCCGACAGCTCGCGCGTGGTCCCGGTGCTGCAGCGGCTGCACGAGCTCGGCGTGCGGGTCGCGATCGACGACTTCGGCACCGGGACGACGTCGATCTCGCAGCTGCGCGACCTGCCCGTCGACACGCTCAAGATCGACCGCGTGTTCATCTCGGACCTCGGCGAGCAGGGGCGCGACGGGTCCGAGGTCGTGGTGCAGGCGATGGTCGACCTCGCGCACTCGTTCGGCCTCGACGTCGTGGCCGAGGGCGTCGAGGACGCCGTGACCGCACGCGTCCTGACGCGTCTCGGGGTCGACCAGGCCCAGGGGTTCCTGTGGGCCCGGCCGGCGCCGGCCGAGGCGATCGGGCGGGTCGGGGGCGACGCCACGGACGGCGCGCACCCGGACGGTGCCACCCGTTCGGGTGAACTCACGGCATGATTCCTCAGGTCGGCGGCGCTGCTGCCGATGCCTGCCGAGGAGCACGCCTCCTCCCTCACGCCCCTGACGCCGGATTCCTCCCGGCGCGACCGGAAGGCCCGCTCATGATGGACGAGATCCTCGAGGAGATGATCGACCCCGCGCCCGCGCGCGAGGACGTCCTGCGGCGGCGACGGCTGTGGGCGACGGGCGCGATCCTCGTGCTGGCCGGGGTGGGCGTCACGTCGCTCACGACGGCGGCGGTGTTCACCGACCAGGACACGGCCTCGGGTCGCATCACGACGGGTTCGGTCCAGCTCGCGGCGACCCCGGGCGGGTCCGGCTCGGTCGCGTTCGCGCTGCCGCCGGGCGGCATCGCCCCGGGCGGCTTCACCGTCGCGCCGGTCACGGTCACGAACGAGGGGTCGCTCGAGCTGCGGTACGCGGTCTCGGTGTCGGCCACGGCACCGGCCGTGGAGGGTCGCGGCGACCTGCGCGAGCGGCTGCGGCTGCGCGTCTACGCGCTGCCGGAGGCGAGCTGCACGCTGGACGGCTTCCCGCAGGACGCGCAGCCGATCGGCGACACCGGCGAGGGCCTGCCCGGAACGGCCACCCCCGTCGTCGGCAGCCCGGCCGTGGGGTACGACGCGTCACCGGGCGGCGGCGACCGCACGCTGCACGTCGCGGGGACGAGCGCGGTGTCGAGCGAGACGCTGTGCTTCCGCCTCGACATGGCGGACGCCGACCAGCGGGGCGCGGCGGCGTCGGGCGCCGACGACGCGTACCAGGACACGTCGGCGGACGTCACCGTCCAGATCGACTCCGAGCAGACGGTCAACAACTGACGGCGGGCGCGCGCGTGCTGCTGCGGGACCGGCGCGCGCCGGGTGGCGGGCGCCGCACGCCGCTCGTGGACCGCCGGGCGCCGCGTCGGGCGTCGCTGCGAGCGCCGCGCACGCCGTGGTGGCGGCGCGTCGTGTCCGCGACGCTGTGGACCGTGGCGGTCACGGGTGTCGGCGCGTTCCTCGTCGCGATCCTCGTCCCGCTCTGGTACCAGGCGCACGACCAGCGGCTGCTGATCGTCACGTCGGGCTCGATGGAGCCGCAGTTCTCCCCCGGCGACGCGGTCGTGCTGCGCGCCGTGAACGACCCGTCGGAGCTCAAGCAGCGGCTCGTGGTGACGTTCCAGCCGACCGGCCGGGACGAGCTCGTCACGCACCGCATCGTCGCGGTGCTGAGCCTGCCGGCGATGACGGAGGTGCCGGGCTCGGGCGGGCGGCAGGTGCCGGTGCTCGACGCGAACGGCGAGCCGGTGAGCCGCGCGTACATCCGCACGCAGGGTGACGCGAACGCCGAGCCCGACCCGAACGCGACGCCCGTCGAGCGCGTGCGCGGCATCGTGCTGCGGGTGCACGAGGGCTGGGGCCGGCCGCTGGCGTGGGCGTCGTCGCCGGCCGGGCGTGCGATGCTGCTCGTGCCCCCGCTGCTGGCGCTCGTGACCCTCGAGGTCCTGGCCGTCGTCGACGACCGCCGCCGGCGCCGCGAGGACGCACGACGACGGCAGGCACCACCGGACGGGAAGCTGGATGCGCTCCTCCTCGAGTGAGGCTCGGCGCGGCGCGCGGGCGCTGCGGCTCGTCGCCGTCGGGGCGGTGCTGGCCGCCGCGCTGGCGGCCCCGTGGGTGCTGCGGACGTCGGCCGTCCTGACCGACCGGTCGACGTTCACGCTGACGGTGACGGTGGCACCCGGACCGTCGGGCACGACCGAGGAGCCCGCACCGGGCCCCACGGGCACCCCGCCCGCGGACCCCGCCGCCGACCCGGCCCCGACGGGTGTCGCGGACCCGGGCGACGGTCTGGTGCGCGGCGCGCGGCGGGGGGCCGCACCGCTGCCCGGCCCGCCCGGCGAGGAGTCCCGCGGCTGACGCGGAATACGTGCGGGGGGTGCCGTGTTGTGGCGAGCGGTCGATGCAAATGCATAGAACTCCCGGGTGGCAGGGCCGCCCGGCGGACAGCGAGGTGGACCATGCAGTTCGGGATCTTCTCCGTCGGTGACGTCACGACCGACCCGACCACGGGCCGGACGCCCGACGACACCGAGCGCGTGCGCGCGATGCTCACGATCGCCGAGCACGCCGACGCCGCGGGCCTCGACGTGTTCGCGACCGGTGAGCACCACAACCCGCCGTTCGTGCCGTCGTCGCCGACGACCATGCTGGGCTACCTCGCGGGCCGCACGAAGAACATCGTGCTCTCGACCGCGACCACGCTCATCACCACGAACGACCCGGTGCGGCTGGCCGAGGAGTACGCGATGCTCCAGGTCATCTCCGACGGCCGCATGGACCTCATGATGGGCCGCGGCAACACCGGCCCCGTCTACCCGTGGTTCGGCAAGGACATCCGCCAGGGCCTGCCGCTCGCGATCGAGAACTACGCGCTGCTGCGCCGCCTCTGGGAGGAGGACGTCGTCGACTGGAGCGGCAAGTTCCGCACGCCGCTGCAGGGCTTCACGTCCACGCCGCGCCCGCTCGACGGCGTCGCGCCGTTCGTGTGGCACGGCTCGATCCGCTCCCCCGAGATCGCCGAGCAGGCCGCGTACTACGGCGACGGGTTCCTGCACAACGCGATCTTCTGGCCCATGGAGCACACCGCTCAGATGGTGAACTTCTACCGCCAGCGGTTCGAGCACTACGGCCACGGCCGTGCCGACCAGGCGATCGTCGGCCTCGGCGGCCAGGTGTTCATGCGCAAGAACAGCCAGGACGCGTGGAACGAGTTCGAGCCCTACTTCGACGTCGCCCCCGTGTACGGGCACGGGCCGTCGATGGAGGACTTCACGCGCGAGACGCCGCTCACGGTCGGCAGCCCCCAGCAGGTCATCGACCGCTACGGGGCCTTCTGGGAGCAGGTCGGCCACTACCAGCGCCAGCTGTTCCTCATCGACCACGCGGGCCTGCCGCTCAAGACCGTCCTCGAGCAGATCGACATGCTCGCCGAGGACGTCGTGCCGGTGCTGCGCGCCGAGGCCGAGTCCCGCCGCCCCGCCGACGTGCCCTCGGACCCGCCGTCGCACGCCGAGCGCGTCGCCGCCGCACGCGCCGCGGGCAAGGTGCACCAGCAGCAGGCCGCGGCCGCCGACCACTGGACGGGCCGCACGGCCGAGGACGACACGGACGCCGCCGACGCGGTCACCGTCTCCTGACCCACCGGATCGCCCTCTCGCC
>NZ_LNTD01000075.1 GCF_001462455.1 Cellulomonas sp. B6
GCACGCTCGTGGTGCACACGTGCCCGCCGGACGTGAGGGTGGACAGCCGCTGGACGTGCACGCCCAGCAGGCGGCCGAACGCACGCGTCTCGGCCTCGCACAGCTGCGGGAACTGGGCGGCGATCTCCTGCACGGGGCAGTGCCCCTGGCAGAGCTGGACCGCCGAGGCGCCCGGCACGGGTCGCGCCGACGCGGCGTAGCCGTCGCCCGCGAGCGCGAGCGCGAGCGCCTCGGCGCGGGCCGCGACGTCGCCCCCGGCGGCCTCGACGGTCGCGGCGTGCCGGTCCTCGAGCTCGCGCACGCGGTGCTCGGCGAAGCGCTCGAGCGCCTCGGGCCCGGCGGCGTGCGCGAGGAAGTGCAGCGCGTCGGCGGCGATCTCGGCGTAGCCCTGCGAGAGCGCGGCCTGGCCCTGCGCGGTCACGACGTACCGGCGGGCGGGGCGGCCGCGGCCGCGGCTCGCGGCGGGGCCCTCGTGGACGGCGATCTGCTCGGCCTGCTCGAGCGCCTGCAGGTGGCGCCGCACGCCGGCCGCGGCCAGGTCGAGCGCACCGGCGAGGTCGGCGGCGCTCACGGGTCCGTCGGCGGCGACGAGCTGCAGCAGCCGGCGGCGCGTGGACGCGTCGTGGTCGACAGCGGCGTCGGGCGCGGCACGCTCGGCCCGGCGGCTCGTCGCGGACCCGGTCATGCGCACCTCCCGCTGACGTCGGTGGGCGGGTGGTTCGCCGTGCGGCGTCCCGACCCGGTGGGCGCACGCGCACCCGATATCGGCAACATCCTTGTTGCCGAAATCCATCCCCGCAAGCAAGGTCACCCTTCGCGGACCCGCCACGCCGGCGCCGCGGTGAGGTGGGTCACAGGGTGGCCGCGCCCTCCGCCCGCCGCGCGCGGGCCGCCGCGAGCGAGATGCGGCTCGACTCGACCTGGTCGGACGGCGCCCCCTCGCGCGTGCGCCGGTCCAGCGCCGACGCGAAGAGCGCCTCCGCCTCGGCGTACCGCCCCGCGTCGTAGCGCGCCCGGCCCTGACCCTGGTCGGCGAACGCGAGCACGGACGCGCAGTCCCGACGCACCGCCTCGCCCGCACCCGGCGCGTCGTGCGCCGCGCCCGCCGCCCGGCGCACGGCGTCGACGAGTCGGTCGGCATCGTCGAGCCGGCCCCGCCAGTGCAGCACGTGCGAGAGCCGCAGCATCGGGCGCCACGCCCCGGACGGCACGGCCGGGCCGCCGTCCCCCGCCTCGCCGCCGGCCTCGAGACGTTCGACGTGCTCCCACGTCGCCCCGACGTCCTGCGGCACCTCCCGCAGGGTCGTCGTGTCGATGCGGTACGTGACCACGGGGGCTCCTGCCTGCTCGGACGACGGGACGTGCGCGCGACGCACGCGGTGGCGGGACGATCGGGACATCTGCGACCCACCGGGCGGACACGCTAGAGCACGTCCCGGGTCGTCGCGCGCGTGTCCACGCGCCGACCGCCGACCACTCCTCGCGTCGCCCACCGGGAGGAGCACCTAGACTCCCTCGACGTGCCGCACTCCCCCGCCGTCGAGGTCCGCGGTCTCGTCAAGTCGTACGACGGGCGCGCCGTGGTCGACGGCCTCGACCTCACCGCGCCCGCGGGTGCGGTGACCGCCGTGCTCGGCCCCAACGGCGCGGGCAAGACCACGACCGTCGAGTGCTGCGAGGGCCTGCGGTCCCCCGACGCGGGCACGGTCCGCGTCCTGGGGCTCGACCCGGTCGCCGACGGGCCCGCGCTGCGACCCCGCGTGGGCGTGATGCTGCAGGACGGCGGGCTGCCCACGGGGGTCCGCGCACGCGAGATGCTCGACCACGTCGCGCGCATGTACGCCGACCCGCTGCCCACCGACGCGCTCGCCGAGCGCCTCGGCATCGACGCGTTCGCCCGCACGACGGTCCGCCGGCTGTCGGGCGGCCAGCGCCAGCGCCTCGCGCTCGCCGTCGCCGTCGTCGGGCGGCCGCACGTCGTCTTCCTCGACGAGCCGAGCGCCGGCATGGACCCGCAGTCGCGGCTCGCGGTGTGGGAGCTGGTGCGCGAGCTGCGCGACACCGGTGCGGCGATCCTCCTGACGACGCACCTCATGGAGGAGGCCGAGGGGCTCGCCGACCACGTCGTGGTCGTCGACCACGGCACCGTCATCGCGCAGGGCAGCGTGCCGGAGCTGCTCGCGTCAGGCACCGGCACGCCGGGCGACGACGGCACGCTCGTGGTCCGCGTCTCGGCCGACGTCGACCCCCTCGGCCTGCGCGAACGCCTCGGTCCCGGGTTCGCGGTCGAGCACCGGTCCGCGTCCTCGTTCGCGGTTACCGGGCCCGTGCGACCCACGACGGTCGCCGCGGTCACGACGTGGCTCGCGGAGCGCGACGTGCTCGTGACCCGGCTCGACACGGGCCGGCGCACGCTCGAGGACGTGTTCCTCGACCTCACCGGACGGAGCCTGCGATGACCGCCGCCGCCGAGCGGGCCGCGCCCGTGCCCCGGCCCGCACCCGCCCGACGCCGGGTGCTCGCGCAGGCCGCGTTCGAGGCGCGCATGATCCTGCGCAACGGCGAGCAGGTGCTCGTCACCGCAATCGTCCCCGTCCTCGCGCTCGTCGGGCTCGTGCAGGGCACGTTCGTCGAGCTCGACACCGCGGGCGCGTCGCGCATCGACTTCCTCGCCCCCGGGATCCTGGCGCTCGCCGTCATGACGGCGTCGTTCACGTCGCAGGCCATCGCGACCGCGTTCGACCGCCGCAACGGCGTGCTGCGCCTCATGGCCACCACACCGCTCGGGCGCGGCGGGCTGCTCGCGGGCAAGGTGCTGGGCGTGCTCGCGGTCGAGGCCGTGCAGGTGGTCGTCATCGGCGCGGCGGCGCTCGCGCTCGGGTGGCGCCCCGACCCGGGCGGCCTCGTGCTCGCGCTGGTCGGCGTGGTGCTGGGCACGGGCGCGTTCACGGGGCTCGCGCTGCTCGTGGCGGGCACGCTGCGCGCCGAGGCGGTGCTCGCCCTGGCGAACCTGCTGCTGCTCGTGCTCGCTCTCGGCGGCGGCGTCATCGTGCCGGCCGACCGGCTTCCGGGTCCCGTCGCGGCCGTCGCGACGTGGCTGCCCTCGGGCGCGCTCGGCGACGTGCTGCGCGCCACGCTCGTCGACGGCACGCTCCCTGTCGTGCCCGTGCTGGTGCTCGCGGGCTGGACCCTCGTGCTCGGGGCGCTCACCGCGCGCCTGTTCCGCTGGCACTGACGCGCGCACCGCGGCGCGACTGAGACGCACACCGCACCCGGCGGCGTCCCGCACGGGCCACGGCAGGCGGCGCGCCGCCTACCCTGGACCCCGTGACCGGCACCGTCCCCGCCCCCGCGTCCGCACCGTCCCTGCTCGAGCGGCTGCGCCCCCGCTGGACGATGCGCGCGGTCGTCGCGAACCTCGTCGCGCAGGTCCTCATCGTCGTGACCGGCGGCGCGGTGCGCCTGACCGGCTCGGGGCTCGGCTGCTCGACGTGGCCGCAGTGCGAGCCCGGGCAGTTCGCGCCGGTGTTCCACGACGAGATGGGCATCCACCCCGTCATCGAGTTCGGGAACCGCACCCTCACCGGCGTGCTCGTGGTGCTCGCGGTGGCGGTGGCGCTGCTCGCGGGCCGCGACCGAAACCGCACCAGCACGTACCGCGCGTGGGCGTGGGCGCCGATCGTCGGCGTCGCGATCCAGGCGGTCGTGGGCGGCATCACCGTCCTGGTCGACCTGCACCCGGCCGTCGTCGGGTCGCACTTCCTGATCTCGATGGTCCTGGTGGCCGTCTCCGCGTGGCTCCTGGTCCGGACGCGCGAGGGCGACGGCGACGCGACCCCGGTGGTCGGCCCGCGGGTCCGCGCGCTGGCGGGGCTGCTGGCGGGGCTCGGCGTCGTGGTCCTCGTGCTGGGCGTCGTCGTCACCGGGGCCGGGCCCCACTCGGGCGACGACGAGGTCGGCTACCGGTTCGCGGTCGACCCGTACGTCATGGCCCGCGTGCACGCCCTGTCGGTGTGGGCGTTCGTGGGGACGCTCGGCGTCGTCATCGGGGTGCTGGCGCGCGCCCGGCGAGCGGTCGGCCCCGCCTACGAGCGGGCCGACGGGCTCGCGCAGCCCGCGCGGGGCGTCGCCGGCACGACGGGTGTCGCACCCGCCGCGGTCGGCACCGACCGCGCGCTGCGCTCGGCGCTCGCGCTGCTGGGCGTGACGCTCGCGCAGGGGCTCGTCGGCTACGTCCAGCTGTTCACGGGGCTGCCGATCGCCCTGGTGAACCTCCACATGCTCGGTGCCGCGGCGCTGACGGCGCTGCTCGCGCTGTTCCTCGGCACGCTGCGCGTGCGCCGCTGACTCCCGCGACGGGCCGGACGCGCCGCGCCCCCGGACCTCGAGGTCCGGGGGCGCAGCGCTGACTCCTCCGCTCAGGCGGGCGTGACCTCGGTCAGGGTCGACCACCCGGCCGCACGCGCGGCCGACGCGGCGAGGACCCCCGTGACCGTCGTCGGGCAGTGCAGGCGCCCCGCGAGCACGGCGGCGACGGCCTCGTCGAGCGGCACCCACACGGGGACCATCGACGCCTCCTCCTCGCCGCGCACGTAGCGCTCCCCCGCGGGCACCTCCGTGAGGTCGCGCGCCAGGAACACCGTGATGCGCTCGTCCGAGCCGCCGGGCGAGCTGAAGAACTCCACGAGCCGCCACCACCGGCCGGCCACGAGGTCCGCCTCCTCGGCGAGCTCGCGCGCGGCCGCCGTCACGAGGTCCTCGCCCTCGACGTCGAGCAGGCCGGCGGGCGGCTCCCACAGCTCGTGCCGCACCGGGTGGCGGTACTGCTGCAGCAGCAGCACGCGGTCCTGCTCGTCGAGCGCGACCACCGCGACGGCGCCGGGGTGGTCGACGTACTCGCGGACGACGTCGCCGTCGTCGAGGCTCACGGTGTCGGACACCAGGTCCCACACGCGGCCGGTGTGCAGCAGCCGGTGCTCGACGACGTCCCGCTCCCGCGGGACGTCGACCAGCCGGTGCTCGCTCACGCGGGGTTCCGCGCCGCGAGGGCCGCGCCCACGAGGCCCGCGAACAGCGGGTGCGCACGCGTCGGGCGGGACTTGAACTCGGGGTGCGCCTGCGTCGCGACGTAGAACGGGTGCTGCTCGCGCGGCAGCTCGACGAACTCCACGAGCGAGGAGTCGGGCGAGACGCCCGAGATCACGAGGCCCGCGGCCTCGAGCTGCTCGCGGTAGGCGTTGTTGACCTCGTACCGGTGGCGGTGGCGCTCGGACACCTGCTCGGTGCCGTACGCCTCGGCGACGACGGACCCCGGAACGAGCGTCGCGTCGTAGGCGCCCAGACGCATCGTCCCGCCCATGTCGCCCGCGCCGTCGACGATCGCGAGCTGCTCGGCCATCGTCGCGATGACCGGGTGCGGCGAGTCGGGCTCGAACTCCGAGGACGACGCGCCCTCGAGGCCCACGACGTTGCGCGCGTACTCGATGACCATGCACTGCAGGCCGAGGCACAGGCCGAGCGTGGGCACCTGGTGCTCGCGCGCCCAGCGCAGCGCGCCGAGCTTGCCCTCGATGCCGCGCACGCCGAACCCGCCGGGCACGAGCACGGCGTCCACGCCGCCCAGCGCCTCCTGCGCGCCCGCGGGCGTCTGGCAGTCGTCCGACGTCACCCAGCGGATCGTGACGCGCGCGTCGTGGTGGAACCCGCCGGCGCGCAGCGCCTCGGTCACCGAGAGGTACGCGTCGGGCAGGTCGATGTACTTGCCGACGAGCGCGACCTCGACGTGGTGCGCGGGGGTGTTCACGCGGCGCAGCAGGTCCTGCCAGCCGCTCCACTCGACGTCCCGGAACGGCAGGCCCAGGCGCTGCACGACGTACGCGTCGAGGCCCTCGGCGTGCAGCACGCGCGGGATGTCGTAGATGCTCGACGCGTCGCGCGCGATCGCGACCGAGTCGACGTCGACGTCGCAGAACAGCGCGATCTTGCGCTTGATCGACTCGGGGACCTCGCGGTCGGCGCGCAGCACGATCGCGTCGGGCAGGATGCCGATGCTGCGCAGGGCCGCGACCGAGTGCTGCGTGGGCTTGGTCTTGAGCTCGCCCGACGGGCCGATGTACGGCAGCAGCGACACGTGCAGGAAGAACACGTTGTCGCGGCCCAGGTCGTGACGCACCTGACGCGCGGCCTCGAGGAACGGCTGCGACTCGATGTCGCCGACCGTGCCGCCGATCTCCGTGATGATCACGTCGACGTCGTCCGACGCCTGCGAGCGCATGCGCTCCTTGATCTCGTCGGTGATGTGCGGGATGACCTGCACGGTGTCGCCGAGGTACTCGCCGCGGCGCTCCTTGGCGATGACGTTCGAGTAGACCTGGCCGGTCGTGACGTTGGCCGAGCCGACGAGGTTCACGTCGAGGAACCGCTCGTAGTGGCCGACGTCGAGGTCCGTCTCGGCACCGTCCTCGGTGACGAACACCTCACCGTGCTGGAACGGGTTCATCGTCCCGGGGTCGACGTTGAGGTACGGGTCGAGCTTCTGCATCGTGACCCGCAGGCCCCGCGAGCGGAGCAGGCGACCGAGGCTGCTGGCCGTCAGTCCCTTCCCCAGTGAGGAGGCGACGCCCCCCGTGACGAAGATGTGCCGGGTCAGGTTGTCCGACCGCCCGGAGAGTCGATGTGCGCGATCCATCACGGGCTTCCACCCTACCGGACGTCGGGCCCACCTCGTAGGTCCCCACCACGTCCCGCCCGGTCGACCGGCTCACACCACCGGCGGGACAGGTCCGGCGGGCGGGTCTGTCGCGGCGGTCGGGGCAGGCGCCGACGCGGTCGTCACCCCCGTCTCGGCGCGCTCGACGCTGAGCACCCCCAGGAGCGTGCCGCGGTCGAGCAGCGCGACCGCGCACACCACCACGGTCACCGCGACGACCGCACCGCCGGCCGCCGCACCGGTGGCGCTCCAGACGTCGTCACCCACCAGCCGCAGGACCGTCGTCGCCACGGCGCGTCCCGCGAGCGCACCGGCCGCGCCGGCCAGGAGCGCGACCACGGCGGTGCGCCCCAGGCCCGCGAGCGCGTCCCGCCCCGCCGCGCGTCGCAGCGCGACGACGGCTGCCAGCCCACCCGCAGCCATCCCGACCGTCGTGGCCAGGCCGATCGCCCGCAGCACGCCCACGGGGTCGGCGCCGCCCGCGAGCACGGCCAGCAGCGGTGCCAGCACCGCGAGGGTGCCCCAGCCCACCACGTTGGTCGTGATCGCGGCCCGCGCCCGTTCGACGGCGTACAGCGTGCGGGAGACGTGGAACATCACCGCGAGGCCGACCACGCCCGCCGGCATCCAGGTGAGGAGCACGTCCATCGCCTCGAGGAGGCCCGAGCCCCGGCCCGGGGTGATCCGCGCGAACAGGGTCGCGACCGCCTGCCCCCCGGCCAGGACCGCCGCGGCGCCGAGCGCGCCGACCAGCAGAACCGCCCGCGTGGTGACCGCGGACGTGGCGGCGAAGCGTCGCGCGTCCCCCGCCGCGGCGTGCGCCGCGACGCGCGGGAAGGTGGAGGTGGCCAGCGGGACCACGAGCACCGCGTACGGCAGCAGGTAGACCTGCTGCGCGTACACGATGGCCGAGTAGCCGCGCCCGTCGCTCGGCAGCAGGCCGTTCGCGACGAGCCACACGGCGAGAACCGAGAGCTGCTGCGCCGCGACCGACCCGACGCCGGCGAGGCCGAGGGCTCGGAAGCGCCGTCCGGCGTCGTCGGGGAACCGCAGCGTCGGCCGCAGCCGCACCCCCAGCCGCCGGGCGGGCAGCAGCACCGGCAGCAGCATCGCCAGGACACCGGCCGTGGTGCCCCACGCGAGCAGGTCGAGCGCCCCGGACGGCAGCGCCGTCGGGTCCACCCGTTCGCCGCGCGCGAGGGAGCCGTAGACCGCGAAGGTCGCGATGAGGACGGCCGAGTTCAGCACGGGCGCGAAGGCCGGCCAGAAGAACCTGCGATGCGCCTGCAGCACGCCGTACAGCAGCACCGTGAGGCCGTAGACCGGTACCTGCACCGCGAACACGAGGACGAAGTAGCGGACGGTGGCGGCCATCACGGGGTCACCCTTGCCCGCGTACGCCCCGACGACGCCGCTCAGCGCCGCGAGCAGGCCACCGAGGGGAACCAGCACCAGCAGCACCCAGCCGAGCGCGGCCGACACCATGCGCCCGACCTGCTCCCGGTCGGCACGGGCCACCGGTGCCGCGAGCAGCGGGACCACCGCACCGGCGAGCGCACCGCCTGCGGCGACCTCGAACAGCATGTTCGGCAGCAGGTTGGCGGCGTTGTAGGCGTCGGCGATGCTCTCCGAGCCGACCGTCGCGTTGAGCACGAGCGTGCGCACGAGCCCGAGCGCGCGGCTGACGACCGTGACGACGGCGATCAGCGCCGCGGCGCCGAGCAACCCCTGCAGCGTGCGGCGCAGCCGCCCGCTCATGCCGCGTCGCGGCCCGCCGCGCGGCCGGCCGCGGCCGGGACGTGCGCGGGGCGGCGGCCCCACGCGTCGAGATCGCGCAGCACGGGCGTGCGCTCGATGACGCGCGTGAAGCTGACGCGCTCGCTCGCCAGCGTGAGGCCGACGACGACGGCCAGCGCACCGAGGCGCACCTGGCGGGGCGCACCGAGCACGAGTGCCGTGCCGAGCGCGGCGCCCAGGGCGTTGGCGCCCGAGTCCCCGAGCATGTCGGTCTCGGCGAGGTCGGCCTCGACGGCGCTCGAGGCGGCACCCAGCACCGCCGCGGCGACCCCGCCGCCGGGCGTCGCGACCAGCGGCGCCGCGACGAGCGCCGACGCCTTGAGCGCGCGGCCCGGGCGCAGGTCGAGCAGGTTGACGAGGTTCGCGGTGCCCGCGACGAGGGCCGTGGACGCGAGGGTGTCGGCGACGCGGGCCACGGGCCGTGCGGCGGCACCGCCGGCGGGCGGGGCCAGCGCCGCGGCGGCCAGCGCGCTCGCGCCGATCCCGAGGACCTTGAGACCACCGGTGGTCAGGCGGCCGTGCGCCAGCGCGCCGAGGTGCCCGCGCAGCCCTTTCGTGCGGGTCGAGGTGTCCTCGCGCAGGTCGTCGACGAGCCCGAACGCCCCGGAGCCCGCGACGGCGACCGCGGCGGCGGCGGTCGCACGCGCGCCACCGGCGCCCACGAGCGCGCCGGCGAGCACGCCGAGCGCGAGCGAGGGACCCTCCAGCAGGCTCACGGGCTCACCGCGGTGGTTGGTACGCGTCCACGTCGCGGCACCGCCCGGCGGCTGCCAGTCGAGCGCGCCACGGACGGCCGACGTGACGCTCGCGGCACCGAACGCCGCCCCCAGGCGACGCGCGACGCTCACCCGGCACCGCCGTCGTCGCCGGCGGGTGCACCGCCCTCGCCCTCGGGCGCGGTCGGCTCGCCGCCCTCACCCGTCGGGGCCGCGTCGCCGCCCGGCACCGCGGGGGTGCGGTCCACCGGCGTCAGCTGCACGGCCGGGGGCAGCGGCGTGAGGCCGTCGCCGTAGCCGTAGTGCGCCGGCTGCCCGGCGATGCTGGTCGCGAGCGCGAGCGGCACGACCACCTGCCCGGCGACGGTCGTCGCGTCGGCGACGGTCGTGAGAGCACCGGTCAGGTCGCCGTCCGCGCGCGCCGCCGCCACGAGGCTGTCGCCGCTGCGGGTGTTGCCGGCCAGGACGGCGCCCTCGGAGAGCCGCTGCGCGGCCGAGGCGACCGCGAGGTGCGCCTGCGTGGCCGCGGCCACGGCGTCCGGCGACGGTGTCGCGCCGGAGGCGGCGCGCGCGGTGCCGACGACCACGACGACCGCGTCGGCCGGGCGCGTGACGTCCTGCGCGAACGAGACCAGCGCGCGGTCGCCCTCGGCGAGCACGTCGAGCAGCGACGCCGCGTTCTCCGAGAGCGTGTCGGGCGACGTCGAGTCGGCGCCGGTCAGCCCCGAGACGAGCGCCTCGGCCAGCTCGACGTCCGTCCCGGCGTCGGCGGCCGGCGGAGCGGCGAGGTAGGAGACGAGCGTGCCCGCGAGGGTGCGCCGGTACGTCGCCAGGCTCGGGTCGGTCCAGGTGTCGTTGACCGTGGCCGTGGCCGAGACGGTCGCACCGGCGCGCGTGAGGCGGTCCGTGAGGCCCTCGACCTCGGCCGCCGGGACCTCGTCGAGCAGCACGAGCGCGACGCGGCGGTCCGTCAGCGTGCCCGGCAGCAGCCGGTCGCCGGACGCGGCGGCGTAGGCCTCGACGGCCGCGAGGTCGCCGCCCGTGGCGTCGAGCTGCGCACGCAGGTCCTCCTTCTCGGTGCGCAGCACCTCGACCTGGCCGGTCAAGGTGTCACCGATCGTCTCCTTGAGCGGCCCGGCGCCGAGGGCGATGCCGACGGCAAGAGCCAGGAAGACGGAGATGAGCGAGACGATGTGGTACCGGAAGTCGATCACGGGGTGGGGTGCTCTCGGTCGGGTGCGCGACGGGTCGCGGCGGGGCGTGCGGGCGTGGGGCCGGGGTGCGCGACGGCGGTGACCGTCGGCGCACCGGCTCGCGTCACGTCGATCCGCCGAACAGCGAACCGGCCCACGACACGAGGTCGTCCATGCGCGCGCCCACGAGGCCGATGAGGGTCTGCCCGGCGGCGGTCGACGCGAGCGCGACGCCGAGCGCGAGCAGTCCCGCGAGCACGAGCAGCGTGAGCTGCAGGTTCGAGATGCGGTGCTGGTACAGCTGCGAGACGCCCTTGGCGTCGACGAGCTTGCCGCCGACGCGCAGCCGGGTCAGGAAGGTGCTGGCCATGCCGGAGCGGCCCTTGTCGAGGAACTCCACGAGCGTGGCGTGCGTGCCGACGGCGACGATGAGCTCGGCGCCCTTGTCGTCGGCGAGCAGCATCGCGACGTCCTCGCTCGTGCCGGTCGCGGGGAACACGACGTGCGGCACGCCGAGCTGCTCGACGCGCGTGATGCCGGGCGCGCGGCCGTCGCGGTAGGCGTGCACGACGATCTCCGCACCGCAGCGCAGCGCGCGGTCCGACACCGAGTCCATGTCCCCGACGATCATGTCGGGCCGCCAGCCGGCCTCGAGGATCGCGTCCGCGCCGCCGTCCACCCCGATGAGCACCGGGCGGTACTCACGGATGTACGGACGGAGCGTGACGAGGTCCTCCTTGTAGTGGTACCCGCGCACGACGATCAGCACCTGCCGGCCGTCGATGCGCGTGTCGATGTCGGGCACGCCGACGCCGTCGAGCAGGAGCTCACGCTCGCGCCGCAGGTAGTCCATCGTGTTGGCGGCGAACGACTCGAGCTGCACCGACAGCCCGGCGCGCGCCTCCTCCATCGCGGCGGCGACCGTCTCCGGCGTCTGCGCGACACCCTCGGCGACGAGCGTGTCGCCGTCATGCACCGCGCCGTCGACGATGCGCAGGACGCGCCCCTCGGTCAGCGCCATGACGTCGGGGCCGAGGTCGTCGACGAGCGGGATCCCGGCGCTCACCAGGATGTCGGGCCCGAGGTTCGGGTATCGCCCGGACGTCGAGCGTGCCGCGTTGAGCACGGCGGCCGGCCGGCAGGCCAGCAGCGCCTCGGCGGACACGCGGTCGAGGTCGAGGTGGTCGATCACGGCGATGTCGCCGGGCTTGAGACGCTTGGTCAGCGTCTTCGTCCGGGGGTCGACGCGGAGCGGCCCGACGATCTCGGCATCATCGGTCGCGGACGTACGGCGGCGCAGGGAGACTCTCATCGGGGGTCATCGTCCCACGGACTGGGCCAGGAGCTCGGCCGCGTGCGCGCGCGCCGCCTCCGAGTCGTCCTGACCCGACAGCATGCGGGCGAGCTCGCGCACCCGGTCCTCGCCGTCGACCTCCCGCACGTCGGACTCGGTGACGACGTCGACGCCGTCCGCGACGGACTTCGTGACCACCAGGTGCCGGTCGGCGAACGCGGCGACCTGGGCGAGGTGCGTGACGACGAGCACCTGCGTGCCGCCTGCGAGCCGGGCGAGCCGCTCCCCGATCTGCGTCGCGGCGCGCCCGCCGACGCCCGCGTCGACCTCGTCGAACACGAACGTGCCGGGCGTCGCGGCCCCCGAGCCCTCGGCCGTGGCCAGCGCGACCTCAAGCGCGAGCATGACGCGCGAGAGCTCACCGCCCGAGGCGCCCTTGCCGAGCGGGCGCGCGGGGGCGCCCTGGTGCGGGACGAGCAGCATCTCGACGTGGTCGGCGCCGTGCGCGCCGGGGTCGTCGGCGGGCCGCACCGCGACCTCGAGCCGCGCGCCGGCCATCGCGAGCCCCGCCAGCTCCTCGGTCACCGCCGCGGCGAGGCGCCCGGCGGCCTCCGTCCGCGTCGCGGTGATCGTCCCGGCGAGCTCGGCGACGGTCGCGTCGAGCTCGGCGCACCGCGCGCGCAGCTCGTCGACGCGCTCCTGCCCGCCGTCGAGCGCGAGCAGGCGACGCGACGCGTCCTGCGACCACGCCAGCACCGCGGCGACGTCCTCGCCGTAGCTGCGCGTCAGCGCCGTGAGCTCGGCCCGCCGGCGCTGCACGGCGTCCAGGCGGGCGGGGTCGGCCTGCAGGTCCTGGACGTACGCGGACAGCTCGGCCGCGACGTCCGCGAGCAGGTACCCGGCCTCGGCGGCGCGCACCGCCAGGGCCGCGAGCGCGGCGTCGTGGTGACCGGCCTGCTCGAGCTGACGACGCGCGTCCTCGACGAGCAGCGTCGCGGAGGCACCGCCGTCGGCCACGTCCTCGTCACCGACGAGCGCGACGTGGGCGCCCGCCGCCGCCGCGCGCAGGTCCTCGGCGTGCCCGAGCCGCTCGGCCTCGGCCGCGAGGTCGAGGTCCTCCCCCGGCTGCGGGTCGACCCTCTCGACCTCGGCGAGGCCGAGCCGCAGCAGCTCGGCCTCGCGCGTGCGCTCCTGCGCGCGCGCCACCAGGTCGTCGAGCTCGGCCCGCACCCGCGCGCGGTGCGCCCACGCGTCGGCGTGCGCGGTCAGCACCTCGGCGTGCCGCGGGCCGGCGAAGGCGTCCAGTGCGGCACGCTGGCGCGCGGACGAGCGCAGCCGCACCTGGTCGGCCTGGCCGTGCACCGTCACCAGCTCCTCGGCGATCTCGGCGAGGACGCCCTGCGGCACCGAGCGCCCGCCCAGGTGCGCGCGGGACCGGCCCGGCGAGTCGGGCGTCCCCGCGCCGACCGTGCGCAGCACGACGAGCGTGCCGTCGTCGTCGACGTCGGCACCCGCCTCGCGGGCCCGGGCGAGCGCCGCGGAGTCCTCGGGCAGCAGCACACGGCCCTCGACGGACGCACCGCTCGCACCCGTGCGCACCGTCGCGGGGTCGGCGCGCCCGCCGAGCAGCAGGCCGAGGGCCGTCAGCACCATCGTCTTGCCGGCCCCGGTCTCGCCCGTCAGGACGGTCAGCCCCGGGCCCAGCCGCACGTGCGCGCGCCCGATGACGCCCAGGTCGTCGATCCGGATCTCGTCGATCACCCCGCACCGTCCTCGTCCTCGTGGGCCGCGCCGCGCCAGCCCACCACCGGCAGGTCGAACTTCTGCACCAGGCGCGTGGTGAACGGCGCCGGGTTGAGCCGCGCGAACCGCACGGGCACGTCGCTCACGCGCACCTCGAGGCGGGCGCCGCGCGGGACCGCGTGCTGACGCCTGCCGTCGCACGTGACGACGGCCGGCGACGGCGAGCGGTCGATGATCTCGACCGCGAGGACGCTGCTGGGTCCGAGCACCAGCGGCCGCGCGAACAGCGTGTGCGCGGCGAGCGGGACCATCACCATGCCGCGGACGTCGGGCCACACGACGGGACCGCCGGCGGAGAACGCGTGCGCGGTCGAGCCGGTCGCGGTCGCCACGACGAGCCCGTCGCTGCCGAACGAGGACAGCGGCCGGCCATCGACCTCGATGACGACCTCGATCATGCGCGCGGGGTCGGTCTTCTCGAGCGCCGCCTCGTTGAGCGCCCAGCAGCCCTCGACGGTGCCGTCGGCCCCGATCACGCGCAGGTCGAGCGTCGTGCGCTCCTCGACCGCGTAGTCGCCCGCGGTCAGGCGCTGCACCGCCGTCTCGACGTCGGCCGGCTCGATCTCGGCCAGGAAGCCGACGTGCCCGAGGTTGACCCCGAGCAGCGGCACGTCCGTGCCGCGTGTCAGCTCGGCCGCGCGCAGGATCGTGCCGTCACCGCCCAGGACCACCGCGAGCTCGAAGTCGGGCAGCCCGCCGGGCGTGGTGTCGCGCGTGGCGGTCACGGGCTCGACGTCGGCGGCGCGCAGCGCGCGGACCACGGCGTCGGTCGCGGCGAGCGCCTCGGGCCGTCCGCTGTGGCGCACCAGCAGGGCACGGCGTGTCATGAGCTCTCTCCTGCTCGTCGGGCACGGTCGACGGCGTCGGCCACCGCCTGCTGCACGTCGATCTCCGGCACCGGCTCCGCCACCGGCCCCGCGCCGTCCGCACCGGCGCGCAGCCACAGCACGAACTCGACGTTGCCGTGGGCGCCGGGCAGCGTGCTCGGACGCACGTCCCGGACCACGGCACCGGCGTCCCGGGCGCACGTGACGACCCCGGTCAGGGCGTCGTGCCACAGCCGCGGGTCGCGCACGACCCCCTGCGACCCGAGCCGCTCGCGTCCGACCTCGAACTGCGGCTTGACGAGGAGGACCAGGTCCGCGCCCGGCGCCGCGACGGCGAGCAGCGGTGCGACGACGAGCGTGAGCGAGATGAACGAGAGGTCGGCGACGACCAGCCCGGGCGCCGGTGCGACGTCGCCGGCGACGAGGTCCCGGACGTTGACGTGCTCGCGGACCTCGACGCGCGGGTCGTCGCGCAGCCGGTCGACGAGCTGGCCGTGCCCGACGTCGACCGCGACGACCCGGCGCGCACCGCGCCGGAGCAGGACGTCCGTGAAGCCCCCGGTGCTGGCGCCCGCGTCGAGGCACGTGCGCCCTGCGGGGTCCGGACCGAGCGAGCCGAACGCGTCGAGCGCGTCCGCGAGCTTGTGCGCGGCGCGCGACGCGTACCCGCGGTCCGCGGGGTCGACGTCGACGGTCACCGTCTGGTCCGGCTCGACCGCCGTGGCCGCGCGGGACGCGGTCGCGCCGTCCACGCGCACGCGCCCGGCGGCGAGCAGCGAGGCGGCGTGGCCGCGCGAGCGCGCGAGCCCGCGTCGCACGAGCTCGGCGTCGAGCCGGGCCCTCGTCGTCGTCACGGTCATCCCTCGGCGTCCGCCAACCGGTCCTGGAGCGCACGGTGCACGGACTCGAACGTCGTCACCTGGGCGGCGAGCTCGAGCTCCTCGACGCCGTCGAGCAGGCGCAGCGCCTCCTCGACGGCGTCGTCCGCACCGCTCGCCGCCTCGGCGGGAGCCACGTCGCGCGCCAGCGCGGCAGCGACGACGGCTCCCGGGGTGGGTACGGCACCACCTCGACCGGGCTGCTGCACGGCTTCGCTCACGTCTCGTCCTCCAGGCTCTGGTCCGGTCGCCGTGCCACGGCTCACCGCGGGCACCGGCGGGCGGCGCTCGTCCACGCTACCCGCCGCGTGCGACACGGGCCGCGCGTCACCCACAGGCGCCCGAGGGACGCGGCCGTGGGCGCGCGCGAGCGTCAGCCCAGCTCGGGCACCCGCGCGGGGTCGAGCGTGGCACCGGCGTCGGCCGCGTCCCACGCCGCCGCGCACGCGGCGCGCACCAGGTCGACGGCGTCGGTCGGCGTCCCGTGCAGATCGAGCGCACCGTCCACGACGCGGGCGGCCGCGCCGCGGCACACCCACCACCCGTCGTCGAGCGAGGGCTCGGGGTGCGGCACCAGCAGCGCCCGCAGGTCGGCGGCGAGGTAGTGCGGCCGCTCCCCCGGCGCCGCGAGGACGGCGTCGCGCGCGGTGCTGACGCCCGTGAGCACGTGCAGCCCGGGCATGTCGCCCGCGCGCGCACCGGCGAGGTCGGTGTCGAGCCGGTCGCCGACGACGAGGGGCGCGCTCGCGCCGGCCCGTGCGACCGCGAGCCGATACATGGTGGGCGACGGCTTGCCCGCGCTGGCGGGATCGACACCGGTGGCGGCGCGGACGGCGCCCACGAGCGAACCGTTGCCCGGGGCGAAGCCGCGCGCGGTCGGCAGGCTGAGGTCGAGGTTGGACGCGACGTGCCAGGCGCCGCGCTGCACGGCGTACGCCGCCTCGGCGAGGTCCGCCCACCCGAGGTCGGGTGCGAACCCCTGCACGACGGCCACGGGCGCGTCGTCGGCCGAGGTGACGACGCGGTACCCCTTGGCGAGGACGGCGGTGTGCAGGCCGGCGCCGCCGACGACGAGGACCGGCGCACCCGGCTCGACGCGGGTCGCGAGCAGCTCGGCGGCGGCCTGGGCGGCCGTCATCACCTCGTCGGCGCGGGTCGGGATGTCCAGGCCCGTGAGCTGCTCCGCGACCGTCTCGGGCTCCCGGGACGCGTTGTTCGTGACGAAGACGAGACGCATGCCCGCCGCGCGCGCCTGCGCCAGCCCCTCGGCGGCGCCGTCGATCGGCTCGTGGCCGCGGTAGGCGACGCCGTCGAGGTCGACCAGGGCGAGGTCGTACCGGGTGGCGAGCGGCTGGTCGCAGCCCAGCAGTCCGCGGGCGCTCATCGCTCTCCCTCGTCGGTCGTCGTCGCCGGACCCGCCTCGAGGTGAGCGGCGTCATCGACGTCCGGTGACGTCCCGGCGTCGTCCGCCCCCGTGCCCTCGTCCGCCCCCGTGCCCTCGTCCGCGCCGCCCGCTGCGGTCTCGTCCGCGGGCGCGACGTCCGCGCCGGGGTGGTCGTCGTCCTCGACGAGGTCGTAGACGACCACGTCGTCCTGGTCCGGCTCGCCCGCGGCCTCGTCGAGCAGACGCTGCGGGAACGCGGCCAGCTCGGCCGCCGCGTCCTCGTGCCGACCCGACGCGGTCAACGCCGTCGAGCGCGCCTGCGCCACGCGCGCCGCGACGAGTCCGGTGAGCCCCTGGACGAGATCGCCCGAGAGGGCCGCCACGGCGGCCTCGGGCTGGCCGAGGTCGAGCCGCGCGCCGCTCACCACGATCGCGAGCTCGACGCGTGCCTCGCGGTCCAGCTGCGCGGCCTCCGGCTCCTGCGAGAGTGCGATCGCGCGCTCGGGGCGCCCGAGACCGCGCTCGGCGTCGGCCATCACGGGAAGGTGCTCGGACGAGCCGTTCAGCCGGCGCACCGTCCGCAGCTCGCGCAGCGCCTCCGCGAACCGCCCGGTGCGGTAGGCGGCGAGCCCCGCGGCCTCCCGGACGACGTCGACGCGCCCCGCACGACGCACGGCCGCCTGAGCGTGCTCGTACGCGGCCTCGGGGTCCTCGTCGATCAACCGCCCGACCATCACCAGGTGACGGCCGACACGGTCGGCGTTCTCCTTGCTCAGCGTGCGCAGACGACCGCGCACGTCGCGGTCGAGCAGCGAGAAGGTGACGTCCTCGGGCAGCGGCGGGGCGGGCACGCGCTCGACGTGCTCCGGAGCGTCGTCGACGCGGCGGGGTGCGCCACCCGCACCGGGACGCAGCGGGCGTCCCGCGCCGGCACGCAGCGGGCGCCCCGACGGGCGATCGGGGCGAGAGCCGCGAGGCCCGCCCTCCCGCTGCGGACGCGCGGACGCGTCGCGGACGGGACGCGCGCCACCGTCGTCGAACCGCCGCTGGCCACCGTCGCGCGACGGCCCTGCCGCCGCACCACGTGAGGGCCGCGCGCCGCCGTCACGGAAGGGACGTGCACCACCGCGGCGGTCGTCACCCATGCTCCCGCGCTCGTCGCGGACCTGGCCGGCGCTCCAACGGCTCGTTCCTCCCGGACGGCCGAACCCGCTCGTGCTCGGTCGACCGTCGCGCCCGCCGGATGCCGGACGGCTCCTGTCTCCGGTGCTCGGGGCGGCGGGACCGCGGCGCTCGGCGCCGGCGCCCGACCACGGGCGATCGCCACCCTGACGGGCACGCCGCTCGTCGCCAGCGTCACGCGACCCGAAGGAACGGGCACGCGACTGGCCCCCCGTGCTCCCTGCCTCACCCGCCGGTCGTCGTGACGGCGACACCGGACGCCCGGAGCCACCGACGGCACGCGACGCCCCGCCGCCGCGCTCGGGCCGTCCTGACGACCACGCGCCACGTGCCGCACCGTCACCGCCACGAGCAGGACGCTCGGGAGTCACCCCGCGTGACGCCCGCCCGGGCACGCCCTCGCGCGCCGGGCGCACCGCCGAGCCGCCCCACGCGGTCGACCGCCCACGGCCCTGCTCGGGACCGCCCGCGGAGCGTCCGCGCGAAGGACGCTCGTCGGAGCCCTCGCGCCGGGGCGCACCCCCGCCCGACCCGTCACGCGACCACGTGCCACCCCGCGACGGGACGCGGCCGCTCGACGCGCCGCCTCCACCCCGCGCTCCGCTCGAGGAGCCGGCCTCTCCACGCCCGCCGCGCGGACGGTCCGACCGCGCTTCACCGCGCGGCGACCACGCCCCGGAACCACCGGCGCGATCGCCGGTCCCACGGCCGCCGCGGGGCGCGCCTGACCCACGTGACCGGTCGGCGGATCCGCCACGCCGCAACGGTCGGTCGTCGCCCGAGCTGGTGGGCACGTCGCTGTTCATCTGTACTCCCCGTCGTCTTGTCCGCGCACCATGTTCGCATCCGCCGCAGCCGCGACGCACGCACGTGGGCGCGCTGCAGCACCGCGGGACCGCCGTCGCTGTGGCGTCGTCCGCTCGGAGCACGGCAGCCGTGAACGCGAGGTTCACGGCTCGCCGCCCCGAGGAAGCGGTGAACGACGAAAGGCCCACCCCGTGAGGGGTGGGCCTTTCGTTGAATGATTGTCCGGCGGCGTCCTACTCTCCCACACCCTGGCGAGTGCAGTACCATCGGCGCTGAAGG